>JAHBVB010000001.1:600000-900000 GCA_019637805.1 Anaerolineales bacterium | reverse complement strand
CCCGCGCGGGGTAATTCTCAGCGGCCCGGGGCGCAGCGACCCCTGGCAAACGCCTGCGCTGCAATCCATCCAGCATCTGCGTGACTTCGCCATGATCCTGGTGATCGCCAGCGATGGGGACAGCGTGCGCGTTTGGATCGAACAAGCGGGCACAGAACTCCCCGCCGGTTTGTACGCCATCACCAGCGCCCAGGCCCAACCCCTGCTGCGCACTTATCTGCAGAGCAGCCCACCCAGCCTGCGCGGGCTGGTCAGCGGCGTGTCCGGAGCGGTAATTTACGAACGGTTGCGCGGCGATGTGGGCCTGGGCCGCCACTATTGGGACGCCTACAGCTACGGGCTGGGCGCCATGGTGCTGGTGATCTTGTTCGGCAGCCTCTACAGCCGCCTGGCACAAACCACAGAACCCAAACCTGCCAAGCCGGGAGCCCCAAGTGGCGCTTGATCTGAATTTCTTCGGACTGGTGCTGGCGGCTGTGCTCAGCCTGTTGGCGCTCTCCTATGTCTTTGGCGAGCACCCGCTCTTCCGCGTGGTGCTGTATCTGTTCATTGGTGTCTCGGCGGGGTATGCCGCCGCCGTGGTGGTGCAGGACGTGCTCCTGCCCCAGTTAGTCTTCCCAGTGCTGGATGAGCTGTTCGGCACACCCACCCTGGACCTGGGTGAGTTGGGTATCCGTGTGGCACTGGCCCTTTTGCTGCTGGCCAAGCTCTTTCCCAAAACCGCCCGTCTGGGCAATCCGGCCACGGCCTTGCTGGCCGGGGTGGGAGCCGCCCTGGCCGTGGCCGGCGCGGCGCAGGGCACTATCCTGCCCCAGGTAGCGGCCACTCGCAACATTTTCGACGTGACCACCTTGCAACTGGCCCTGCAAGGCGGCTACTATCTGGACGCGATGGAGGTCATTTTCAGCGGCCTGCTGCTGGTATTGGCCAGCGTGAGCACCCTGGCCTATTTCCATTTCGGCGCCACAAGCCGCGGCAAGCAGGAGCCGCAGCGCAGCCTGCTGATTGATTCGCTGGCCTGGCTGGGCAGCTTCTTCATTGCCATCGCCCTGGCGGCCTTGTTCCACGGTGTGCTGCTGGCCGCGCTGGGTGCGTTGGTGGAACGCCTGGACTTCTTGCAAAGCACGCTGCGGCTGCTGTTGGGGATGCCATGAACGAGCCTGTGCAACACGGCCAATCCCTGATCGCCATTGATGTGGGCAGCGCCAACACCCGCGCCCACTTCTTTGACGTCGTCGAAGGGCGCTATCGCTTCCTGGCCACTGGTGAAGTGCCCAGCACCGGCGGCGCGCCGGCCTTTGACATCAACCTGGGTGTGCTAGAGGCGCTCAACCGCCTGCAGGAACTGATTGGGCGCACATTGGTCTCCAGCGAAGGGCTGCACATTTCTCCGGACAACGAAGGCGGAGTAGGCGCCAATGCGGTCAGCGCCAGCTTCTCCGCCGGGCAGCCGGTCAAACTGGTGACGGTCGGCCTGCTCGAAGGCGTTTCCCTGGACAGCGTCAACAAGCTGGCGGGGTCAAACTATTGCCAAGTGGTGGGCAGCTTTAACCTGAATGATCGCCGCAAGCCTGAAGCCATTATTGATTCGATCTGCCAAAGCCTGCCGGACATCATCCTGATGGCGGGCGGCACCAACCGCGGCGCCTCACGCTCGGTGGTGCGCCTGGCCAACTACATTGCCCTGGCGCTCAAGCTGATCCCCGAAAGCAGCCGTCCGCAGGTACTGTTCGCCGGCAACGAAAGCCTGGCTGAAGAGCTGGACCAATTGCTGGGGGCGCTGACCGGGGTGCACCATGCGCCCAACATTCGCCCCAGCCTGGACCAGGAAAACCTGACGCCCGCAGAACAGAAATTACGCGAACTGGCTTTTGATGTGCAAGCCAAACGGCTGACCGGCCTGCAGGAATTCCGAGGGCTGGCGGAAGGCGAACTGTATCCGTCGGCCGCCGCCCTGGGCCGCATTGTGCGCTTCTTCAGCACGGTGGTGGACCCGCCCAAGGGCGTACTGGGGGTTGACCTGGGTGCGGCTCACACCACGGTGGCGGCCGCTTTTGGCGGCGACCAGCGTTTACGCGTCTTTTCGGACTTGGGCATTGGCGGCAGCCTGAGCGGCATGCTGGCAGAAACACACCTTTCGCAGATCATGCGCTGGATTCCCTACGATCTGAGCGACGAAGCCGTCTTGGACTATTTGCACAACAAGCCACTCTTCCCCAACAGTCTGCCCACTTCGCTGGAGGAACTCGCCATCGAACAGGCTGCTGCGCGCCAGGTGATGCGCCTGGCGATTGGCAAGAGCTTGGCGCTCCTGCCACCAGACGCGATTTATCCTTTGCCTGGCACCGTGCCCTGGTTTGACCGTGTGCTGGTCAGCGGAGCGGCGGTCAGCCGGGCGCCGCGGCTGGAGCAGAGCTTGATGATGATCCTGGATGCTCTGCAGCCCGTAGGCATCGCCACCATCATTCTTGACCAGAACAACCTCGGTGCCTCCTTAGGCGCAGCCGCCGGGTTGGATGCGCTGCTTGCCGTGCAGGTGCTGGAAAGCAATGCCTTCATGAACCTGGGCACGGTCATCTCGCCGGTCGGTCGCGGCCGCGGCGGGCCGCTGCTGCGCATTCAAGTGGTGCGCAATGGGCAGAAAGAGCCCGTAGTGGATGTGCACGAAGGCGGCCTGCGCGTCATCCCGCTGCCGCAGGGCCAGGTGGCCGACCTGTATGTGCAGCCTCTGCAAAACGTGAATATTGGCCTGGGGCCGGGCCGAGGCGGTTGGGTGCGCCGAGTGGTGGGCGGCGCCTTTGGCCTGGTGATCGATGCGCGCGGCCGGCCCATTCAGGTGCCCAGCGCATTCAACCAACGCCGTGAAGCCCTGCTTGCCTGGCAAGAGGCTTTGAGGAGCTGAGATGCCCAACAGTCCCTTAGCTCCCATCAGCTACATGCAGCCCCTCATCCGGCTGCGCCGCACCCGGCGCCTGGATACCGAGGGCGAGGTGCTGGTCAGTGTGGGCCAGACGGTGGCCTCCGGCGAGCCGATTGCCCGCGGCACCCTGGCGGGCGGGCACCTGATGCTGGACGCGACCAGGGCTTTGGGCTTGCCGCCAGAACGAGCCCAGCGAGAAATCCTGCGCCAGCCTGGTGAGCAAGTCGAACCAGGTGATATTCTGGCGGGACAGCGCAAGGTCGGGGCGCGGCAGTTGCGCGCTCCCGTGGCCGGCGCCATCGCGGCGATCAGCGAGGGCCAGATCCTGCTGCAGGTCAACGACGAGCGTTCATTCCTGCCCGCGCGAGTTCCCGGGCAAATCGTAGACGTACACCCGGGGTACGGCGCAACCATTGAATTTCGCGGCGCCTGGGTGCAGGGTGTGTGGGGCAACCGCCAACTGGCAGAAGGTTACTTGCATATAGTGGGCGAAGGCGGCACACAGCTGCTGACTGCCGACCAGGTGGATATGAACTTGCGTGGTGCCATTTTGGTGGCCGGGCGCTGCGAACAAGCCCAGTCTTTGGAACTGGCAGCCCAAGTGCCGATCCGCGGGCTCATTCTGGGCAGCCTGGCCACCCACCTCGGCCCGCTGGCGGCCAAGCTGCCTTATCCACTCATTTTGATAGAAGGCTTTGGCTCCACGCCCCTGAATAGCGAAGCCTATCGCCTGTTGAGCCAGTTGGAGAACGAAGTGGCCACGCTCAACGCGCAAAAATCTGATCCGGCCACTGGTGACCGGCCTGAAGTGCTGATCCCTGTCAAAGATGCAGGCATCCCGCCTGAGGCGCTGCCCCCGCAAAGTTTCCGGGCAGGCCAATCGGTGCGCGTCCTGGTAGGGCCACAGAAGGGCTTGCTGGGCGAGATCCTATCCATTTCCCTGGCGGGGGTGCCCTTGCCCAGCGGCTTACGCGCCTCTGCCGCTGAAATAGTACTAGAGGATGGCAGTCAGATCAGAGCACCGCTGGTAAACTTGGAGCTTCTGGGGTAACTTCCCCAAAGGATCTGCATGCTCGACGATCTTGATCTGGATATCCCCGAAGCTGGACCTCCGCCCAAAAAGCCTGCGAATCGCGGTTTCATCACCATCGTAGCGGTGATGGGCGGCTTGATGCTGTTGGCCCTGCTGGCCATGGTTTATTACGCCATGGTGGTCTTGCCTCAGCAACGTGCCGCCCTGCCGCAGGCGACCCCGGCCGTCGAACTAACCGAAACACAAATTGTTGCCGAGATCCAGGCAACCGGCAGCGCCCAGCCGACCAACACGGGCACCCCTGAGCCGAGCAGCACCAACACGCCGCGGCCCACGGCCACAGAAACCCTGGTGCCCACTCAGATCACGCCCATCTTCACCAGTGCCGCACAGGCCGCCGAAAATGATGCCACCGCCACTGTGCATGCCCTGCTGACCCAGGCGGCGCTGGCGCAGACCGAAGCAGTGGCCGGAACGCCGGAAGCCGGCGAGGCGGCCAGTGGAGAGGCTTCGGCGACACCCACTGCCACTGTGACGCCCAGCGCTCTGCCGCAGAGCGGCTTCGCCGATGAAGTCGGCGTGCCGGGTTTGCTTGCCGCGGCGGCTATGCTGCTCTTCTTGATCTTTACTGCGCGGCGTCTGCGCACCGCATAACCGAGACCCCAAGAACGATGATCAAACTGAAGCTAATTTCACCTGCAGGTCTCTTCTTCTACCTGCTTCGCAGAAACGACAAAGTCTGGGGATCTTTGTCGCCAACGGAGAAAGAGCTTATCCTCCAAAATAACTCTAGGCACAATCAGGAGCGCCCAACCTACGCAAACCCTGCCTTATACAAGGGTGGGGCTTCCTATGATTCAGTTGACCCTGAACCATTGGATTTAAAAACTCAGTCTTTTAAAGAGTTTTTGCAGGATATCGCTCCAACTTCCGTTCTTGAGATTGGCCCTGGCAGTGGACAGTTAACCAAATACATAGTGCAAACGCCCTCTGTAGAAAAATACACTGCCGTAGACATTAACAAAGCCTTTCTGGATTATCTGCAACCTCGCCTTGCAAAGGCACAAAAAGATAAACCAGAGTTCTCTTACAAGTTGCTGGCTGGAGACATAAACGAGATCGATTTAGGTACGGAAAAATATGACGCTATCGTATTCCTCAGCGCGGTTCATCACATTCCTGATCGACTAAGGCTCTTTAGCCTTCTAAGCTCTCTTCTCAAAGATGACGGGAGGATATACACTCAGGAACCTGCGCATTACATCCCGCGGCAACTGTATTTATTCAAGAAGTTTATGCGCACATACAGGCACAAAGGCTATTGGTCTAATTCTGAGAATTACGGTACTCATCATTTTTGTACTATTGAAGAATTTGAAGAAATTGCTTCCCGCTTGGATCACCTGGAAATTTCAAGTTGTTATTTCTTTAGAATAAATTTTCCGTTTCCGAACTTGATCAAAAAGATTCTGGTAAAGGGTTTGCTTGCTTTTGGTAAACACCCAGAACTTGATGGGACTTTTAGCACGCATAGCCGAAAATCTCTCTTGCATTACTTCGCAGATGAGATCATTGTCCAGTTTCATCGTCCCAGCAAACTTTAGATCAACGCCGCCAATTTCCCTATCACCGTTCGGGCTACTTCGTCTTTGCTCATCAGCGGCAATTCCTCCGCGCCCTGTTTGCTCACCAGCACGACCCGGTTGGTGTCCACCTCAAAGCCGGCATCGCTGGCGCTGATGTCGTTAGCCACAATCATGTCGACCTGCTTGGCCTCCAGCTTCTTCTGTGCGTTCTGAAGCAGGTCCTGGCTTTCAGCGGCGAAACCGATGATGGTTTTGAGCTTCCGGCTGCGGGTTTTGGTCACCGCCGCCAGAATATCCGGGTTGGCAACCAGTTCAATTTGCGGCGCCCCTGCGGCGCGCTTGATCTTTTGGGCCGCACTGGTCTTGGGCCGGAAGTCGGCCACGGCGGCGGCCATCAGCAACGCATCGGCGTCTTTGGCCTGCTTGAGGACTTCAGCCAGCATCTCCTCGGCGCTGCGCACCGGGCGCAGCTCTGCGCCGGTGGGAGCGGCCAGCGCAGTGGGGCCGGAGACCAGGGTGACCTCTGCGCCAGCATCCAACGCCGCCTGGGCCAATGCGTAGCCTTGCTTGCCTGAAGAACGGTTGGCAATGGCGCGCACCGGGTCTATCGCTTCCTGCGTGCCGCCAGCGGTCACCAGTATGCGGCGACCCGCCAGCGGGCCGTGCCGCGTGAGGATATAACGCGCCTGACCGGCGATGGCCGCTGGTTCCACCATGCGGCCCACACCAACCATACCGGAAGCCAGATGGCCGCTCTGCGGGCCAAGAATATGGGCGCCGCGCTCAGCCAGTTGGGCCAGGTTAGCCTGCGTGGCCGAGCTCGTATACATATCGCCATCCATGGCCGGAGCCAACACCCAGGGCGCGCGGCCGGTAAGGGCGGCTAAGGTCAGCAGGTTATCTGCCCGCCCCTGGGCCAATTTTGCCAGGGTATTGGCGGTGGCCGGGGCCACCAGGATCAAGTTGGCCTCTTTGCCGAGGCGCACATGCAACACATGGCCTTCGTTGCCCCACAGGTCGGCATCCACATAGGCGCGCCGTCCGGTGACAGACTGGAAGGTGAGCGGAGTGATGAACTGGGCGGCCGCGGCGGTCAATACCACGTCCACCTCGGCGCCCAACTGGGTCAGCTTGGAGGCCAAGTCCGCCGCTTTGTAGCTGGCGATGGAGCCTGTGACCCCCAGAACAATGCGTTTTTCCGTCAACACACTCATGCCCTAATCGCTCCCGTCCAAACGAGTAACAATCGCATCTGCCAAACGGACTGCCGCACCTGGGTCTAGTTCGAGGAACAGATACGGCTCAATCAGTTCCAGCTCCATCAGCAGCAGTTTGCCCTGGCGTTCAATGGCGTCCACGCGCGCATAGAGCAGGTCTGCCTCAATGGCCTCCAAGACGGCAGCCGCCTGCCCCACCAGGGCGGCTGGAGCCTCTGCCGCCGCGGCGCGGCCGCCAAAATCACGTTGCACGCGGAAATCGCCGGCCTGGGGCTGCTTGATCACGGCATGGCTGAACTGGTGATCAAAGAAGAGCAAAGACCACTCACCCTGGCTCTGAATTTCCGGGGCGAATGATTGCACAATCACGCCTCCAGCCCGCAGCATTTCGGCGAACCTGGGCTGCAACTCGACTGCAGTGGATGGGTCTACTCGCAGGGTTTCATGAGCCGCAGCGGAGATCGTCGGTTTGATGACACCCTGTTGCCAGCCTTTCTCGGCAAGCAAAGCTGACAGATCGACTTGCGCGCCCTGCGGCAGCCAGACCGAGGGCAGCACCGCCACGCCTGCCTCTTGCAAGTCGCTCAGATACATCTTGTCCATATTCCAACGCAACACATCCACGGGGTTGGCCACATGCACCTTGGCGGCATCCAGCCTGTCCAGCCAAGCGGTGAACTCTGCGGCGCGCAGGTGGTAATCCCAGGTGGAGCGCAGCACTACCAGATCGTAGGCTGCCCAATCCACCGCCGGGTCATCCCAGCAACAGCCATCCACACGCTGGTCGCGCTCGCGCAGAACATCTGCTGCCAGGGCATCCCCATCCGTCAGGTTGGGAAAGCTCTTGTCCGTGGCAAAGGCAATTCGGGCCATCAGCGATTCAGTCCCCATACAATGCGCAAACCGTCCAGAGTCAGCCAGGGCGCCAGGATCTCGATCACGTCGGTCTCATTGGCGATCAGCTCGGCCAAGCCGCCCGTGCCAATCACTTTCATGCCCTCGCCCAGCTCGGCGCGGAAGCGGGCTACCAAGCCTTCCACCAGGCCCACATAGCCAAACAGCAGGCCTGACTGCAGGGCGTGGGTAGTGTTGCGGCCCACCGCCGAAGGCGGCCTTTGCAAATCCACGCGGCTCAGTTTGGCCCCGGCGGAAAACAGCGCCTCGGCGGCGATGCCAATGCCGGGAGCAATCGCCCCGCCCAGGTATTCGCCGTCGGCGGTGATGGCGTCAAAGGTGGTGCCCGTGCCAAAGTCCACCACGCAGGCCGGGCCGCCGTATAGTTGCTGCACGGCGGCGCAGTCCACGATGCGGTCTGCGCCTACGGCGCGGGGATCCTCGTACAACACGCGTACGCCAGTCTTAACCCCAGCGTCCACCACGAGCGGGTCGTGCTGCAAATAATTGCGGCAGGCTTCCACGATCTTGCCGGTCAGCGGCGGCACCACCGACGCCATACAGACGCCTCCCAATTGGGCAACATCTATGCCTGCATGGTTAAGCATGCCCACAAACTGCAAACCATACTGATCGGGCATGCTGCGGTGGTCCGTGGCAATCCGCCAGCGGGCTCCCAGCGTATCGCCGTCATACAGCCCCAAAGTAACGTTGGTATTGCCCACGTCAACAGCTAAAAGCATAGTGTCCTCAATCCAAGATCAGGTTATCGATCAAACGGGTGGAGCCAATATGAACCGCCATGGAGAGCAATGCGCCCTGCTCGACATGTTCCAGTTCCTGTAAGGTAAGCGGGTGTGCGCAAGAGACGTATTGAATGCGCGCCAACGGCTCCGCCTCAATCGTGCCGCGCATCAAGCCGCGCAAAGCCTCAGCATTGCGCTCGCCGGCCTCGTAGGCCGCTTCAGCCGCCTGCAAGGCACGGAACAGCACAGCCGCGGCCATGCGCTGGTCGGTGTTCAGGTAAGCATTGCGGCTGGACATGGCCAACCCGTCGGCCTCGCGCACCGTGGCGCCAACCACAATGTCCACCGGAATATTCAAGTCGGCGACCATCTGGCGAATCACGGCGACTTGCTGGGCATCCTTCTGTCCGAAATAGGCCGTATCAGGCTGCACGGCATTGAACAGTTTGGCGACCACCGTGGCAACGCCGCGGAAGTGCCCCGGGCGCATGGCCCCTTCCAGCGGAGCGCTGACGCCTTCCACATCCACCCAGGTGTTGAAGCCGGCAGGATAGATGACCTCAGGCGTGGGTAGCCAAACCAGGTCCACCCCGGCCTCTTGCAGTTTCTGCAAATCAACCGGGGTGTCGCGGGGATACGCATCCAGATCTTCAGTGGGGGCAAACTGGGTCGGGTTCACAAAAATGCTGACAGCAACCACATCGCAGTCCTGCTTGGCCTGAGCCACCAGAGAAAGGTGACCTTGATGCAGAAACCCCATAGTAGGCACGAACCCCAACCGGCCTTTGACTCCGGCCCGTGCCTGGCGCAATTCTTCAATAGTGACGGCTTGTTTCATGTCGCTCCTTGCAGCGCAGAGACCAACTTCCACATGGTTTCGTTGACCGGGGCGGACAGTCCCACCCCGCGTGCAGCCCGCACCACCGCCCCGCAGATGGCATCAATTTCCGTCGGGGCGCCGCGGCGCACGTCCTGCAGCATCGAGGACAGGTTGCCCGCAGTGCGCTGGGCGACCTCTTCTGCGGCGGCCGCCGGATCGCTGTGGGTCAAGGCAATGCCCTGCGCAGCGGCCACGGCCGCCACCTCCTGTGCCAACTGCCGGCACAGCTGGCGAGCGCTGGGCCGCGCCAGCAGTTCGCCGTTGGGTACATTCAGCAGAGCGCTCAGGGGATTGATCGCCGCGTTGATCACCAATTTGCTCCAGGCTAGTCCGGTCACATTTTCTGCCAAGTCCACCTGAAAGCCGGCTTGGCGAAGGAGTTGGGCCAGGTCTTCATGCGCCGTCAAAGAAATATAGCCTTCACCGCCCCAACGCACCTGGCCCGGTCCGACCAATGTGGCCCCCACGGTGATCACACCATACGCCACCCGCTCCTCACCCAATGCCGCCGCCAAGGTCTCGCGGTTGCCCAGGCCGTTCTGCAGGGTCAGAGCGAGGCCGTCTGGCGCCAGGCATTCTCGCAGCTGGGCCGCGGCCCGCGAAGTTTGCCAGGCCTTGACCAGCACCAAGGCCAGTTTTGCCCCGGTGAAATCGCCTGGTTCATGGCTGGCGCGCAGCGGCCAGCTTTGCCGGCGGTCAGCCTCCAGCAGGGTCACGCCCTCAAGATTGAGCGCGTCTATCCCCTCGACCCAGGAACCCAGAAGGTTCACTGCATAGCCCGCTTGCGCCAGGCGGGCGGCAAACAGGCAGCCCAACGCGCCGCTGCCCACGATCAGAATGGGGTCAGGACTTACTTTTGCCATTCAGGTCTTTGAGCAGGGCTTGCCACTGCTCTTCTTTGATGGATACGCTGTGTTCTTCCCCAGGGAAGCTACGCTGCTCCACCTCAGCCTTGTAAGCGGCAAAGGCATCCGCCATGACAGCGTGCATATTGGCATATTTTTTGACAAACTTGGGCGTGAAGCGGTCGAACAGACCCAGCAGGTCATGCGTCACCAGCACCTGGCCGTCGCAACTTACACCGGCGCCAATGCCTATGGTGGGGATGGTCAGCTCTTGGGAGATCCATTCCGCCAAGCGAGCTGGCACCGATTCGAGCACCAGGCTGAATGCGCCTGCTTTCTGCAAAGCCAAGGCGTCCTCGATCAGCTTTTTTGCCGCCGAGCTGGTACGCGCCTGCGGGCGAAACCCCCCCAGAGTATTCACGCTCTGCGGGGTCAGGCCCAGATGGCCCATCACAGGGATGCCGGCCGCCACGATCTGGCGCACAGCGTCGGCGCGCTCGCGGCCGCCCTCCAGCTTGACCGCGTCCATGCCGGCCTCCTGCAAAAAGCGGCCGGCATTGGCCACCGCTTGCTCCACAGAGACCTGGTACGACATGAAGGGCAGGTCCCCCACCAGCAGCGCGGAGTGAGCGCCGCGCGCCACGGCTCTGCAGTGGTGCAGCATGTCGTCCATGGTGACGGCCAGCGTATTGGGGTAGCCTAATACCACCATGCCCAGCGAATCACCCACCAGGATGGCATCAATGCCAGCCTGGTCCACCGCCAGGGCCGTGGGATAGTCATAAGCGGTCAGCATCGTGATCGGCTGGCCGTCTTTCTTCTTTTGGCGGAAATCACGCACCGTCACTTTGGGGCGCGCCGCCTGATGGTCTTGGGTCTTGGGAGCTTGTGTAGACACGGTACCCTCCTCTATCGGTAGAGTTCGTATAAGTAAAACAAAACCTCTCCACTTGGAGAGGCGGTTTGGGGCAAGCCCCGAGCTATGAACCGTCTCGGCTGCGGTGCAGTCCAAGCAGTTTGTTAATTATCTCTTAGTTACAAGCTTTGAGCAAGGTTAAGGCGTGTAGCCCATTTCTTTCAAGTAGGGCTCAAAGGCCAGGTTGGTGGTGTCCAACTGATCAGGCGTGAGCTCCGTGCGGAAACGTTCCGCCTGGCCGAACTGAAAGTGCTGGCCCTTTACGCCTTTTTCGGAGCGGTAGAAGTCAATCGCTTCGCGCACCGCCGCGGCGTCTGGGTCAGCTTTGAGGAAACGAGCCAGCCCTGCCGCCTGCGTGTCGTAATCCTCCAGCAGGTCCTCATAACGCATAATGTGCACGCCCGGTATGGCCACCCAGCTGCGCCATATGCGCAGATACAACTTCATGAAATCAATGGCCTGCTGGATGGTTTCCAGACGGCTGAAGGTATTGCTGCGGCCGGCCGCGCGCGCTCGCTGCCCATATTCATAGGCGGAGAGCAAGGCCGCGCGCGGATCACGGTAAATATAGGTGACCTTCATGCGGCCGCTGTCCATCAGACGGCGAGCCATGGCGCTGGGCTGCGAATGGGTCTTGATGGCGAAGGTGTTGCCCAGCATGGCAGGCACCAGTACCGGCCCGAGACGCTTGATACTCAAGCTGCCAATGTTGCAGTTCACTTCGGTCAGGATCGGCGCCAGCAGGAAACGTTTGCGGATCTGACGAGCGTCCTGCCCTCCGGCGGCAACCACAATGTCGTGGGTCAGGTTGTAATGCCAACCGGAACCGGCCCGCGGCATGCCCGCAGCCAGGATGATCATAGAAGGATGCCTTGAAATAGAGTTTTCATAGAACAGGGGAGTAACGAAAAGTCAGGTAGGCATGTTACCATAGTTAAGGAGAGTGACGATGCGGCGATTGCTTACTTTTGTATTAGGCTTACTGAGCGGCGCGCTGGTGGGCGCGGCGACCGCCATCTTGCTGGCGCCAACCTCTGGCGAAGACTTGCGCAGCGATTTCCAAACGCGCTTCAGCCGTTTCCGTGAGGAGTTGCAGAGTGCGGCAGACGAACGCCGCGAAGAACTGGAGCGCCAGCTGGAAGCCATGCGCCACCCCCGACGGGAAATCCCGCTGGAAGACCGCTAACTTAAAAAGCCCCTGCTGAAGCAGGGGCTTTTTTGTTGTTATTGACCAAATGAGAAGTTGTAAGCCGCGGGTGTGCGTGTAAAGCGCGTACTGCCCATCACCACCAGGGTCACTTCGTCCGCAGCGTCAAAGTCTAAGGGGATATTCAAGCTGTTGACGCCGTCCAGAACATAGTTCGTCACAGTCACTTCGTCGCCATAGGCGATCAGCGCCAGGCGGAAGGTTTGCGGCAGCACATTCTGCACGCGGGCAAAGCCGTCCGCCAGCCAACCGCCATCCCCCTGCTCAAAGTCTTCAAAGTACTCCAGGGCCGGGATGGCGATATCGTCCACCAGCAGGCCTTCGCCATTCAAGGCGGCATCGGTAATGTATTCAAAGCGCAGCAAAACCTCCAGCCCAGCATAAGGGGAAAGGTCTACCGTCTCTTCGATCCAGCCGTCCGAGACGCCGGTGTAGGCATAACCATAGTTATTGCCCATCGGATTGCTGCTAGTGCCGCTGGGCGTGCGCAGGAAATCCCAATCATCGCCGCCATTGGTGGAAGCCAGAACATAGAGGTAATCCCAATCCTCTTCAATGTCATACCATGTCTGGTAGCTGAGCTCGATTGGCCCGCTCACGCCGCCGAAGTCGAAGGCGCGGGTGAGGGTCATATCCGACTCATCGCCTTTGTTCGACCAGAAAGCATAGTTCCCGGAATAAGGATCCTCGGGTAACAAAGCCACACTGTTGGCGCCTTCAAAACGCAGGGTTGCCTGGCCGCGACAGCCGATGCGGATGTAGTCCACCCCGTATTGGCGCACATCCCGATGGTTGAGCTCGGTTGTGCAGTTGCTCACGTACTCGGTATCGCTCGGTTGGAAATTCAGCACTTGCGGATAGGTCGGATAGTCGTAACGTCCGTCCAATACGGCGCTGTCCCCCAAATAATTGGCGACTGCCCAGTCCATGACGACATCATCGGCTTGGATAAGCTGGGCGCTGAGCGGGTCCGTGGCGTTCAAGTCCGCCAGCACGGCATCTACGCTGTCCAGGCCATTGGCCGGGTGGGCTACCAATGCCTGGGTGGCCTGCTCCCCGAAACGCTCCAAGAAGTAGGTCACGAACATAAAAGCCGCTCCGTAATGCGGAGTGGTGCTGTAAGGATCATTGGGCCAATCGTTCAACTGCAAGTCGGGATTGCTGACGTAGTTCCAGATAAAGCCATCATGAAAATAGCCATTCAGCAGCGCGGCCAGTTCGGACATGCCTTCGTTCAGCCAGCTGGTCTCGTTACGATCCCGATACCAGTGGATCATGTGTTGGAATTCGTGGGCCAAAACGCCATAGGTGTATTCATCATCCAACGGGCTGTTGTCGGCGTTGAAGACAAACATCTCCGCCGCGTTGGAGTAGGTTTGGGCCAACGGGTTGACCGAATCAGCCGAGGAGAAGTAGCCCGCGGTGTTAAACCCGATGCCGCGCACGTACAGGATATAGATGTGCGGATCATTGTCAATGCCGGGGATCCACTCATCGCCGAAGAAAGCCCGGTTGGTGGGCACCATTTGGTTCTCAAACGTTTGGGCCAGGCGCAGCAGATCGGCTTCGTTGTAGCGAACCCCATCTTCAATGAAGAAGTACAGTTCATCGCCCAAATAACGCAGGGTGGCGGAGACTTCAAAGGTTTGATCGGTATCGTTGTTGCTCACCCAAAAGCTGCGCTTGTCGCCCACCTGGTAATAGCGCGCCGGGGCGGGAATGGTTTCAGGAATGTCCTCGATGCCCAGCAAACGATCGGCCAGCTCCAGCGGGTTGTTTTCGGGAACAATCGTGTTTTGCAATGTCAGCAAAGTTTCATGCGTGGGCGGCTCACTGTTTACAAACGGCGCCGCGGTGGGCGATTGCCTTCCAGGGCCTGGGGAGTATTCATCCGCCCAAGTAGAGGACTCTTCCAGAAAGTTGGTCACGGTGTTGCAAGCGAGGCTGGTAACCAGCAACATACTGAGAAAGATAAAGTTAGTTCTTTTCACGATGAGCCTTCCAGGCAAATGATTGGATTCCAGGAGTTAACCCAGCCAACATGCCGAGTGTTATCCACATGATTGGGAATGTGAGTGAATCCTGGGTGGTATTGCGCATGCTCAGTGCGATCAAGGCAAACAGGCCCGCTGTGGCGACAAATTGCAAAAATTTGTCGCCAGACATGGCCATGCGGCGCATAGAAGCAAAAAAGGACAAAAAGAAGAGCATAAACAGCCAGAAACCGGGCAGGCCGGTTTCAGCCAACAAGCGCACATACAGGCTTTTGATGTTAGGGATCAAATGGGAATCAGGGACGATGTGGCGGGCGACTTCCGCCGTATGGATCACCCAATCAGGGTACTCCTGGAACAGGTACAGGCCCGCCGCCCCCAGGCCGACCCCGCTGACCGGGTGGGCGGAGAAAACTTCCCAACCCGCTAAGGCATATGCCAGGCGCGGGCCGGCGCTGATATTGATGATGTAGTCCAGAGGATTGTCGCGGCTGGCGAAATCCCACAGGCTGGCAAAGTAATCATACTCGGCCAAAAAGCTGACGGTGGAAAAGAGGGCCACCAGGACCAGCAGCAACAAGCCCAGGCGCAGCCCGGCAGCTGCCAGGCTGCCCTGGCGCAGCGGGATGCGGAACCACTGCCAGGCAGATGCCAGCCGGTCCCGCCCCATGATCACGCCCACTATGGCGGTGGAGGCCAGGCCAATGATCAGGCCGCCGCGCGAGTAGGAAAAAACCAGCACCGCCCAGGTCAGGCCAAGCAGCAGCCAATCCACCCATTTCTGTTTAAACAAAGACCGTCCTTTGAGCAAGGCAGCAAACAGCCAGGGCATATAAAAGATATTGATCTGGTCGCCCAGCCAGGAAGGCTCATAAGCGAAGCCGCTCACCCGGCGCGGCACCAGAGGCCGGATCGAGATGTACGACTGAATGTCACTGATCAGGCTGCGGGGGATCAGGTCTGTGTGCTGCGCCAAGGCCTGCACCAGGCTCCAGGCGACCGTCAAACCCAGGCCGGCATAGATCCATTTGAGCGCCGTGTTCAGATCTGACTGGCTGCGCGTCATCCAAAAAGCGGTGAAAAAGAAGGCCAACCCGATCAAAAAGGAAAACCAACCGCGCAAAACACGCTCTTCATAGATGGCATTGCGCAGGGGGATGGGGGCAAACAACACACCGATCAAGCTGGCGACCAATCCGAAAAGTACAAAGGCCATCAGCAGGTTGAAGTTCAGGGGTAGCGGCATCCGGCGATTTCTGAGAAAGATCAACAGCAGCACGGGCAGCAGCGCCAGCAACGGGATGAAGGATAGAGGGCGCACCAGAGTGGCGCCCAGAAAATCTGGCATAGAACGAAAGCTGGTTACCGGCACACCAAGCAACAGCAGCCCCCAGAGCAAGCGCGAGATTCGCTGCAAATTGGGCATTGAGAACAGCTTGTCCATCATGAAGGGCGTCTGGGGGTCAAAGTCAGCCAGAGCGGCGCCAACAAGGCGCCCACCAATGAACCCACAAAGAGGTGCAGCCCCTGGCTGGTGGCCCGCCCTGCCGGGGCATCGGCCAGCTGTGCCGCGTATAGTTCCACATAGGGCGAAATGCCTTTGGTGTGCTCTGCCAGGTAGGCCAGTTCTTCTTTCAGTTCGCGCAAACGCGCCAGATCCGGGTCGGCTTTTTGGGCCTCGCTATTCAGTTGCGTGCGCAGGATTTGCATCTCAGGGGTGACCGCCACTGCGGCGCGCGCCGCAGCCACGAAGGATTCTGCCCAATGGCTGGCCAGTGCCTGAGCCAGCGCTGGCTGTTCCGACAGTGCGTAAAAGTGCCAGCCGCCATCCGAGGGATGGCTGAGCTGCAAGCGGCCGGAACGCAGTTCCCCAAGGCTTATTCCGCCCGCCTCACTGACCGCAGCCAGCACAGCATCGGACCAGGCCAGCTCTTCCAGGCGTTCGGTCTCACGGCCCAGGAATTGGAACAATTCGCGATCCTCAGCTGCCGGCCAGGCCTCTTCCAGGTTGTGGTCCACCACTACGGTGGCCTGGGCGCGGTACAGCGGCGGAAAGAGCTGATAAGCGGCAAAGCCCAGCAAGGCGCCAAGCAAAGCCCCCAACAGCCAAAAACGCCAAGCCTCCAGCCAGGTGGCCAGCAAGTCTCGTTGAGGTTTTGCAGGACGTCCAGATTTCGCCATAATTTCCTTCTACTTGGCCAGCATACGCCGGCGCCGGGCATGGATCAGCGGAGCCACCAGGCGGCGCAGCCAGTATTTGGCCACGATCGGGGCCAGCCAGCCGCCGCCTTCGCGCCAGTGCACCCGCAGCATTTCGTCCCAAGCCCGTTGATCATTCTGAATGGTTTTGGAATCTGTGTGCAGGCGGAACTGGGCCCACAGGCGCGGCAGATATTGTATCCGGCTGATTCTCGCCAGGCGCACCCACAAGTCATAGTCCATGGCGAACACGAATGAGGGATCCAGCGGGCCGACCTGCCGCCATAGGTCGGCCCGCCAAAAGGCGGCCTGCTGTGGGATGTGCACGTAGCCGCGGCGCAGGCGGGCATAGTCGGTCTGCGCGGCGGGGAAACGCCCGACCGCGCGGCCGGCGGCGTCAATGTATTCTGCGTCGCCGTACACCAGTCCGGTTTGGGGATGCTCCTCCAAATAGGCAACCGCCTCCGCCACGGCGTGGGGATGCAGCACATCGTCGGCATTCAGCCAGGCCAGGTAGCGGCCTGTGCTGCGCGCAAAACCTTTGTTGATCGCATCGGTCTGGCCCTGGTCCGCCTCGCTCACCCACCAAGCCAGGCGTTGGGCGTGGCTGGCAATGATCTCGCGGCTGCCGTCTTGCGAGCCGCCGTCCACCACGATGTATTCGATATGCGGATAGCTCTGGGCGAAAACGGACTGCATGGTCTGCGGCAAATAGACCGCTTGGTTAAACGAAGGCGTCACAATCGTGACAAGCGGCGCGGCGGCCATCAGTCCCAATCCTGTGAGTTGTAGTAGTGACCGGAGATGCTGGCGGTGAGCTGGCGAATACGCTCGATCTCCTCAGCAGACAAGCGCTGTTTCCAGTTTTCCAGGTTGGCGGCGCTGTCCAGGCGGGTGGAGTAGATCGACCGCAGGGAAACTTCCTGTGGATTGCCAGCCTCTGTGGCCCTCAGAATGCCGGCCTCGACCCCTTCCGTAAAAGGCAGTTCCATTTCATTGTACAGATCCTGGAAAAGCTCTATAGGCTGGCGCGAGAGATCTTCATGGCGCACGATGTGAATCTCTGGATGCTCCTTTTGCAGCTCAAGGGCCACGGTGCAGATCATGCGCCACAACAGGCTGCCCTGGCCGACCACATCATCGGGATGCTTCAGTGAAGCTTCCATTTCGGCTCGGAAGGGCTCCAGCCAATCGCGCATCAGCAGCGGTTGGGCCAGCAAATCACTGAAGTCGAAGGGCCAGCCCAGGCGCTTGAGGCTGCTGACAAAAGCCGCCGGATGGCGCAGCACAATCACAACATGGCAATCCAGTCGCCGGGCAAACCACGAAGCGGAAAATACGGCGAAGGGATCTTTGAACAAGACTCGCTGGCGGCGCAAACGTCCCAGCAAAAAAATACCCAGGTCGCGCGCCATGCGCAGCCCGTCTTTGAGCGAGCGCAATGAGCGGATTTCCTGCCAAACGTTGTAATCCAACCGCAGGGTTTGGTGGAAGGTCGATAAATACAGGTCTTCGTTGTCTTCGCAAATATAGGTGTACCAGTGGGCTACAGACACGCCGAACACGCCAGGGCGGTGGAGCACATTGAAAGGCTCACTCAGATAAGCCACGCGCCCGCTGAGGCTGAGCATGCGCCCCACCCAGGTAGTGCCAGAGCGATGCAGGCCGGTGACCAGGATGGGACGCTTGGCCGAAGGGGTCAACGGTGCCGGGCGCAGCCAGCCCAGGCCCAGGCTGCTGAGCAGCGCGTAGAGGATGCGCCCCCACTGCTCCAAGGCCATGGCCGGGTGCAGCCCAAAGCTGCGCAAATAGGCCTTAAAGGCGGGCCAGGCCTGGCCCGCATCCAGCAGGTAGCGGGCGTCCAAGCGGTGGGCGCCGGCGCGCACCGTGCGCCTGTGGGCCTTAACCTTTTCGGCCAGCACGGGCTCACCGCCGGCCCAATCCAAAATGCGAAATGCTTCGGTGCCAAAGTGCGAGGCCTTGGCGACGTTCTTGGCGGCCGGGTGGTGGCGGGCGGCGGCCCACACCTCCGGCACGTAATGCATCGGCGCCAGGCGGGCCATGCGCAGCCACAAATGGTGGTCCAGCAGATAGTTATAGCTCAGGTCCAGCTGCCCGGCACTGAACTGGATGGGGCGGCGCATAAATACGGTTGGCTGGCCGATGATGCGGAAAGAGAGCAGGTCCACCAAGTCGTAGTCACGGTAACGAATGGTGTTGAAAACACGCCCACCCCAGTCGATCGAGTGCAAGTCGCTGTAGACCATGCCGGCTTTGGGGTTGTCTTGCAAAGCCTTAACCGCCCGGGAGATCGCCCCAGGCTGATAGACATCGTCCGAATTGAGCCAAGCAATAATCTCACCCTTGGCGCGCGCCAGGCCTTTGTTGATCGCATCGGCCTGTCCCCGGTCGCGCTCGCTGACCCACCAGGTCAGTCGGTCGGCGTATTTGCGAATGATCTCCACGCTGCCGTCATCCGAACCGCCGTCTATCACCATGTACTCGATGTTGGGATAATCCTGCCCCAGTACGGAGAGGATGGTCTCCTCCAGGTAGGCAGCCTGGTTGTAGGACGGAGTAATGATGGAAACCAGGGGTTTGTCGTTAGGCATAGTTACTCGGCCGCGAGGCGAAGGTCATAAATAATGTAGCCATCCCCCTGGCTAAACACCGGGTAATGCGTCTGCAAGTATTCGGCCAGTTCAGGCTGTTCGCGTAGCTGGTTAAAAGCGGTGACCAGAAAGTAACTCATGCCCTCAGTGCGGTCGAGGAAGAAGGCTTCGAATTCTGCGGGCTGATTGCCGCGCAGGCCAGCCAGGTTCAACTCCGGGGTGGTGGGCCATAAGCTCACTGTGCGCCAGCCGTAGTAACTGAGCAGGTTGCCATAGGCGGATACCAGGCCAATCGTGCGCCCGTCTCTAGGGACAGCCGCACCCACCCGCTCCCAATAGGGCGGTTCGTGGTGGTAACTCACCCCTAGCATATCTGAGCGGGCGATCCAAGCGCCGAAAAAGGTCGCCGCCAACATCAGGCCGGCAAAAGCGGCCCGCCACCCGCCAGGCTGTGTGGCCACCTGGCGCACCAGCAGATCCAGCAGCCCGGCCAGCGAAAGGGCCGCCAGCGGCACCACGAACAAATGGTAATAGTCGTGTGTGGTGGTTTGGTGCGGCAGGGTAATGCCATAAAGCGCGTAACCAGCCCAGGCGCCCAGCAGCAGCCAGCGGGCGCGGCCGCCAGCCGCCAGCACACCGCTCAGCGCGGCGCCCAGGGCGGCCACGCCCAACAACCGGGCCAGGAAGAGCACCCAGCGCACATAGAAGCCCGGTTCCAGGGCCAGCGGCAGCAGGGCCACGATCCAGTTTTGGACGTAGCCGCTGGAGGTCGCTTCCCCTTTGGTTAAGTAGTACAAAGCCGCCGGCAGCACACACACGGCCAGCATGGTCCACACTTGCTTATCCCGCAGGGCTTGGCGCAGCGGCATGGCAGCCAGCACGGCCGCGGCCATGACGCCAAGGGCAAAATAGGCGGCGAAGGCTTTGACCAGGATGGCCAGACCCGTGGCTGCAGCGGCCCACCAGGCCCATTTCCCTTGGCGTTCAGCCGACCAACGATAAGCCGCATACATCGCGGCCACCAGCAAGGCGGCCATCAGCGGGTCGGGCTGGAAGGAACGGCTGGCTACTACTCCAAAAGGCAAAAACAGGTAATAGGCCACAGCCAACAGCGCCGCGGCAGAGTGTACGAAACGCCGCGCCAAGGCAAACAGCGGTACAGCGGCCAGCACCCAAAACAATGAGGACAGAACACGGGCAACCCATAGCTGCTCACCGCCTACCAGAAGGTATCCGCCGGCCGCCAGGCTCTCCAGGATCGGCGGTTCCAGGTCGGCAACGCTGTTGCGCATGTTAATCGCCTGTTGCTGGATGAACGCATCCGGCGAAGGCGAGAGCTGATAGTAAATACTGCGCGCCACTACCGCCCCGCGCAGTTGGCGGGTGGGGTGAAAGTCGAGGGGAGGGTCGGTCAGATCCACCAGGCGCAGGCCAAAGCCCAGCACCATCAGGACGATCAAGAGGATTTCAGCCCAGCGCGCAGAAAAGCGCGCTTGCCAGGCGGGGTTTTTGCGTTTGGTTTGTCTCATACGAAGGGTCAGAACAAAGAATTATAGTCAACCTTGGGGAAGACTGTGAGCTTGCCACCCAGAGTGGCGTCCAGCACCCGGCGACCGGCGGCTTCGTAAGCAGCGCGGGCCATCGCGTATGACCGCTCGGACATGTCCAGGTCGGGCAGCTGCCAGCGAAAGCCGGCCCCAAAATAGTCCTTGTTGAAATGATCGGCGTCGGCGCCCTGGGAAACCACGGTGGTGTTGGGTGTTCCCTTGGCGCTGAAGCTGTGGTCCACACCGATCAAAATCACCTCTTCAAAGCCCATGTGGAAGGCCAATTGCAAGGCCACATAAGTCACCGTGGCGCCTTCCCATACGCGCCCACCCGCATCCCGAGCAAAGAGGGGGCGTTCGTAGGTGGTGTGCAAAAAGCTGGTGTGCTCGTCTGGAGTGATAAAGCGCCGCGCTCGCCACGAGAGGAATTTAGGCATTTGCAGCGCCTGAATATCCCCAGCCGACTGCTCGACGACCAGGTCATTCACGCACACAAAAAAGCTGGTGGGGAAGCCCCATTCAGGGAAGGCGAGATAGACCCGGTTCATGCCAAAGGTGTATTCATTTTTGAGTTTGCTTACATCTGTGCGCGCCAGGCTGGGCCCATTGCCCAGAATAAAAGCGCGCTGACCGGTATAGGCGTCCTTGTATGCTGCCAACCGCCGCCGACTGGCCTGCCGCCAGGGATGCCAGGCAGCCGCCGGCCACAGAGCGGCGTGGCGCAGTGCCAGCCAGGACTGGCGTCCGGCGGCCCACAGCGGGGCAGGCACCAGGCGTTTGGCTTGGTGGCGCAAAGAAGAACTCATTCGGTGCTGAGACGGGCCAGCGCGCCGCCGTCGGCGACGATGGATTGGCCGGTGATGTAGCTGGAACGCGCAGCATCAGCCAGGAAATAGATGACCTCAGCGATCTCTGCCGGGGCGGCCAGGCGCTGCAACAAGATCTTACCGGCCAGGTCGGCCTTGCGTTGGTCAAGGCTGCCGCCAGCGACATGGCCGCGGCCCAGGCCGGCGGTCAGCATGGGTGTGTCCGTGGCGCCGGGCAGCACGGCGTTGGCGCGCACGCCGTGCGGGGCGAATTCAATCGCCATCGCCCGGGTCAGTGCCAGCAGGCCGCCTTTGGTACTGGCATAGGCGCCAATCTCGGCTGAGGTGGCCTGAGCATGCACAGAAGACACGTTGACCACCGCGCCGCGCGCCTGCAGCAAAGCGGCATAAAAGGCTTTGACGTACAAAAACGGCGCGCGCAGATTGACCGCGTGGATCCAGTCCCATTCCTCAGGAGTAGTTTCGTTGATAGGCTTGGTGATCTGCACGGCCGCATTGTTGACCAGAGCGTCCAGACCGTCGGGGAGCTGGGCAGCAAGTTCCCCGGCTACGGCATCGATCTGGGCCGGGTCAGCTGCATCGCTGTGGAGGAATTCGATCCCGGCCGGCAGCGCCGATTTCGGGTTCTCAATATCCAGCGCCCATACCTGCCAGCCCTGCTGGGCAAACAGCTCGGCCGCGGCACGGCCCACCCCACCGGCGGCCCCCGTAACCAATACAGTTCGGCGCTTGTCCATCTTGGGTATTGTATCCATGCCGCCGCGGCCTGCTCAGGCCAGCGGGGGGTAATCCTCGGGCCGCAGGCTGTCCGCCGCCAGTCCCAAGCCGTCCAATAGGTTGCGGATGGTGTTCCAATGCACGTGTTCCCAGGCGCGCGGGCTGGCATTGGAATTGTGGGCGGCCAACAGCACGTTGTCCATGGCCAGCAGCGGGCTGTCTTGGGGCAATGGCTCATGCTCAAAGACGTCCAAGCCGGCGCCGGCCAGCCGCCCGGCTTGCAGGGCTGCCACCAGGGCCTTCTCGTCCACCAGGGGGCCGCGAGCGGTGTTTACCAACAACGCCCCGGGCTTGACCTGAGCCAGTGTGGCGGCATTGATGATGTGCTGGCTGCTCGGATTGAGGTCGCAATTCAGGCTGATAAAGTCGGCTTCGGCCAGCAGATGATCCAGGCTGGTCATTTGCACCGGCACGCTCTGCAGGAAATCGGCAGGCATCTCAAGGATGTCATGGCCCAACAGGCGCATGCCGAAGCCCTGGGCGCGGCCCAGTACTGCCTTGCCAATGCGGCCTACACCGATCACTCCCAGGGTGCACTCAGACAGCGAGCGGCCGGGCAGCTTCTCCCACTGGCCGGCTTTCATCGCCCGGTCCATCCAGGGTGACTGGCGCGCAAAGGCGAGGATATAGCTCAGCACCGAATCGGCCACCGGCTCTGTGAAAGCGCCGGGCGTGTTGCGCACGGCAATGCCCAGCTGCGCGGCGGCGGCTTGGTCGATCGAATCGATGCCCGTGCCCCACTTGGAGATCACCTTGAGGCGCGGCGCGCAGGCGGCCAGCACCTCTGCCGTAAAACGGTCGTCGCCGCAGATGGCGCCATCGAACTGGCCAGCGTAGTGCAAGATCTGCTCAGCTTCCATGCGCTCCTCCACCACCGGGGCGATCAATTCAATGCCGTAGCGGGCAAAGGCCGGGCGAAAACGCTCCACGGTAGGCAGCATGTAAGGGGCGGAAAGCAAGACCGTCTTGGACATCTAACCTGCCTGGCGTTGGCGCATCAGAAAATCAACCACTTGAAAGTCGAGCTCTTCATCAATATCCCAGGCTTCCGCACGTGGAATGGGGAACATCAGCGGCGCGGAGCCAATGCGATGGTCGTATTTTTCCAGGTTCTCACGCGTGAACAGATACAAACACGAATTCTCTTCGTACACCGGCGGCAAATCCTGGGTGCGCAGCAGTTCTCGCGGGTTGTGGTTGATCGCCGCCCCGGCGCCATCGTATAAGCGGGTTTGCAAGGCAGTGACCGTGAAGAGTGAGTCCTTACTGTGATCCGCCAAAAACGCTTCGATCGCGGCCTGAATAGTGGCCGGCTGCAGCAGCGGATTGGTGCTGTGGGTTTGCAAATACAAATCTGCCGGGACCTGTGCTGTATCGTGCAACAGGATGGTGTTCATCGGGATGTCGCCGGCGCGCAAGTGTTCGGGGCGCGGCAGCACGCGCACCACCGGGAAGTCTTGCGCAAGGCCCTGCTGGATGCTGGGGCTATCTGTGTCGACCACCACTTCGGTGATCTGCGGGCAGGCCAGTAAAGCTTCGATGACGTAATGGAACAGAGGTCGCCCAGCCAGCAGGCGATAGTTCTTGCCCGGGACGCGTTCCGAATGCTCGCGCATGGGTACCAAAGCCACGATGCGGCGAACCGTCATCAGCGCACGCTCGCCGGGTTCTCACCGCGCCGGTCCGCGGCCTTGGCCCCACTGCTGGATTTTTTCTCCAGAGAACTGGGCGGATAATAGAAGACCTGCTGCAAAGCTGGGCTGGGCGTCAGAGGACCGCGGTACCCGCGATAGGTGCCCCAGTACTGCAAAAAACGAAAAGCGATAATGCCGCCCAGCTCGCGCAGCAACACGCCCTGGCGCAGGGCGACCCCTAAATCGGAGAAGACGCTGCGCACAAACAGGCTGAGCATATTGCCCAAACTGAAGCGACTCTTGGGCAGGATCTGGCGCAGGGCCAGCGCCTCACGGCGGTGCCGGTTAATGACCTGCACCGGGCTCTCGTCATGCAGGTGAGCCACACCGGCCTCAGCCACATAGGCGATCTTGTAGCCCTGCTCGCGCAGGGCTGAAGACCAGGCGATATCTTCCAGGCCAGTCAAGTGCTCATCGTATGGCTGCGCTTTCCAAGCAGACAGGCGCAAGGCCAAATTGGCGTTGTTGCAAAATGGGCTGGGCTGGTCCAGGTCGGTCTCTTCAGGAAACCATTTGATGAAATGTTGGCTTTCGGAGAATTTGGTGCCTTCGCCACCGCGTTGTTTGCCGTAGGCAATCGCCACCACCGGATCATCGAACGGCGCAATCAAATTGGCTAACCACTCACGGCTGAGCGGCACTACATGGGCGCTGGCCAGCACGGCGAATTCGCCGCGCGCCGCAGCCAGGCCCATGTTCAACGAACGGCCGAAAGTGAAATCGCTCGGCTGGATGTGCAGGACGCGCACAGGGTACCGCGCCGCAATCTCCAACGTAGCGTCTGTGGAGCCAGAGTCGACCAGGATGATCTCGTAATCACGGAAGCTTTGCTGCTCGATGGCCGCCAATAGGTTGCCGAGATGTTTTTGCTCATTAAACGCCCGGATGACAAAGGACACGCGGGGATTTTTGGCGTTTGCAGAGGGCTGCATAGCCGAATCTTACCAGTTCTGGTCTTTTTCGTACCCCAGGCGCTGCAATAGGTCGCCAGTGACGGTTTTGAAGAGTTTTTTGTGAGCGGGGGTAAAGTGCTTCTTCCAGCCGCCTGAACCACCGCTGCGGAACGTAGGCGAGTTCTCAGGCTGGATGGCCCGGGCAAGTATCTGCACGCCGTTCTCCCGACTGGAGCGGGTCTGAAAACCGCGCTGCAGCGTGTAGTCCCAAATACGTCCCAACTGGCCAAGAGTATCCTGCAAAAGGTCTTCGTAACGGAGACTCAGCACTGCGGGCTGTTCCAACCAACCCAGATAGGGTTCAAAGCGAGCGCGGACATCCGGAAAGGGCACTTTCAACTCTGGGCGGCCGAGGATACTGACCTTCAGACGTTGATCAAAGCTTTTGAGCTGATGCATGTAGTACTTGTGGTGTACATGCCGGCTACTGATATCAGTGACATAAAAGACGTGTGAGACGACCACGTCGCGTGGGTCCCGGTAAATAAAGTATGCGGCCGCGCCCGGTGAAGTGAGTTTTGATACCAACTGCGGCAAAGCATGCAAATGGCCATAGCCAATATCGCCGGGCCGCAAACGTTCTAAGTCAGCCAGAATAGCGTTCAGCGGCCGAGGCAGGCCACTGGCGCCTTCAAAGGTCAGCACTGGCGGCATGCCGCTCGCGGCTACCGGTCCTAAACCAGTAAAACCGGCCAGGATTTGCGTCAGCAGGTGGGTTCCGCTTTTGGGGAAAGAATTGCCGAAAAGCCAGGGCATCTGTCCGATGGGCAAGCCCGCAAAACGAGCCTGGGCCAACCAGCGGCGCAAGTGGCGCCGCACCAGGCGGGCGGCGAAAGCGGAGCTTACCACTTGCGGTCTCGCTCGTACCCCAGACGCTGCAATAGGTCATCGGTGGCCGTTTTGAAGTTTTGTTTGTTGGCTTCTGTGAAATGCTCGCGCCATTCGCCAGGCTGGCCGCGCCGGAACGTGCCCGAGGCACGCGGTTTGACCGCCGCGGTCAGGACATCAATGGCTTGCTGGCGTGACGCCTGCGGAGTGAAGCCGTGTTCGGCCAAGTGGTCCAGCATACGACCCAGCGCCGCGGGACGGTCCAGGATCAGGTCTTCAAAGCGCAAACTGCACACCGCCGGCTGTTGCAGCCAACCAAGATAATGTTCGTACTTGGCGGCGATCGATGAAAGCCGGGCAGTGTCCATCTGCACACCTTGAATGGCTGCATTAATGCGCTCTTCCACGCTGGAGAGTTCCTGGTTGTAATATTCGTGCATGCCATGGCCCGCGTGCATTTGCGTGGCGTAAAAGACCTGCGAGACAATCACATCGCGCGGGTCGCGGTAGACAAAGAAAGCCGCAATGCCCGGTCGGGTTAGCTCTTCAATATAGGGAGCACGCGCATGCAAATAGCAGTAAGCAATATCGCCCGGCCCCAGCCGGCGCAGGTTGGCGACCACCTGCGCCTCCGGCAGGTTGCGGTTGGCCGCTGAGCGGCTGAGCGGCGGCATGCCCGGGTCCACAAAAGGGCCCAGCTGAGTGAGGCCGTTAAGGATCTGAATGAGTAAGTGCGAGCCGGACTTAGGCATAGCGTTGCCCACCACGGCTGGCACAGACTCGGCCAGCTGCCGGCCCCAGCGGCGAGCGGCCTGCGCCCGGCGCCACTGCCAGCGCGCCTGCTTGAACGGCTGCTTGAGTGCAGTCAGCGGGCTCATACAGCTCCCAGATGCGGATCGCTGGGTTGCGGCCGATCGCTCAGCGAGACCAGGCCTTTTTCAACCAGCGGATCCACCACGTCCATCACCTGTTCCAGGCTGCAATCCAGCTCCAGCGCAATATCGGCGGCGCTGCGCGTCCCGTCAATGCGATCCATGATGCGGAAGTGGCGCCGGTGGCCCTCGGGGTCCTGGTGATAGTCCACCCACAGGCCAAAGCCGGAAGCAAAGATCTCGCCCTTGTAATGGTTGATCAAATAGCGCGTCTGGTCAAAAGCGGCCAGCAATGCCAGCACCAGATCACGCGAAGCTTCCAACCTTTGCTGTGAGACGATCTCTGGGCGGTCCAGATGGGAGTGATATTGCGGATAAGGATAGAAGCGCGACCCGGGCAGCTGCGGGTTGAC
Source organism: Anaerolineales bacterium (assembly GCA_019637805.1). NCBI lineage: Bacteria > Bacillati > Chloroflexota > Anaerolineae > Anaerolineales > Anaerolineales bacterium. Next base: position 873,040 of record JAHBVB010000001.1, on the reverse strand, counting down.
CACCCGCGAGAGCGAGAGCATGGGCACCCGCACGCCAGGCGCATTGAACTGGCGCTCGTCATTGTCAATAATCGTACGTATAGCGCCCACGTAAGCCTCGGGCTCGCGTTGGCGCAGCGCCAGCACCAGGGCGCCGTCGGCCGGGCTGTGGCCCTGGTGGGAGAGCTGCAACGTGTGCGGCGCATCATTACCCAGCATCTCCAGGAACAGCCCGCCGTGCATTTGTGGGAGCAAATGCTCATGCTGACTCAGGTAAGCGATGGACCCCTGGGTTTCGGGAAAGACCAGGAAGCGCACGCTGTAGTGTGGCTTGGGGCCAGCCAGCAAGGCGCGCATCACGTCCAACCCCACCACCACTCCGCTGAGGTCGTCGTTGACCTGTGCTGGATGATCCAGATGGGCAGCCAGCACAAAGCAATCTTCGACCTCGCCGGGGACGAAGACCTCACCAATCTTGAGCGCGCCGGGTTCAAAGCGAGCAGCGATCTTGACCAGGTAGCGTTCCTCATCCAAGCTGTCGATCAAGGTCTTGGGCGCACACAGGCCCCAATCATGCTGGTAATACTTGAAGACAAAGGGGATCGCGTCTGGCAGATGGGGATGGCAATGTAAGTGCTTGAGTAGTTCCTCGCGGCTGACCTCACCCTCAAATGGCAGCGAGTACGAAACCACGTGCAGAGGATTGTCGGCCAGGTCGATCAAGCGGCGGCCATCCAAGGTTTCCAAATAAGCTTCGTCACAACCCCATTTTTCCGGCACGGTCCAGGTCCAGATCTTGGTTCCGCTGGGCACTTCATGGATGGTCATGGGCACTTCTTCGGCCAGGCGCGCCAGGGCGGCATCGTAGCCATCCGACACCAGATGGCGCGGCAGCCACCATAACTCCTTGATCAGTTCCAGCATGCTGCTCATGCAGACTCCGGACGGTTGGCCACCAAAGCCCAGGGATCGGCCGCCAGCAGCGCATCCGTGGCGGTCACAAAGTCCGCCAGGTGACAGGCGGCCACCTGCCCAAAGTGCAACGGAGCCTGGCGCCATTGCCCGGCAGCTTGCAATCTCTCTTGAATCGGGGCCAGCCGCAGCTGCGGCTGGTACTGCTCATCTCGCACGAACATCAAATACTTCTTGGGCAGCCACTGCCCGCCCAGGTGCACGCGGGCATGAAAGTCTTTCCAATAGCGATAAGGTACATTGGCGCGCTGCTCGCTGTAATGCACCATGGAGGCAGCTTGAATATCGGCGCCTAGCAACAAAAGTTTGAAGTCCAATTGGAGTATGCGCTCAAAGGCCGAGCCCTGGTCAAAAGCGGAGCAGGTATCCGGCACGGCCAGGGCCTTGGCGTGTTTCCCCAGCAAAGCCACGGATTGCATGGGGTGAGTGGTGCGTAGCACCTTGGGCTGTGTGCGTACAAATTCCGAGAAAGCGCCCATACCCTGCGAGGGGGTGGCGTAAGGGTCATAGTCTTCGCCGCGGGCGAAGGCGAAATTGAAAACCGGTACGGCCAGGGTGCCTTCCTCGCCAATCAGCTCAAGCAGCGTGGCCAGGACCATCTCCAGCCCGCCCTGAGGGCGTCCCAGCGGGTGCAAAGCCGAGTGCACCAGTAGGCCATCGCCCGCTTGTATGCCCACGGCCTGTAAAGCCTGGCGTAATGCGTCCGCGGTCAGTTCCGGCAGCGGCATGTTACAACACCTTGCGCACCAGGGTCAGGTCAGTGGCAAAGCCCTGCTTGTGCCAAAAGTCCAACCCAGCCTGGTTGCCCGCCTGCACCTGCACTTCCACAGAATGCAGTCCAAGTTCACGGAATTTCTGCAAAGCCGTATCGGTCAACTGCGCCCCCAAGCCAGAGCCGCGCAGTGATTCGTCTACATACAAATCGCTGATCTCGCCCACTTGCACAGCACCCAGAAAGGCGGCGCTTTGCTTCACACGCGCCAGCAAAAAGGCGCCAGGCTGCCCCACTGGCCCGGCCACCCATAAGAAGCTAAAGCGGCCCAGGCTGCGCTGAAAGCTGCCCAGCCATTTCTCGGCCGCGTCGACGGGCAGGGGAAAAGCCAAACCCAGGCTGTGGTGGAACTGCTGCAGGCGCAGCCAGGCGGCCGCGGTTGCAGGCAGATCGGCTTCTTCGGCGGAGCGCACCGGCCAATCAGCCATGCAGTGCCTCGCGCACCGGCGCTGGCCAGGCTGCCGGTTCCAGTCCGTATTGGCTCAAAAAGGCATAGGCCAAGCGTTCGAGGCCAAAGGCCACGCAGCCGGTATGGGCAGGCTTGCCATCGGGCAGGGTAATGTTGAGGTGGCGGCCGAAAAAATCTTGATGGTAATTGTACGAACCCACCGCCAGCGAGCTTTCTTTGAACGGCAGGCGGGCGCGGATTTCATATTTGAGTTGAAAGGCGTTTTGGAAGGCGGCCTGCTTGCGGAACTCGCCGACGAAGAAAGGGTCGTTGGCGCTTTCCACCAGGTACGCCAGGCCGATCTGTTCCAGGTAAGCAGCAACTTTCTGGCGGCCGCGCTCACGGTTCTCCAGCACGAAGTCGGCCGGGCCGACAAAGATGATCTCGCGCATGGTGAAGTCCCACAAGCGTTCCAGGGTGTTCAAGTTACTGGACTCGTAGCGGAAGCAGTGCCCCACAGCGGTGGCAGTCAGCTGGCCGCCGGGCAGCGGTTTGTCTGCCAAGGCAAAGTAGTAATGGTAGCAAACCGCCGGGGACAGCAGCGCCTGGATCTTGGAGAAAGCCTCTGGGGGCGCATTGAGACCAGTCTCTTCATAATGCGTGTGCTCGGCAAAGTCATTGATCACATGCAGGTCTTCACGCAGGTGCGTAGCAAAGGTCAACGAGTGAGGAAAGGCGCGGAAATACTTAACCCGATCCAGCTTTTCCGCGGAGATTAACGTCGGAAAACGCTGCGGAGCGGCCTCAAATTCGGCGGCCAGGAGCACAAAATAGCGCTCAAAGACTTCGATCAGGCGCGTGACCAGCGGCCCCAGCGAATAAATGCCAGTGTGCTCGCGGCTCACCTCGCCGCGCGCCAACAATTCAGGCATCGGGTCGGTGGCGTACGGCACTGGGCGGGCCATGTGGTCTTCCAATACCTCTACTTTGGGGGGCAAGGCGCCGCTGGCCATATCCGCCACCACTTGCTGCACCTTGGCCTCGAGCGCAGTCAATGCCTCAGCGCTCAAGCTGCTACGCAGCTGCAGGTGGACGCTGTCGCCGTCAGGCGCGATCTCCGCAGTTTGGATGGCCTCATCCACATAAGCCAACTTGGACTGCACTTGGCCCACCAAGTGCGTTGGAATGGTCACCTGCGGCGCGAAGCGGTGTTCAGCCGCCATTCTGCAACTCTTCTACATGCGCCAGGATCAAAGGCAGGCTGGTCAGCCCACCAATCGTCTCTGCTGTGATTTGCACCCCATAGCGGACTTCCAAAGCCAGCATCAAATCCATATGTGCCATCGAATCCCACTGGGGCAATTCCCCCAGTTGAGCATCTGGGTCGATCTCAGTCAAATCCACACGGAAAGTTTCGGCCAGTAGCGCAAGCAACTCATCCATCAAAGGGGTGTCTGTCATATCAGTGCTCATTTGCAGTCTTATACCAGAAAAGGCTTGTCGTTTATCACGCCGTCGAAGACGGCCTGCACCGCTGCTGAATTTTCCGGCTGTAAAGCCTCTGTTGGGAAATCTTTGAAATGCACCAAGCCCTTGGTGGCGTGCGGATACAGAAAATCGCCAAAGGGCAGCGCCGTGCGATACAGCTGGTAGTACAGCACCCGGCGCGCTTCACTGACCATCTCAGCCGGCTGCGTCAGGCTCTCAGCTGCCAGGAACTGGTTCACTTGGCCCAGGTATTCGTCGGCAGACGCGGGATAGAAAACGGTCTTGTACTGCGTATAGCGCGCCGCCCCAGCACTCAACACCGGCTTGCCCAGAATAGAAGCTTCCAAGCCGATGGAGGAGTTGTAGACCATCACAAAGTGCGAGCGCTGAATGAGCGCATAGGAACTGAGGTACTCAGTGGCATCCACAAAGATCACATTGGGCAATTCAGCCACGCGGTTGGCCTGCACCCACTCAGCCACGCTCTCGCGACTCTTCTTGTTGCTGTTGGGGCGCATTTCATCCGGATGGGCGCGAATGACAAACAATGTGTCTTGATGCTGGCGGATTATGGGCAGCAAGGCATCCAACCAGGCAAACATGTGGGCAAAGCGGGTATTGGCATGCACCTGGCTGGTATCAAAAATGACGTTGGTGAATATGGGCACGATGTGTTTAAACTGGGCGGCCTTGCTTAGAAAAGCGTCGCCCAACTCTTGCATCTGCGGCCAAAACTGCACGCCCGCCATGCTAAAACGTCCCTGGAAACGATTGCCTAAATATTCATCCAACTGAGCGTTTTGGGCAGCATCCAACTGGAAATCGGGGGGAATATCCATAGGGTACGCGGTAGCCTCGCCCTCAGTGAAAAAAGCGGTGAAGGGTCGCAGGCCAACTTCATGGGTGATGGTGCGCAGGCCGCGCCGCCGGGCGGCCAGGGCGGCAGTAGCCTCCGGGAACATGATGCCGTTGAAGAGCACGACTGCCTTAGGCTGCACCGCATCCAGCATCTGCTCAAACTCCTGGGCGACGTTGTAGGCCGAGAGGATGTACTGCCGGAAGAAGATACGCGTCTGCTTGTCATCTTCCAAGTGGTGGCGGCGCAATGCCCAGCGCAGGCTGGGCAACACCAGCTGGCCCAGCGGCCAGTCCTGGTAGCTATACTCCGTCAACTGTGCCAGGTCCATACCTTGAATGTCGGCGCCAATCTCAGCACGCTCCTCAAAGCCAAACCAGCGCGTCTCGGCATCGGCGTATAGGTGGCGGGACAACGCTATGCACTCGTTGCATTCCGGTTCTTCGTTGGGGTCCAGCGCATTGGTGCCCAGCACGCAGCGGCGCATGCCGCTGCTGCAAATGAAATGCACAATGCGCACCCCGGCCAAACGCAGTCCCCAGGCCGACAAGATGGAGAAAGCCGCATTCTGACTGATGAAGCCCATGCGCGCCGAGGAGTTAAAAAACACCACTGCGGGGCCTTGCGGCTCCGCCTTGGTGGCCACGTCCCGGGCAATGCGCCGGGCGCGGTAGGTGCTTAGCAGATTGCGCAGCTTAGAGGAGATGCGTGCCAGCAAAGGTGCTCCCCTCCGAGCGCGTGCTACTGCACGCGGCGCATCTTCTTCAGCGAAGGCAATTCGCTGTCGTAGACGCGCTTCTTTCCGTCTCCCAGAGACTGCTCAGTCACACGGATATATTTGACCAGCTTCTGCAGGCCGCCCGGCTCCACAGAGGCGGCCTGGTCAGTGCCCCACATGGCCCGGTCCAGGGTGATGTGGCGTTCGACCAGACAGGCACCCATGGCCACGGCCACCGCGGAGGTCACCAAGCCAACTTCATGGCCAGAATAGCCCACCGGGCAGGGATATTGTTCTAATAAAGTCTGGATCATGCGCAGGTTGAGCTCTTCCGGTTCGCAGGGGTAGGTGCTGGTGGTGTGGGTCAGCACCAGGTTATCGGTACCCACCACATCCACCGAGGCCTTGATCTGCTCATCGGTGGACATGCCGGTCGAGAGGATGATCGGGCGGCCGGTCTTCTTGAGCTTGCGCAGCATTTCGTGGTCGGTCATGGCCGCAGAGGGCACTTTGTAGCACGGTGTGTCAAAGGCCTCCATGAAGTCGATCGATTCCAAATCCCACACCGAGACAAACCAGTCCATGCCCTTTTGTTTGCAGTGGGCATCAATCTCACGATAAGCTGTCTCGTCAAACTCCACTTTGTAGCGATAGTCCAGATAGGTAATGTAGCCCCAAGGAGTTTCGCGCATCTTGTCGCGCTGGTCGGGAGGCGTGGCCAATTCTGGGGTGCGCTTTTGGAACTTGACTGCGTCGGCGCCAGCCCACTTGGCCAGGTCAATCAGCTGCTTAGCGACGTCAATATCGCCGTTGTGGTTAATGCCAATCTCGCCGATGATATAGGCTGGGTGACCATCACCGACTATGCGCTTACCGAGCTGAATTTCACGCTTCATTTGTTCTCCTTGGGGAGGTTCTCTAGAATTAAATCACAAAGCTCGCGGACTGCGCCCCGGCCGCCGGGGTAAATCAAAACTCTGTCTGCCTGGCGCAATACGGCTGGATGAGAGTCGCCCACTGCCACGGCGCAACCGACCAGAGGGAAGCAGGGCAGGTCGTTGGTGTCATTGCCAATATAAACCGTGTTTTCGGCCGCGATCTGCTTTTCAGCCAATATCTTCTTTAACAAAGTAGCTTTATCTTCAATGCCCTGGTAATACTCAATGCCCAGCTTTTCACAGCGGCGCGCCACCACCGGGTTGGTCTCCATCGACATCACCAGGGTCTGCACCCCAGCTTTGCGCAATTGCAGCAGGCCCAGCCCGTCGCCGCGGTTGGCGGCCACCTGTTCGCGACCGTCCTGGTCCACCCACACGCGGTTGTCAGTCATCACGCCGTCGAAGTCCAGCACCAGCAAGCGTACCTCGGCGGGCAGCGGCCGGCGAGAGGCACCGGGCCAGACCAGGTCCAGTTCGCCTGAGGCGGCCAGCCACTCAGCCCGCTTCCAATCGTTGTGGGTATCAATATCCACTGTGTAGCGGGGATCAATATGCACCGGCCAGATCGACGCTCCGCTCATACTGCCCTGCAGAATCGTCGCCGCCCGAATAGCGTCCACATGTCCGGTCTGCCAGTAGGTCGGTGGCAAGACCTGGCGGGGCGAATTGTAGGGTTCCAGGTTGTGATCCACGGTCAGCAGCGGCTGCATCGCTTCGCTTTCGTTTATCCGCCACATCTTGTAAGGGTTTTGGCCGGAAGGTACTACGCCACGCACGGAATCGGCGGCGGGGTGGTTGAGCAAGATCTCCACGGCTTCATCCACCAGACTGTGCGGCCGCACCGGAGAGGTGGGGCGCAGCTGCACCACGATCTCGGGATGGTAATCTTCGTTCTCGGCCAGCCACCCCAAAGCATGCTGGAAGACTGGCAAATCTTGAGTGCTGTCCTGAGCGAATTCGGCCGGGCGTAAAAACGGTGCTTCGGCCCCGTATTGGCGAGCCAGCTCCGCCATTTCGGCATCGTCGGTGGAAATGATGGTGCGGGTCACTTTCTGGGCTTGCACCCCGGCAGCGACACTATAAGCCAATAAGGGATGCCCCAGAAAGGGGAGTGCATTTTTGCGCGGAATGCTCTTGGAGCCGCCGCGGGCGGGGATGATCGCCAGAACTTCCGGCTTCTTGGCGCTCACCAGGCCGTCCAGCCCCCATCCACAACCAGATTGGCTCCCGTCATGTAGCTGGAGGCATCCGAGGCCAGGAAAAGCAGGCCGCCATTCATCTCATCCGGCTGTGCCATGCGCCCCAGAACCGTGCGGGCAGAGTATTGCTGCACAAAATGCTCGTCATGTCCGTTGAATACGCCACCCGGTGTGAGGGCATTCACGCGAATGTTCTTGTCGCCGTAATACGTAGCCAGGTACTTGGTCAGCCCTAAAATGCCCGCTTTGGTGACGGTGTAATCCACTGGTTTGTATTGGGCAGGCTCACCCGGGCGCTGGTACAGGCGCTGGTCAGGCCCACCCAGGCCATAGGTGGAGCAGATATTGATAATGACGCCGCGACCCTGAGAGAGCATGTGCATTACCGTGGCTTGCGAGCATAGGAACGCGCCGGTCAGATTGACCCTGAGCGCGGCTTCCCAGGTTTCCAGCGCGTAGTCCTCAAAGGCGCTGCTGTGTTTACCCGCTCCAGATTTGTCGAATTTGGGGTCCAGGGCGGCGCTGTTGACCAGGATGTCCAGGCTGCCGAACTGCTCGGCCGCAGCGGCAGCCATCGCTCGCGCAGAATCAGCCTCGCCCACGTTGGTTTGCTGGGCTAAAGCCCGTCCGCCAGCGGCGCGGATGCCCTCGGCCACCGCTTCGGCGGCGTCCAGATCCATGTCCGCCACCAGCACCGCCGCCCCGGCCGAAGCCAGGGTTTGGCAAAACTGGCGGCCAAGCAAGCCCGCGCCGCCGGTTACTACGGCAGCGCGGGCAGTCAGGTCAAAAGAAGGGAGTGCGGACATGGTGGGCAACTGGCTGCCCTGCTGTGCAGCCTACTGGGCTCCGTTGCCGGAGACCGGCAGGGTCAGACCCTGGTCCTCCAGATATTGAATGATCTGGCGGGCATTTTGCTCTGGGGAGTTCTTGACCGTGTCCAGGGTGATCTCGGGATTGCGGGGCTCTTCGTAGGGATCGTCCACCCCGGTAAAACCGGTGATCTCGCCGCGGCGGGCCTTGGCGTACAGGCCTTTCACATCGCGCTGCTCACACACTTCCACAGGGGTATTGACAAATATCTCAATGAAGCGATCTTCTCCGACCATCTTGCGGCACTCGTTGCGCGCCGCCCGGAAGGGGCTGATGGCGGCGGCAATCACGGCGCCGTGCTGGCGCACAAGCTCACCGGCCACAAAACCGATGCGCAGGATATTGGTGTCACGATCTTCCCGACTGAAACCCAGACCCTTGGAGAGATGGGTGCGCACCACATCCCCGTCCAGAACAGTGACCTGGCGGCCACGCTCCATCAACAGCGAGGTGACCAGCTGCGCCACGGTGGACTTGCCGGATCCGCTCAGGCCCGTGAACCACAGGCAGAAACCCTGCTTGTGGCGCGGGGGGTACATTTCCATCAGGATTTCGGAGGTTTCACGACGAGTGAACCATTCCGGCAAATATTCCCCTTTGGCCAGGTAATTATCGCGCACTTGGGTGCCGGAGATGTTGAGGATCTTGGCGCCGGTCGGTTCCTGGCCGGCTTCTACATAGCGTTCTTCATCCGCCAGGTAGACCAACTCCTTGAAGGGCACCATCTCTACACCAATCTCATCCTGGTGTTTAGAGAGCAGCTCCTGGGCGTCATAGGGGCCGTAGAAGGGCTTGCCGTCACCGTCTTTGCCGGGACCGGCGTGGTCACGACCGACGATGAAATGCGTGGCGCCGTAGTTGCGGCGGATGATGGCGTGCCAAAGCGCCTCACGCGGGCCGGCCATGCGCATCGCCAGGGGCAGCAGGCTCAACACGGTCTTGTTCTTATCGTAATAGTTTTCCACCAGGCTGCGGTAGACGCGCACACGCGTGTAATGGTCTACATCGCCGGGCTTGGTCAAGCCGACCACGGGATGGATCACCAAGCTACCATTGACCTGCTCGGCTGCGCGCTTGGTCAGCTCTTCATGGATGCGGTGCATCGGGTTGCGGGTTTGGAAGAAGACTACATTGTGGTTGCCCATCTCTTCCAAGAGGGCGCGCACTTCGGCCGGGGTGCGGCGCAGTTCGACGAAGTCACTGTACATCGGCAGGTCAAAGACCTGCAGCTTGCCGGAGATGCACAGATCGCCCCAACGGATCATTTCCGAGACCAGCGGGTGGCGCGGATCCGTGGAGCCTAATACCTTCTGGGCTTCGACCTGAGGATCCCACTTGAACGTCTCTTCAATGTCCATGACGGCGAAGGCGTTGTTGCGTACATCGCGCAGCACGACCTGGTCGCTCTTCGGCAGTTCATCGCTCTTGATCGTCAGGGTGATTGGCAATGGAAAAAGAGTGCCATCGGCCAGGCGCATCTCTTCCATGACACGTTCGTAATCCGCCTGGCCCATAAAACGGTCCAGAGGGGAAAAAGCGCCTACTGCCAGCAGTTCGAGGTCATGCAGGGAACGCGGGGACAGGCGCACATCCGGCAAACGGCTGGCTTGTTCTCGCAAAGAGTCGCGCTCAGACCCGGTCTTGACCAGGTTCACTAGGGCGCCGCCATAAGGGGTATTTAGTACAGTGGATTTATCTTGGGTTGCCATTTAACTCCATAAATGACCCGGCACAAAACAGCCTGCACATAGTGGCAGGCTGTCAAACACGGGGTTCACGGCAGAAATGATACCACCAAGGCCCCTAAACAGCTATACACGCCTGGTTGGTTATAATCCCTTTCTTATGTTAAAAGCCCCCGTGCTTTCCCCAAAGACCACTCGCCTTTTAGGCGTTCTTGGTCTTATCGGCATCCTATTGGCTTTTGCCTTTTACTGCGCACGGTTTATTGAACGCACCAGCTTTGTCGTAGATGAACAGCGCTATTACGCTCTATTTGACGACGCCATGATCTCGATGCAATACGCACGCAACTTGGCCAATGGAGATGGCCTGGTATGGAACGCCGGCGGCGAGCGCGTGGAGGGCTTTAGCAACCCCGGCTGGGTGCTGTTCATGGCTCTTTTTCACAAGCTGGGCTTGCCGCCCGAGACGGTCAGCCTGCCCATCCAGATTAGCAGCGCCATCTTTCTAGGCCTGAATATTATTGTTGTTTGGCTGGTCGGCCGGCGGCTCTTTACAGGCGAGTTGGCTGCGCTGCTAGCCGCCGGGCTGACGGGGTTCTATTTCCATCTCAACAACTGGGCCCTGCAGGGCATGGAGGTCGGCCTGCTAACGCTGCTGCTAAGCAGCGCGGTCTGGCTGGCGCTGCGCGCGCGGGATGGCGGGCGCTTTTCGTTTTGGCCTTATGCCCTGCTGGCGCTGGGCACCTGGGTACGCGTGGACATGCTGGTGCCCCTGACAGCCCTGTGCATCCTGCAGGCCTGGCAAGATGCACCCCACCGCCGCCAGCATCTGGCCTGGGGCTTGGGGCTGCTGGGTGCCTCGCTGGCCCTGCAAACCGGCTTGCGTTATTGGTATTACGGAGAACTGGTGCCGAACACCTACACGCTCAAGGTTGCCGGTATCTCGCTGGCGGAACGCCTGCGCCGCGGTCTGGATGTCTTTGGCGGTTTCGTTTGGGATTCAGGTTGGTTCTTGACCCTGCTCCCGCTCTTGCTAATGGCCTTCTGGCCGGACAAAGCGACGCTGCTTTTGTTTGCCCTGCTGGCTGGGCAAGTGGCTTACAGCATTTACGTCGGCGGCGACGCCTGGGAACACAAAGGCGGCGCCAACCGCTTCATCGCCCTGGCCATGCCCTTATTCTTTTTGCTTTTCGTGCAAGTGTTGGACAAACTGCGCCGCAGGCTGCTGCAGTTGCGACCAGACAACTGGACTGCCTTGGCCAGCCATGGCGTGATGGCCGCGCTGGTGTTCACCAGTCTATTCAGCTTCAATGTCATCCACGAGAACGACGCCCGCGACAAGTGGCTGACGATCAAACGGCCCATCTTCGTGCCGGGTACGGAACGCTATACGCGGATCGGCCTGCTGATCAACCAAATCACCACGCCAGAGGCACGAATTGCGGTGGCTACGGCAGGCAACATCATCTACTTTGCGGAACGCTACGGGATTGACATGCTGGGCAAGAGCGACAAAGTTATTGCGAGCAGCGCGCCCCACAGTGCAGGCGGCACGCTCAGCAATGTGGAAGACACCTTCCGCCCGGGCCACAACAAATGGGACTACCAGCACTCCATCGTGCAGTTGCAGCCAGACATTGTGGCTCAGATCTGGGGCAGCAGCCGCGAAATGGCGCCCTACTTGGAAGCAGGCGGCTTTGAGCATTTTGAACTGGATGGCTATGTGCTCTACATCCGCACCGACTCACCCAATGTCCTCTGGGATCAGATCAACAGCTTGGCACCTTAATATGCCCGCTCTCAAACGCCTCCCACTCTATCCAATCGCCATGGCCATCCTGCTGGCTGCGTTTTTGCTTTACGGCTGGGCATTCATCCAGCGCACCAGCATCGAAGTGGAGGGGCAGCGCATGCACGCCTTGTTCGACGACGCCATGATCTCGATGCAGTTCGCCAAGAATTTTGCCCGCGGCGATGGTCTGGTGTGGAACGCAGGCGGGGAGCGCATTGAAGGCTTCAGCAATCCCTTGTGGGTGCTAGTGATGAGCTTGGTACACCTCTTCCCCCTGGAGATCACAGAAACCAGTTTCTACATCAAGCTGATCAGCCTGTGCTGCTTGTTCCTCAATCTGTGGATGGTCAAGGGTTTGGCCGAACAATTCTCGTCCAACCGCTTGGTGCCTTTGGCGGCGGTCTTCCTCACCGCGTTCTATTTCCCGCTCAACAATTGGAGCCTGCAGGGTATGGAAGTTGGCCTGCAGGCCCTGCTGTTCAGCGCGGCCCTGTACCTGGCCATACGCGGCCTGCAACACGGTCATTTCCAACCCTGGACTTATTTGCTCTTCGGCCTGGGCGTGCTGCTGCGCATGGATGCCGCCGCGCCGGCCCTAGCCGCCACAGCCGCGCTGGTCTGGATAGACCCAGGACATCGCCGCCAACACCTATTGGGTGGCCTGGGGGCCGTGTTCGGCACGCTGCTGGTTTTGACGCTGTGGCGGCTGGCCTACTACGGCGACCCACTGCCCACCACTTATTACCTCAAACTGGGCACTGGCTCCAGCGTCTTGCGCATCAGCATTGGCCTGCGTCGCCTGTGGGATTTTGTATGGACTTCAAACTGGGCTATCTTTGCCCTGCCGCTCACATTGCCTGCTGTGGACCGACGCAAAACCCTACTGCCGCTATACGCGGCAGTGTTGGCCCAGGTGGGCTACAGCGTCTACGTAGGCGGCGACGCCTGGGAGCATGTGGGCGGAGCCAATCGCTTCATCGCCGCGGTAATGCCAATCTTCTTTGTGCTTTACGCCCACACGCTGGGGCAGCTGGCCGCCGCTCTCCTGGCTACTATCAAAAAACCGCCCGCATGGGCCGGCGCCACAGCCCAGACGGTCCTGGTCCTGTGGGTGGGGATGAGCTTGCTCAGCCTGAACACGTTGAACGTACAGAATGGGTTTGCCCGCTGGACCTTGCGGGACAAGCCCATTTTCACGGAGAGCGTGGAACGCTACGCCAGCATCGGCCTCAAGCTGGGCGAGCTGACCGCGCCGCAGGCCACGATCGCGGTGGTGACCGCCGGCAACCTGCCCTATTTTTCCGAACGCACCAGCATTGACCTGCTGGGCAAAAACGACCCGGTCATCGCCCGCCAGGAAGCACACCTCAATGCCAGTCTATTTGAGCCGGGCAATTACCGCCCAGGTCACAACAAATGGGATTACGCCTACTCGATTGGGGAACTGCAGCCGGATGTGATTGCACAACTATGGGAAGACACGGATGCAGAAGCTGCCCCGTATCTGATGAACTACAAGAAGTATGTAGTGGATGGGATACCTTACTATTTCCGCAGCGACTCGCCCAACATCCACTGGGATCTGCTCAGCCCATAAGTTTCAGTCCAGGTCAATACGGCGGCCTTCAGCCGCCGAACGATGCACCGCCTCGACGATCCGTTGAGCCTGAATGCCATCCTCCAGCGTACAGCGCGGCGTGGTTTCGCCGTGGGTGACGGCAATGAAGTGGCGCATTTCGTCCAGAAACATATCATTGCGATCAAAGTCGGGCGGCGCCAGGAATTCCTGAGCGCCACTTTCGGCGGGCTGCACATATAGCGCTCCGCTGGGCGCGTCCCAATGCAGCAGCCCGCGGCTACAAATCACTTCCAGCCAGTGGGCTGCTGGCTGTTGCAGATAATTCAGATGCACAGAGGCCAGCACGCCGCTGGCAAACTCCAGGCCCACTTCGGCCTGGTCTTCGACTTCGATCTCCAATTGACCGCTGCGGCGGGTGCTGGCCCACAGGGCGCGCACATCACCCAGCAGCCAGCGCAGGTAATCGAAGGGGTGGCTGAGGGTCAGCACCACTCCGCCGCCCAGGTCGCTGCGCGCACTGTAACCCTGGCGGTAATCTTCCCAAGGGTGCCAGTTGGGCAGATATTCACCCCAGTGCGCCCGGGCGGCCAGTGGCTGACCCAGCTCGCCAGAAGTGAGGAATTTGGCGGCCTGCTGCAAACCCGGATGGAAACGGTATTGGAAACCGACCAGTGCCTGCCCGCCGCCGCGGGCCAGAGCCGCCTGCAGCTCCGCCACACGTGCCAACGAATGTGAAATGGGTTTTTCCATCAACAGGTGGCAGCCGGCGGCAGCGGCCGGAATGGCCACGTCCAGGTGCAGGGCAGTGGGGTTGGCCACAATGACCGCATCCGGCTTATGGGCCAGGGCCGCCTGCAGGTCCGTCTCCACGATAAAACCATCCAACTCTTCATCGGGTAATGAGCTGCTGCGCGTGCGATAGAAAAGCACATCCCTTTCGCCCAGCGTGCGCAGGTTGCGGAAGTGGCGGCGCCCGATCGAGCCGAAGCCGGCGATGAGGAATTTCACGCTACCAATCCCCGCCTTGCTCATAGCCCCAAGTTTGCAGCACAGCGCCGGCGGCTTCCTTGAACAATTGTTTGTCCCTCTCAGTGAACAACTGTTTCCAAGAACCGCGCTTGCCCTTTTCCAACAAAGCCGCCAAGTCTGGCGCCTTTTGGCTCTGCCAGTCCGCATCCGGGTTCTCGCCCATCTCGGCCTGCACACGGGCTTCCATGGTGTCCGGGTTCACACCTAGGAAACTCCACAATTTGGAGAGCATTTCGTAGGGTCGCGCCAATAAATCCTCATAGCGCAGCGAAAAATAGCGCGCTCCATACAACTGGTGTCCTAATTTATCGGTTTCACTGACGTTTTCGGCCCAGCTCTTGGCCATGTTCTTAACCGCCTGGGGCGTGAACACGGAACGCTCGCCGGCAAAGAACGGCTCCGGGTTTTTGGCAAACTCATCACGCAGTTTCAGATCCGCTTTATTGAGGAATTGGACGCCGTCGATAAAGTTTTGGAAGCGATGCGAGATCAGTGTGTCGCGCCCGTCTCGTACGATGTTGATCAGGCTGCCGTCCGGGTACAGGCGGTGCATCTCGCTGACGGCTTTGCCGCCCAGCAGCACATTGGGGCTCTTGTCGCCCACCACCCGCTTGCCCTCGCGCAAGGCGTCGCGTTCGAGGATGTAGTCGCTCATCGCCCGCAGGGCGACCGGCGACATATCCCGGCCGCGGTTCCAGCGGTTGCTGCGTCGTGCCAACCAGTCTTCGTATTTCTTGTCGGCCAGGATGCCACTGAGCAGCGGCGGGCGGGTGAAGAAATGCGCCTGCCAGTTGCAGTGCACGTCCGGGTGCACGCGTACCAGGCGGGCCAGCAAGGTAGTGCCGGAGCGCGCGTGCCCAAAAATGAAGAACTTGGGCATTGGAAAGAACTGGCGAATTTCGGCCAGGTCCTCAGAGTGGATGGGAGGGACTTCGCGCAGCGTCCCGGATTCACTTTTGCCGGTGAGCAGCACGCGCAGGGCGCGTTGAATGCGATTACTCATCTTGTTTTCCTATACGAGAAAGCAAATAGTCTGCGGTGCGCTGCCCGGCGCTGCCGTCGGTGAAAGTGCACTCGCGCTGCACAAACGCAGCACGGGCTGCCTGGTCTGCCTGCGGGTTCTGCAAGTAATGGTTGATCGCCGCCGCCAGCTCCGCGGCGATATAAGCCACGCGCCCCGCGCCCGACTGGCGAAAGCGGGAGTGCGTGGGCCAGTCACCAATGCGCGAAAGCGGCAAGGTGAACTTGCCCGGCCAACCCAGCGGTGAGTCAATGCAAGCGCTGACCACCGGGCTGCCTTGCACCGAAGCTTCCACCACCATGGTGGAATAGACGGTCACGAATACATCGGAATACGCCATCATCGAGGCTTTTTCGGGCATGTCTTCTCCCGAATAATAGCCTAAAGAACCACCCAGGGGCACCGGTTCGACCAGGTGCACATGCGGGAAGCGCTGCGCCAGGGCGCGGATTTGCTCGCGTTCGGCAGCGAAGCGCTCCACATCCATGAAGTGATTGGGGTGCAGGCGGATCAAGAGCTGGCTGGGCTCAGCCAGCTGCTGGCCGGAAACCAGCTCAGCCAGTGCTTCAATGTTCTGGATATTGGGCGAGAAGGTGATGAAGCTGCTGGCATAAGAAATCAACTTGCGCTGCGGGTCCAGCCCATGCTGCGCAAAATACTGTTGGCGCGGCAAGCGCCACTCATCACGAAAATAGCCGTCGTAGGAAGGAATGCCGCCGACGTGGACGCGCTTGGCGTCCCAATCAGAGCCCTGGGTCAATTCCTCTTTTTGCAGCTCAGACCAACAGCTGATCCAGTCCACGGGGGCACCGGGCAGGCTGTAGCTGCTGCTGTTGTCCCAGCCCACGATCACCGCCGCAGTCGGCACGCCGCGGGCAGCCGCCTCGCGCAATAGATAGCGGTCATGCCGCCAACCCGGCGTGCTGGCCACGACCAGTTCCGGCTGATACTTGGCGAACAGGTCGGCATACAGATTGGGAGTGAAGCGCCGCTGGGCACGCACCAACAATTGGCGCGCCCAGCGCAAATTGCGCAGGGCAGCCACCACGATTTGCATCAACGGGAACAACCTTTTGCGCCGCGGATTGGCCTCAGCTTCCACCTGCTGGATGTAACTTTCCACCGCCTCCAGATTGATGCGCCGTGAGGCGCCAGCGCGGCGCAAAAAGTCCAGCCACCACTGCCAGAACGGCGAGACAGTTTTGAAGTAGTTTTCGGCCTGCGACAGGCGCAGTCCTTCCACCACCAGGCCGGGTCGCCCGAAACGCTGCTGGATCTGCTCGATCAGGCCGTCGTCGCTGAGCAGGACCACTTCCACACCGGCAACGATCAGACGATCGACCAGATCGCTTTGCAGGAAATAGACAATCGCCAGACCATGGTCGGCACTGATGAAAACGCGGCGCTTGCCCATCTTAGCTGCGGTGGAGCTTGTCAAAGCTCCAACCATGGATCCTTTGCAATAGTCTGCGCACCAGGCCGGAACGCCAAAAACTCGATAAAGTGGCAGGTTTTTCGGCGCGGTCCGCCAGGCCGGCAGGTGCTTCCAACAAATCCTGGGGGCGCGGCAGTGTGTTGCCCATGTGCTGCACGTGCCAACCGACCGTACACAGGCGCAGGTAGCCCGCCTGGTTCATGGCCTCGTCCAGGAAGCGCACGCGTCCCATCGGCCGCTGTGCGGGGATGGGTAACACCGCCTGCAAGGCCGCCTTGGGCGCGGTGAACTGGAAGTGCGCCGCGCCCAGATAATATGATCGCCCTTTTGCGCTGAGGCGGACGGCTTTGTTTTGGGCATAGAACTCGCCGGCCTGCGCCTCGCTATCGCCCAGGCTGCGGGCATGCCGCCAAAAGTCTTCCCAGGGCAGCAGCTCGCCGCGTTCCAGCTTCACCCCGGACTGTTGTTTGGCCCAGGCCAGCGTGGTGGTGGAGTACTTCTCTGGGATGAGCATCGGCATGGCGGTGACCATACCCAGCTTGGGAAAGGCTCGCAGAGTTTCCACGCTGGCCTGCAGCCAACCCGGATAGAAATACACATCGCTGTCGGCATAAGCCACGATCTCGCCCGGCGCGGCCGCCAAAGCCGCATTCCAGGCGGCTGGCTTGCCCAGGTTGCGCTCAGACAGCCACAAATGCTGGATGCGTTGGGCGGCCTGTTCGGCCAGCAAATATTCGCGCACTTCAGCACAGCTGCCATTATCAAAAACGAGTAGATCGTATTCGCCTTGCGGGGTATTGGCGCGCAGGCTGCCCAGACACAGCTTGAGCACATCCAAGCTTTCCGCGTAATACCCGCTCAGAAAGGGGATATAGGCAATGACGACCACCGTCACTGGAGCGGGCGGGGCGATCTCTTCGATAGACTTGACCGGATTCTGTCCGACGCGCATTTTAGGCCAATCCCATTCTGTTCAATTTGCGCCGCAGACGGCGCAGCCAGGTCAGCAGCCGCCAGCGCAGCCCGCGGCCTTCCATCTCGTCGGTCTGCAAGCCGCGTTCCAGCCAGCGGAAGGCGCGCGCCAGGCTCCAGGGACTGCGCTCCACGCGCCCGTCCACCAGACGGTGGCGCAGGTCCAGCAGCGTATACATAGTACGCATGCCGCCAGCCAGCTCGGCATTCTCATAGGTCTCCGGGTGGCGCTGGTGATCCTTGCCGCCATCCAGGTGCGCATAATCGTGGTTTTGGTGCACCACAGTTAAATCAGGGGTGGCGTCTATATCCAACCACGGCTGGCGCACGGCCTGGTAGATCATCCAATTGTCCCAGCCCGCCCGGCCAATCGCAAAGTCAGGAATATCCACATACAACTGGCGCGGGAACAAGAAATAGTCGCTGCCTCCCAACGGGTGCAGGCGACCGCGAGCCTGTACATCGGCACGCAAACGCTGTGACCAGCCTGGGCCAAAGTCCAAGGGCTCACGCACATCCAGGTCATAACGCTGGCCCATCAGCACAAAGTCAGCATGGTGTTCGTGCAATTTGAGGGCTAGGGCCAACGTCTCGGGAAAAAAGAGGATGTCGCTGTTGCTGAATAACAGCAGCTCTGCTTGCGAGGCTTGGCGCGCCGCCTGGAAGATGGCGCTGACCAAGGGGGTTCCATGCGCATTGCGGGCCACCTGCGGGATGTGGTTGGCGCCAAGCTCTTTGGCGGCGGCGGCCAAGCCGGGCTCATCGCCGATCAGCAAGACTTCCACCTCTGGCCCCATCTGCAGCCAGGAGCGGATGGCGTTGCGCTGGATGATGTTGATGTGCTCGTCGCTGAATGGCTTGGGCGTGGAGAAGATCGTCAGCTTCTTCATTGGCGTGGGTCTACATCATATTGGCTTTTGTGCGGCACGGCGGCGTTGATTTGGGCCAAGTGCGGCTGCTGCTCGAACAAGCGGATCACGTCCAACCAGGAAAAAGCATCATCCGCAAAGTGCGTCGCCACCTCGCGCAGCAGCTGCAGGTCCTCAGGCGTATCCAGCGTCCAACGGTACTGGCCATAGCTGGGGTGATGCTCCATATGCAGAATATTGAAGCGCTGCGGATTCTCGTACAAGAACGGCATGACATGCTCGCGCTGGTGCGGCGCTTTGGCTTCGCGCCAGGCCGCATCCAGGGCGGCACGGGTGCAGTACTCGGCGTCCAGGCCGATCGGGATGCTGCGCGGCTGGCCGGGCAGGCGATTGGCGGCGAAGTCCAGCCCGGGTTGGGCCGCCAGAAAGACTCCCAGGTTGTCGTCCAGTATGCTGGGATCGATCAACGGGCAATCGCCGGTCAGACGCACGACGATCTCGGCCCGGCTTTCTTCGGCGGCCTGGTGGAAGCGATCCAGCACGTCGTGCAGGCTGCCGCGTGTACAGGGCAGCCCGGCCGCCTGGCAAAATTCAGCGATGGCGTCGTCTTGCTCATCAGTGGAGGTGGCCACCACCACCTGGTCTATGCACTGGGCGCGCGCCGCCCGGCGGGTGACCCAGGCCAAGGCCGGCTGGCCGCCCAGGTCAGCCAGCACCTTGCCCGGCAGCCGGCTGGAGCCCATGCGGGCCTGTACGATCGCCACGACGCGCGCGGCCATCAGCGCGGCCCCTGCATTGCAAGGCGATAGGCCTCAAACAAGCCTTGCTGATTGTGCGCCCAGTCGGCGCGCTGCTCCGCAGTGCGCCGTGCTGCAGCAGCCATGCCGGCCAGCTCTTTGGCCGCGGCGGCCCGCAGGATGCGCTCAGCCAACACCTCGGGCTTGCCGGCCGGGAAGAGCCAGCCTTGCTCGCCGGGCTGTACCCATTCGCGGTTGCCCGGGATGTCGGAAACCAGCGCGGGCAGACCGCTGGCCAGCGCTTCCATCAGCGAAACCGAGGAACCGTCGCTGAGCGAAGCGCTCAAATACAAGTCAGCCGCCCGGTAATACTCGGGCAGTTCAGTTTGGCTCAGGCGTCCGGGCAGGCGCACGCGCTCCTGCAGGCCGGCCCGCGCAAAAATGGCGTGCAGCCGCCCTTCCAGGCGGCCGCTGCCCGGCATCAGCAGGCGCAGGCGCGGCTGCTGGCGGGCAGCCAGCACAAAGGCGCGCGCCACCGTTAGGGGGTCGTAGACGGCTTCCCAACTGCGCAAGTGCAGCAGCACAAAGTTGTCCCTCCAGCCCAGGCGGGCGCGCAGGCCGCCGTCGCTGTTGTGCGGGTTGAAGGCTTGCAGATCAATGCCCCAGGGAAAGGTGACGATCTTATCAGCAGGCATGCCGTAGTTTTCCGCCGCTTGGCGCACTACGGCGCAATCACCGATCAGCGCATTGGCCGCCCGCAAACTTTTGCGCACGCGCAGGCGTTTCAAGCCGTTGCGCCGGGCGGTCCACAAAATATCAGATCCCCAGGACATGGCCACCAACGGGTGAAAGCGGCTGCGCGCCGCCAGGTAGGCGCAGTCATCCAGCGGGCCGGCGTGCAGCAGGTCAGGCTGGGCCTCGTCCAGCGCGGCCGGCAGGCTGCCGCGCCAGGCCAGGGCTTGCACTCCGGCAGGCAGGGCGCGCGGCTCGCTGCCGCCCTCGCCGGGCAGTCGCAAAAAAACCGCCTGGCCGCCGCCTTGTTGGATGGCGGCCAGGAAACGGTGGTCATGCGGCGTGTAGCTGCGGCTGAAGTACAAGACCTTCATGGCAGAGAGCTAGGCCAGATCCTCCGGGCGGATATCTTTGCCGTAAGGCAGGTCGGCGGCGGCTTTCCTGCCCAGCACCTGGGGGATGTCCCAGGCCATCAGTGCGCCGGGAGTGGCCGGGCGCAGCACCTCGAGCATATCTTCGCTGAAGACTTCGCCCGCCTTGATCTGGCGCGCCGCCCGCAGGCAGTGGCGCTGCACGATGTAGGTTTCCTTCTCGTTCTCGGCCACAAACTTTTCGGCCGAGCCGAGGGCGCGCTCCAAAATGCGCACTTCGGCGACCATGTGGGCCCAATTCTGCGGGTTGAGCGCAAATTTGTGATCGGGGCCGTCGCGCTCGTTGCTGTCGGTAAAGTGGCGCTCGATCACGCGGGCACCCAGCGCCACGGCGCCCACCACGGGGGCGGCGCTCTGGGTATGGTCGGAGAGGCCCAGGATCACATTCGGCCAGCGTTCGGCATAGGTCTTGAGCACGTTGAGGTGCAAGTGGTCGTAGTTGCCCTCCGCAGCGGTGTAATTGGTGTTGCACTGCATCAGCACCACCTGCCGGTTGACCGCCAGCAGCATCTCCATGGTGCGTTCCACATCAGCCATATCGGAATCGCCGGTGGCGATCATGACTGGCTTGCCGAACTCGGCCATGCGCAGGATGGCCTGCGGCCAGGAGATCAGGCTGGAGCCGGCTTTGTAAGCCGGCACATAGGGGTCGAGCATCTCAATCGCATCGTAGTCATACGGAGAGGAAAAATAATGGATATCAAATTCCTCACAGGCTTCCTTCAGCGTCGGCGTCCACTCGAAAGGGATCGAGGCCTCGGCGTAGACCTCGACCACGCTCTTGGTCCAGGCCGCCTGGTGGCCGATCTGGCCATCCAGCGAGCGAAAGCCATAATCGGAGACGATCTTGGGAGCCTGGAAGTTCTGGAACTTGGCCGCATCGGCCCCGGCTTCTTTGGCCAGGCGGATCAGCTCAACGGCGCGCTGCAGGCTGCCATCATGGTTGGCAGCAATGTCGGCGATGAAATAGGTGGGGTGCTGCAGGCCGATCTTGCGGCCCTGAATGGTGATCTCCATGACGGTCATCCTTCCTGCGGCTGGGATTCGGCCATGGCCCGCAGGCGCAGGCGGTGGCCGTTCTCTAGCTGGGCGTGTAAACCTTCAATGCCCCGGGCAATGCTGGGCGGGCGGCGGCCCAGTGCTCCCACCAGCCGGCTGGTGTTCAGGCTCAGGTCGGGGGAGCGTTTAGCGGCCGGATTGTGCGCCGTGCTCTCGGCAGGCTCGATCGAGCTGGGATCCAAACCAAACCGTTCGGCAAGCGCCAGGCCGAATTCATACTTGGTGATCGAATCGGCGCTGGCCACGTGATAAATGCCATTCAGGTCTTTATCCAACATCTCCAGCAAGAGTTCGGCTAGGTCGGTGACCAGCAGCGGACAAAAGCGCCGGTCGGTGTGGCCCTGCACAGATTGCCCAGCGGAGAGGTTGTTATAAAAGAACTCGGCCAGGCTTTGCTGGCCATTCACACTCCAGCCAAAAAATACTGTGCGGGCCAAGATCGCTCCCGGGTGGGCAGACTTGACCGCCAATTCAGCCATGCGTTTGCTCTGTGCATAAACGCTGAGCGGCTTGGGGCCGTCCGTCTCGCGGTAGTTGCCCTTGCTGCCGTCAAAGACGGCATCAGTGGAGATGTGCACCAGGCGCAGGCCGCGGGCGGCCGCTTCAGCCGCCAGGCGGCCGGGCATCTCGGTGTTCAGCCGCCGGGCCAGCTGCGGCTGCTGCTCGGCCTGGTTCAGGTTGGCCAGGGCGGCGCAATTCACCACCCAGTCCGGCTGCACGGCGTCCAGCAGGGGGCCCAAGCCATCTAGATCCAACAGGTCTGCCTGCACGGTTTCAAAGCCAGGGTTGTGCAGCCCTTGGCGGTGTACCACGCCCACCACTTCATAACGCGGCGCAGCGGCCAGGGCCAGGTTGCTGCCCAGCAGGCCGCTGACGCCGGTCACCAGGATGCGGGTCATCCCAGTTTGCCCGCCTGCCATTCAGCCGCGATGGGGGCCACAATATCCTGGATCTCGCTCACATTCAGGACCTGGTCGTTCTCATTGCTGGCGTAGTGGAAGCCATCCGGCAGCGGCTTGCCTTTGCCATCCCAGGAACGCACAAACCAGGGCCCTTGGGCGGGCTGCAGTACGTACATATCGTCCAATTCCACCGCGGTGCGCGCTTCGTCCTCGGAAATCAGCACTTCATGCAGTTTCTCGCCGGGACGAATGCCGATCACATCCAGCTCAGCCTCAGGGGCCATGGCGCGCGCCAGGTCGGTAATGGTCGTGCTGGGAAGTTTAGGCACAAAGACCTCACCGCCCTGCATCAATTCGATCGACTTCAACACAAAGCGCACGCCCTGCTCCAACGAGAGCCAGAAGCGCGTCATACGCTCGTCGGTGATGCTCAGTTTGCCGGCAGCGCGCTGCTTTAAAAAGAGTGGCACTACCGAACCGCGGCTGCCGACCACATTGCCGTAGCGCACGCAGCTGAAACGCGTCGGGCGCTCGCCGGAATAGGCGTTGCTCTGCACGGTCAGCTTCTCGGCAGCCAGCTTGGTGGCCCCGTACAAGTTGACCGGGCTGACCGCTTTGTCGGTACTCAGCGCCAGCACCTTGTGCACGCCGGTGGCCAGGGCGGCCTCGACTACGTTGGCGGTGCCCAGAATATTGGTCTTGATCGCTTCCATTGGGTTGTACTCGCAGGCCGGCACCTGCTTCAGCGCCGCGGCGTGAATGACAATGGTGACGCCGTCCATGGCGCGGGTCAGGCGGTCCTGGTCGCGCACATCGCCAATGAAATAGCGCAAGTTGGGCTGGTCAAAGCCAGCCATGCGCATTTCATGCTGCTTCAGCTCATCCCGGCTAAAAACGATCACCTTGGCCGGTTTGTATTCATCCAACAACAGGCGGATGCAGGCCTTGCCAAATGAGCCCGTCCCGCCGGTAACCAGTACGACTTGTTTTGTCCAATCCATCACTAACTCCACTCTACTTGGAAATCACAACCAGGGGATACAGGCCCTTTTCGCCAAAAAAGTGCGGGAACATTTCTTCCAGGCCGTACAACAAGCGCAGCCAGTAACGACCCAACCATTCAGGGCGAATAAAGAAGCGCAGCACATTAGTGCTGGCGCTGCGCCACACCAGCAGGTCAAAGTGCATCTTGTCGCCTAAGGCAGTCTTTAGCCCGGCGGCCTGATTCTTGTTAACAAAGGTGCCTTTACCCAGCTCTGCTTCTTCAGGCAAAAGGATTTCTTTCGCCTGCTGCTTGCGGCCTTTGCGCCAGGCGATAAAGCGCTCAAACAGGTTGTTCAAGGGAGAGAAACTCCAGCCGTTGACCACTACGGCTTTGCGCCCGCTCGCCAGGACACGATGCAACTCCCCGTAGGCTTGCAGGTGCTGCTCGGCCGGCAGGTGGTGGATGGTGTGCAGCGAGACCACCGCATCAAAACGCTTAGGCGCAAAGGGTAGGCGCGAAATATCGGCGACCACAAAGGCGCCGTGGCTGCCGACCCGCTCACGGGCGGCCTTAAGCGCTGTGATCGAAATGTCAGCGCAGACGCGCAAGCGGTAGCCGCGCGAGTACTCCACATAAGCAGGGTATTGGATCGGCCCGGAGCCGGCATCCAGGAACAGGTCGCCCGTGGGCAGCAGGTGGCGAGCCACCCGCTGGTGGCAGCGCTGGATGTACTCCTGGCTCACCGGACGCAGATCTTCGTAGCGTGCGTTCTGGTATACGCCGTCGGCGACCTCCATCCAGCCCACCTTGTCATAAAACTGGCGCACCTGGCGCTTAATGTCTTGCTCGTTATGGCTCATTCCGTCTTTATGCATCCCAATCAAAAGGTTGGCCCAGCAAATACTCAAAAGTGGCCGCATACTGGGCCTGCCCCTCTGCCGACCACAGTGTTTCCAGAGGCCGCGTCTCAGCATCCGTCCAGAAGTGCAAGAGATGCCAGGGAAACGGCTGGGGATAGTCGAAAAAGAAGCGGTAGGCGTAATGCCAGGCCGTGTCGATCTGCTCGGGGGTCAGCCGGGCGGCGGGCAAATCCGCCAGGCATGTTTCCAACAGGGCAAAGTACTCATCCCAAGAACCAGGATCTTTCGTGAAGCCTTTGCCGCGGTAATGCGTGCGCCCCGCCACGATCACAGGCAAGCCGCTCATGGCCATCTCCAACCCCACCGTGGTGGTATAGACCAGGCCCAGGTCGGCGATCGCCACCAGGTCATAGGTGTTAACCGGGTCGCCAGCCGCCACCACGCGCACATTCTCGGGCAATTCGGGCAGCTGCGTGTGGACCAAATCCGCCACTGAGGGGCCATCCAGGTTCTTCTCGCCCGGGTGCACGCGCAGCACAAACTGCACCTGCGGCCGCTGGGCGAAGAAGGCCAGGCTGCGGTGCAGCCAGGTGCTCATGTCACCGCTAAAGGTGGCCCGGCCCAGGGTCAGGCTGTCGCCGATCACATTGGCAGCCAGCAGCACCACCGGGCGCTGGTCCAGGCCCAGTTTGGCGCGCACGGCCTCGCCACCCTCGGCGGGCAGGTTTTGCCAACGGCGGTAGAAATTGTGGAACAGGTCCGCCGCCTGGCGGCTGGCAAACAGTTCCTGTACCTGGGCGCGTTGGGCTTCTTCAAAAGGCCGGCCGCGGCGAGACGCCCACAGCGCGTCGGTCTCTTGCAGCATCACCGGCTGGTTGCGCGCCAACCAAATGCGCTCGCGCTGCTCACCGAACTCGTAGCTCACCACGGGGATATCCAAATAGCGCGCCGCCTGGAAGATCGCCCCAAATTCCAGAATGAGGCCGTTGGGCAAGATGACCACGTCGGGCCGCTCCGCCTGCAGCCAAGCCAGGGCTGCGGCGGCGGCGGCCCGGTTACGCTGGGCGCGCAGCTGGAACAGCTGGCTGGTCTTGTCGACCTCTTCCACCTGCAAGGTGTACTGGGTATCCATCACCGAGACCTGCTCCACGGCTTCGGCCAACGCTGCCGGCAGCTCCACAGCTGCAGGCGCCTCCAGAAAAGATTGCAGGCCGATCAGCCCAGCAGCCGGTTTGAGCACCTGGCGCAGGTAAGCCTCCCGCCGGCGCAGGTCAAAGCGGCTGACCGGCTCCTTCCAGGTAGCGTAGGGCAGCCAGGCCAGGGTGGTTTGGTGGCCGCTGCCCGCCAGGGCCAGCGAAAGCAGCGCCGCATGACCGATCCAATAATGCAGTGTGGCAAACACCAGCGCCTTGCCGCTGGTGGTCGCCTGCTGTGCTACGGCGTCCGCCGCGGCAGACGCCGCAGCGCACCAGCCCGGCAGGGATGTGCGCAATTCCTCAAGCTTGAAGCCGTCACCAGGCGCCTTGCGGCCGCGCAGGCTCCAATCCAGTTCAGCCGTCAGGGGCAGGCTGCCCAGCCAGCCCTTCAAGCGCTCACGCGTATTAGGCACGCGCCGCTCCATCATGCTCGATCATCCAATCCAGCTTGGGCCGCACCAGACCCTGGCGCGGCTCCGGCCACTGCATGCCCGGGGCGCCCATCGCATCCACGATGAAGGCCAGGGCGCGCTCGTCCTGAAAATAGCGGCGCACGCGGAACGCGCTGGCGTTCAAGCCCAGCACATACTGGCCTTCGTTCAGCGTGTCGGCCGGAATGGTGACGCGGCTGACATAGTGGCCGGCGGGACGCGTGGCGTATTTCTCATAGTCTTTGGGGTCGTCCGTATCGAAGGAAGTGAAGACCACTTCGCCGCGCATGGTTTGCAGGTAAATGCCCAGGCGCAGCCCTTGGATCGGCTGGCTGAGTTCGTATTCGACTTCGATGTCTACCGGCTGCGGAGACTGGACCGTCTCGGCCACCCGGCCGGCGGTGTCTTTGACGCGCATGGCAATCGGGCGGAAAGGGGCCGCATCGGCAGGCACCTCTTCGGCAGGCCAGGTGCGTTCACCGGTCTGCGAGAGGCCGGTGGCCATGTAATGGTCCACGGCCTGGCTGGTGGGCGCCCGGTAGACCAGCTCGCCTTTGTCCAACACGATCGATTCTTCGGTCAGGCGCAGAATGGCGGACATGTTGTGGCTGACGAACAACACGGTGCGGCCCGCCTCGGCCACTTCACCCATTTTGCCCAGGCACTTGCGCTGGAATTCAGCATCGCCCACCGCCAGCACTTCGTCCACCACCAATATCTCCGGCTCCAGATGGGCCGCCACGGAGAAGGCCAGGCGCAAATACATCCCGCTGGAATAATGCTTGACAGCCGTATCAATGAACTTGGACACGCCGGAAAACTCGACGATCTCGTCGAACTTGGCGCCAATTTCGCGGCGCTTCATACCCAGCACCGCGCCATTCAGGTAAATGTTCTCGCGCCCAGAGAGCTCCGGATGAAAGCCGGTGCCCACCTCAAGCAGGGAGCCGACCCGGCCGTTGATCTCGGCATAGCCGGCGCTGGGGTCAGTGACCCGCGAGAGGATCTTGAGCAGCGTGCTCTTGCCTGCGCCGTTGCGCCCAATCACGCCCAAAACCTGCCCCTGGCGCACATCGAACGAGATGTCTTTCAAGGCCCAAATGCGCTCGGCATCCCGGCGCAAATCGCCCTTCAACATACGCGCCGGCCAGCTGACCATATCCGCCAGGCTGTCGCGCAGGGTGCGGTAGCGCTCTACTTTGCCGCCCAAGGCATAGCTCTTGCCCAGGCCATCAACCCGAATGGCGTATTCGCTCATGGCTTAGACCACATCCGCAAAGGTGCGTTCCATACGGCGGAAGTACACCAGCCCGCTCAGCAGCAGCACCAGTGAGGTCAGGATCGAGATCCACAGCATATCCAGCGAATAGATCGGCGTGCCCACCAGGGCGCTGCGAAAGCCTTCCACCACGCCCACCATCGGGTTGAGCGCGTAAAGCCATTCCCAGCCAACCGGCAGGCGGCTAAAGACTTCACTGGCTTCATAGGCAATCGGGGTGGCCAGCATCCAGAACTGGGTCAGGAAGGGGATGATGTAGCGGATATCGCGGTAGTGAACGTTGAGCGCGGCCAGCCACAGGCCCACTCCCAGAGCGGTAACCAGGGAGAGCAGCAAGTACAGCGGCAAGCCCCACACGCCACTGGTTGGCATCACGCCGTAATAGACCATCATGCCCGCCAGCAGCAGAAAGGCCACCAGAAAGTCGACCACGCCGCTGAGCACCGAAGAGAGCGGCACGATAATGCGTGGGAAATAGACCTTGGTGATCATGTTGCGGTTGGTCACCAGCGAGCGGCCCGCATCACTCATCGAAGTGGAGAACAGGTTCCAGGGCAGCAGGCCGGCATAGGTGAACAGCGGGCGCGGCACGCCGCCGCTGGACAGCCCGGCGATATCACCAAAGAGCACATTGAAGATCAGCATCTGCAGCACAGGCTGCAGAATGGCCCAGGCGCCGCCCAGCAAGGTCTGTTTGTAACGCACCAGAATGTCACGCCAAGTCAGGAAAACGATCAGCTCGCGGAAACGGAACAGTTCCTTGAAGTCCAAGCCGACCAAGCCGCGTTGCGGCTTGATCAGGACGCGCTGGCTGCTTTGCGCCGGGGGAGTCAGCGGTTTATCCACCCACCACCTCGGCGCGGTGCTGGCGATACCAGTCGATCGTCTTGCGCAAGCCCTCTTCGAACGGTGTGCCTGCCACGAAGCCAAAGTTGTCCTTGGCGCGCTGCACGTCCAGCAGACGGCGCGGCTGGCCGTTGGGCTTGTCCGTCTGCCAAACGAATTCGCCCTGGTAGCCCACCAGGCGGGCGATCAGCTCGGCCAAATCCTTGATGCTAATCTCCTGGCCGGATCCCAGGTTGATGGGCTCACCACCTTCATAGCGTTCAGCCGCCAGCACCACGCCCTCAGCGGCGTCTTCCACATACAGGAACTCACGCGTGGGCGAGCCGTCGCCCCACAGCGGCACACTGGCGTCGCCGCGCTCCTGGGCTTCCAGGAACTTGCGGATCAGCGCCGGGATGACGTGCGAGGTTTCCAAGTCAAAATTGTCGCGCGGCCCATACAGGTTCACCGGCAATAGATAGATCGCATTGAAATCGTACTGCTGGCGATAGGCCTGCGCCTGCACCAGCAGCATTTTCTTGGCCAGGCCGTAGGGCGCGTTGGTCTCCTCAGGGTAGCCGTTCCACAGCTCTTCTTCGCGGAAAGGTGTGGGCGTGTGCAGCGGGTAGGAGCAGATCGTGCCCAGGGCGACGAACTTGTCCACGCCAGTTTGCCAGGCCTGGTGCATCAGCGGCACGCCCATCATCAAATTGTCATAGAAGAATTCGCCAGGGCGGGCGCGGTTGGCGCCAATCCCGCCGGCCAGGGCGGCCACATGGATCAGAATGTCGGGCTTGCCATCCGCCAGCATGCGCGCAATGTCTTCCGGCTGGACCAGGTCATAATCTTTCCGGCGCGGCACAAATATCTCGGTGGCGCCGCGGCTGCGCAGCTTCTCCACAATGAAGGAACCCAAAAAACCGCCGCCGCCGGTGACGGTCACTCGCTTGCCCTGCCAAAAATTGTTCTCTGCCATAGTCACCTATTCCACAATGAATTGCGCATTCCGGAAGCGCTCATCCAACGGGTTTTTGATCAAACCCTGCTGCAGGGCATGCAAAACTTCCCGCACGCCGTCATCTACGTTTAGGCGAGTCTCAAAGCCCAGCTCCCTGCGTATCTTTTCAAAGGACACGCGAATATCACGCATGTCGCCGCCGAAAGTCAGATCCTTGTAGCTGATGCGGATCTCGGGAAGACGCTTGATGACGAAATTGACGATCTCGTCTTTGCGGTAATTGCCTTGTTCGGTGCCCAAATTGTAAACTTGGCCGCGCGTCTTCTCTTCCGGCGCTTCCAGCCCCAGCACCAGGCCTGCGACCACGTCACGCACATGCACAAAGGAGCGCGAATAGCCGCGCTGGTAGATCAGCAGCTCGCGCTTGGTGTAGGCGTCCAGCACAAACTGGTTGACGATCAAATCGAAGCGCGTGCGCGGCGAGATGCCATACAAGGTCGCCAGGCGAAAGATCAGCGGCGCACAATCTGCCGCCTGGTTCTCCAGCAAATAATTCTCAGCGGCGATCTTGGTCTCGGCGTACAGCGACTGCGGGTTCAGGGCGGTCTCCTCGTCCACCGGCTGGCCGTCCTCAGACAGGCCATAGTTGCTGTAAGTGGAAGCGAAGACAAAGCGCTTCACGCCCAGTTCCTGGGCCTGTTCAAAGACGCGCTGCGTGCTCTCCACGTTGTAGCGCCAGGCCACTGAGCGCCCTACGGCCTGGCAGGCCGGGAAGCCGACAATGGCGGCCAGATGCACCACCGCATCCGGCTTCTGCCCGCTGCCTTTAAAGACCTCACGCAGCGCGCGCGGTTCCCACACATCCACATTGGCGAAATAGAAATTGGGGTGCGCCAGATAGCTGAGCAGCGAATCACCGCCAAACAGCAGTTTGTCCATCACGGTCACGCGGTAGCCGCGGCGCAGCAGTTCACCCACCAGTAGTGAGCCGATGTAGCCCGCCCCACCGGTCACCAGCACATGCTGGGCTTCAGCCGGCTTAGTGGGCATGCTCGCCCTCCCACTCCAGGTAGACCTTGTGGCCCAAAATGCGCAGCACGGGGCCGGGTTGCTCGGCTTCGGCCAATTGCATGCCCTGCTCTAGGCAGGTCAGGCGGCATACATCAGCAATGTCTTCGGGGTCTTGGCTGGCCTTCTCCACCCGCACGCTGGTGTAGCCTTGCTCGCGCACCTCTTCCAGCAGCTGCTGCACGCGCTTGCGCGTCTTGCGATACAACTGCATGGAATGGTCGATGTAATTGACCGTCAGGCGTGCTCGCCGGCTGATGCCCTGCGGGGTGATGATGTAGCGCAATTTACGGCGCTGGGCGCGTTTTACTTTGACGTAGCCTTTGGCCACCAGGCGCTTCAGATGCCAGTTAACCGTGCCCACCGCCACGCCCAGCTGGGACGCCAAAGTCGCCTGGGTCACATCAGGGTCGTTTTCTATCTGCTCCAACAGGAGCATATCGCGGGCTGTATCGAATCCGGAATCCATGATTTCAAAATTCAAGCGCTGAATTATAACAATGAATTGCTAAGAAGAAGGTGAGGCGTTGCTGCGCATCCAGTCCGACAGGATATACAAACCAGCCGTAGCCAAACCCACGCCAGCCACCTGATGCAGATCCACCAGAGGCCACTCAAAGTCAGCGTAACGGCGTAAATACCAGGGGATGAACCAGACCAGCAGGCACACCGCCACACCGATAGACCGGTGCAGCCAGGGGTCGCTGCGCTCGCGCGAGCGCACCCAGGCCCAGGCAGCCAGGATGAGTTGGATGGAAGCAAAGGCGCTGCGGTAGCGCGGGTTGTCCCACAGGTCGCCGCCGCCGCGGTAGGAAGTGAGGATATTGGTGGCCCACACCGCCAGCAGCAGCGCCCCCGGCACTTCAAGCCACTTGCGGTCACGCAGAACCAGATAGATGGCATACAGCAGGAAGGCCAGCAACACGGTCCAGCCCAACGCCCGCCAAACGCCAATCATCGTCCAGACCAGCGGGCCTCCGGCAGTCAGCGCGGCTGGCAACAAAGGGCGCAGCACGCCGTAGCTGACCAGGAAGGGGATCTGCGCACCCAGCGGCAGACGCTCAAATTCGCGCGCCACCCAGCCGGAGGCGTTGGCGCTGACGTACACCTGCCACTGCGCAGCTTGCACCAGCCACAGCTCGCTTTCATCAAAAAGCAGGAAGAAGAGCAGCACACCCAGGCCGGTGGCAGCCAACACGCCCAGCCAAACCCTGCGGCTGCGCAGCCAAGGCCAGCGTTCGATCGCCAAAAAGACCAGAGCCAGCGTGCCCAGCAATGAAGGGATGAAAGCGGAGGTCAGGGCCGCGGTGAGGCCAAGCGGGACCAGTAATAAAGCCAGGTTGGCCGCGCTAAGCTTCTCGCGGCAGCGCAGCAGCGCATACAACGCCAGGGGCAGCAGGCAGACAGTAAAGGCCTCACGCATTTGGGAAGAGCCGAGCAGCACCGCTTCTGGATAGAGCGCCACGCCGCAGGCTGCCAAATGAGCCACGCGCGGCCCCAGTGTACGCCGGGCGAAAGCCCAGGTGTAGGCCACCGCCAGACCGGAGACCGCCGCGGCCAGCACCAACACCATCAACGGCTGGTGCTCGCCGCCACCCAAGTACCGGTATACCGCTGCGCTCAGAAACAACAGACCGCCGTACTGGTCGGTGTGGCTGTAGCCTTGAAACGCGTGCACCAGCGGCGTCTCAGACTGGGCCAGCTGCCAGGCGGCTTGGTCTCGATTGAAGGCGTCTTGCATCACATAGCCCGCCTGCTGCACGTCGGTGTCGTAGCCGCCGGCGGGCAGGGCCAGCAGCCACACCACGCCCATCAGCAGGCGCAGCAGCACGGCGGCGCCTGTCAGCCAAGCGAGCCAGCGCGGCGGTTGCTCCGGTCGCAAAATGCGCCAGGTCAGCCCAAACAGGCCCACAGCGATGGTTAGTAGAACCAAAAAGGAGGGCAGGCTGGACAGGTGGGCAAAGCCAGAAGAGATCCAGGATAAACCCGCAGCCAAGGCGATTAGGGACGCGGCGTAAGGCAGCCGAGGCAGGAATTTGTTCAGCGTTTTCACCGGCAACTAGACTCTAGGGTATCAGAAATCAAGAGTTGGCCCGCTTCGCCGGCAGGGAAGACCGCCACGGCCGCGGCGTATGAGGCGCCGCGGCAACGCAACACCAGTACATCACTGCTAGCCGGAAAGGAAACATGCGGCTGGCCGAACGGCAGGGCCACACTGCCAGGATCGGGTCCTAGCAAATAGAAAGTGATTCGCTCAAAATCCATCACAGAAGTGAGATAGAAGTCGCCTTCACTGGTGCCGGCCCCAGCCGCATAATAACGCGGGTGCAGCGCGCGCCCATAAAGTGCTTGGAGGTCGCCGTTTTTCAGCCCTTCCAGCAACCAGGGTTGCGCCTGGCCCGTGGCCTGCAGCATGGCGCTGGCCTCGGTACTGCTGGGCCGCTGGTAACGCGGGGTGGATAAGGCTTCGATCAACAAGAAAGAATTGCCCATCAGCAAAAGCAGCAAAAGCGCACCAGCTGCGCGCCCGGCTGTCAATTTGGCCGGTGCAGAAGGTGGACTGACAGGCTGAGACAGGTCAGACAGAAAAGCCTGCACTGCCGGACTGCGCCGCAAAAACACAAAGGTCCACAGCAACAATTGCCCCAGGCCCAGCGCGTAGTACAACACCAGGCTCCAGTCCGCGGGCAGGTTGTAACGCCAGCCAGAGACCCGCGCCAGTGCCAGGTTGGCGGTGAAACCCAGGTTGATCACCAGCGGCACCAGGCCTGCCCAGCGCGCTTGCCGCCAGGCCACCGCCAGACCCAAGGCCACCAGGAACAGGTTCAAAGCAATCGGCAGGACGCTTTCCAGCGCCAGGCGACCATCCCAACTCGGCCAGTACGGCAGCTCCCGCACATGACTCTCAAGGTCGCGCAACTCTAAGGAAAGCGGCATGGGCAGCGCAGTCAGGATCAGGTTGCGGGCGTAGTTATCGGCAACAAAGCCTGCCACATAACCCGGGTTCTCTTGCGTAAAAGTGCGCACGCTTTGCATATGGCGGGCGTAATACTGGCCCTCGCTTTCGCCGTCCAGGAACGGCAAGCCAAAGGTGCCCGGCGTGTGGCTGTAACGATTGGCCAAAAAGCCGGCCACCACCGCGTCCTCGATCGCCCATTGGCCCATCAGCACGCGGTTGCGCACCACCCAGGGGGCCGCCACCAACAGCGCTCCTAACCCGAACAGCAGCACCGGCCGCCAGCCAACCCGTAACCCCCAGGTGAGCAGCCCGATCAAACCGAAGAACGGCACCAGGGTCAGCACCTGCGAGCGCAGCAAAATAAACCAGCCCAGCAAGCCACCCAGCAGCAGCGCACCCAGCCAGTTGCGCGGCGAGCCTCGCAGCCAGGCCACTGCGCCCAGCCCAAAAGCAGACATAGCCAGCGCAGTGGGCAGGTCTGCCATGATCAGCTTGGCATGTGAGCTGTTAATCACATTGCCCAGGGCAATCGCATTGGACTCTTTTAAGATAATCAGGCCGGCCAGCACCAAGCCGGAGAGTGGGTTATGCAGGCGGCTGGCCAGCAGGAACAAAAAGGCGGGAAACAAGGCCAACACCAACACCTGCAGGCTGACCACCGCGCCGTAATTCGCCCCCACCACAGCTTCCAGGCCGGCGAGAAACTGAATGTAGAGCGGACGGCGGATGGCGACGAAGTCATTGAAGCGAAAGCCTTCGCCGATCAGCACACTGTTGGCTATCACATCATGGTTGAAAGCATCCGAGAGCGGGAAGCTTTGCTGCGTGGGTGGCAAAGGCGGCGAATTGTAATAAGTGGGCTGCGCAGGCTGGCCCAGCCACAACACCGCCGCCACCAGCCAAACCAGTGCAGCCAGCGCCAGTTCGAAGCACCGCGGCGCAACCAGGGCTGCCCAACGTTGGCGCAGGCCAAAAGCCAACCGCAATGTGAGCAGCGCTGCGGCCAGTGAAAGCCCAACCTGGGTCAGGAGGATGGGGGCATTGGGCGCGTTCCAGGTGGTGGCATCAAACCCCAGGCCAAGCCCAGTCAGCGCCACCAGACCGGCGAGGGCCAGGATGCCCAGGTAAACAGCAAGCCCCAGACGCAAGACGGGCTTCTGGCCAGTAAAGTCCGCTGCGCTCCCGAACCGCTCGGCCAGCAGCAACACCAACGCCA
This sequence comes from Anaerolineales bacterium, assembly GCA_019637805.1. Lineage (NCBI taxonomy): Bacteria > Bacillati > Chloroflexota > Anaerolineae > Anaerolineales > Anaerolineales bacterium. Next base: position 838,840 of record JAHBVB010000001.1, on the reverse strand, counting down.
GACCACTGACCAGGGCGGCGAACCACAGCAAAGGCAGCAAGCGCAATAGATACAATGAAAGGGAGCCGAACAGAGAAACCGCCCGGGCTTCGGGCAGCAGCGCCAACCCGACTGAGATGAAGAAGACCACCGCCAACAGGGCGGCCAAGCCGGCAAACATGGCCTGGGGCAGACCGCCCACAGGCTTGAGTTTCTGCGCCAGCCCGCTTGGCTGGCGCCAGGTGCGTAGTGCCAGCCAGGTGAACAAAAGCGCCGGCAGCACGGCGGCCAGCGTCAGGGCCAGGCGTTCCAGTGAATAGCCACCCAGGCTGGCGCGACCGGCTTCGCTGGGCGAGGCCAGTAAAGCGGCCGCGGTCGCCCAGCCCGCCAAAGCCGCCAAGGCCAGGGCGAGTTGCCAGGCCTTCTGGGTCTTCAGGGGAGTCACAGCGGCGGCCATGCGCTCCTTAATCAGTCAACGATCTTGTATTCCGCCACACGCCGTTCCAGCGCTTGCCAGATGTCAGGAGCGGCTTCGCCGGCGGCCAAGTGTTCGGCAATAAAGCGGCCCATGTCGGCGCAGTGGTCGGAGTTGTTGTAGTTGTACATGCCGATGCGCCCGGTGGTCAGCAGGTTGGGCACCTGGCGCAGCTTGTCGCTGACCAGCTTCATCTTTTCGGCGTACTCCAGGTCGTAGCGCGGGTAAAAGTTGGGTTTGCGGATCACCAGGCTGCCTTCTACTTCATCAGCCTTGACAAAGCCGGTCTTGACCAAGCCGTCCACCACCTGTTGCACCAGGTCGGCGTCACTGGCCTGCCACAGGGCGCTGCCTTCGGCCGCGGTGAAGTCTGCGGTGATCACGGTGCGGTCAGCCGGGCCCAACTGCGGGTTCATCTGTTTCTGCTCGAACAAACGGCTGAAAACGACATTGCGCTGCGGGAAGAAGACCCACTGGTCTTGCATCACCAGCGAGCGCTTGACCCACACATACACCAGGACCAAGTGGCGGAACTGCAAGCCGGTCACCGCCCGGTTGAATTCAGCATCGCTGTCGCCGAAGACCATACGGCCCAGCAAGGGCAGCGGGAGCGAAGACACCAGGTAATCGCAGTCGAAATCCTGCGCCTTGCCATTCACCGCGCTGTGCACAGCGCGCACCCGGCCGCCGTCCATCTGCAGGCCGCGTACATCCACGCCGGTCAGCACCCGGCCACCGTGCGCCTGAATGCCTTCGGCCAGCGCCTGCGGCCAGTCGCCAAAGCCCGCTTTGGGATAATAGAAGAATTCCGCATTGGTATCTGCGGTTTCTTTCTTCAGGCCCAGCAGCTTCAACACCAGCTCCATGCCGCCTGAGGCGGGCAGGCGCGTGCGCGCCATTTCGGGATGCAGGCTGGCGGGCTGGCCCCAGACCTTGTCGGCCAGCGGCTCAAAGACCAATTCGTAGGTCGGCCGCCCAAAGCGGCGAATAATGTATTCTTCGTAGGAACGCGGCGCGTGGCGGTTGAAGAGTCCTTTGAGCAATTCGATGCCGTAACCAAAGCCGATCTGCAAAAAGCGCCAGGGGCCTAGCGCGCTGGCCAGGTTGCCCAGCTTCAACGGATAGTCCACCAGCTTGCCTTCCAAGTACAGGCGGTTCTTTTTCGGCAGGCGAACCAGCCGGTCGCCCATCAGGTCCAGAGCTTCGTCCAATACTCCCGGGATCACTGAATAGAGCTTGTGCGCGCCGTAGTCCAGCACAAAGCCGTCGTGTTCAAAGCTGGCGCACAGGCCGCCGATCACGGCTTCTTTCTCCAGCACGGTCACAGCATACTTGCCTGTGCGCGCCAAAAAATACCCCGCTGCCAAGCCGCCCACACCGGCGCCCAGCACTACGATCTTTTCTTTTTCCATCAAATGATTACGCTCCGCAAAAAGAAGGCGGCCGGCCGCTTTGACGCTGGCGAGCCGCCTCTGATATCCCAACAATAATAACGGGCCTTAAGCCTTTTCCGCCAGCACCAACATCTGCCCCATCCAATAAGGGATCTGCATGTGGGCCAGGCCCAGGCGTTTCACCAACCAGCCTGCCGCTCGGGCCACTGGGCGCACATAAGCTTCCATGCGGAAAAGCACATAGCCTAGCTCCAGGCTCTGCCAGTGCGGGCGCGTGCTCAGCACGTTCAGGCCCATCTCCGCCAGCATGCGCTTCAGCGTGGGCGGGGTGAAGTAATACAAGTGCACCGAAAGCAGGAAGACCCAGCGACGGCCCATCAGACGCGCGACCAACGAGTCGATGTCAGGATAATTGACCACCAGCAAACCGCCTGGCTTCAGTACCCGGGCGCATTCGGCCAGAGTGGTCTTGGGGTCTGGCGTATGTTCCAGCACATCCCACAGGCTGACCACATCAAAGCTCTCGTCTGCCAACTGCATGTCATGGATGGTGCCAGGCACCACATCCAGGCCGTAGTGCTGCTTGGCCCACTCCGACATCCAGCGGTTGGGTTCGCAGCCCGCCACCTGCCAGCCAGCGCGCTGCGCCACCGCCAGAAAGGAACCGCCGGCCGTGCCCACGTCCAGCAGGCGGCCGCGGCTGGGGCGCAGGCGCTCGATCAGCTTGAGCGACTTGGCAAACGTGCGCTCGCGGCCGGCCGCCTGCGAGACAAACAGCTCATCCGTACCATCGCTGTAACCGCCAATGACCACATCGGAGCGGAGCCGCGGGTTTAGATACAGCAGGCCGCAGGACTTGCAGCGCACCAACTGGTCCAACAGCACTTCATCGCCCGAAGAACGGAAAGTGTTGGCAATTTCGTCAGGCTTGGCCTCTTCGTAGCGCGGCGGGTAAACCACTTCATACTCGTCTGCGCCGCACAGATTGCAGGGCACAGTCTCTAGTAGGGCCTTATAGGCTTCAACAGTATTGGGCATCAGTTATCGGCTTCTTCGTAAGAAAGTTTTGATCTCTTGGAAACGAGTGTTGATAGCGTTGAGGGACAGACCAATGCCCAGGGCGATCAACCCTGAAGGCACGCCCAGCAGCACCACGCCGCCCAAAATGCTGTCCGGCAAGCTGCCCTGCCCAAAGATGCTGAACAAGCGCAGCACACCGGCGACCAGCGCCAGGCTCCAGAAAAATGCAGCGATGGCGCCAAACAGGCGCAGCGGGCGATGGTCGCGCAGCAGGATGGCGGCGGTCAGCACGATGCGGTAGCCGTCGGCGAAAGGCCGCAGCTTGGACTGGCTGTCCTCCGGGCGGCTGCGGTAACTGACCGGCACCTCCAGCACGCTCAGCCCTTCGGCCAAGGCCTGCAAGGTGATCTCGGTCTCCACCTCAAAGCCGCTGGTCAGCACCGGCACACTCTCCATGAAGCGGCGGTTGAAAGCCCGATAGCCGGAAAGCACATCGTCATATTGTGTATCGAATAGACGGTTAATGTAGGCCACGATCATGCGGTTGCCAAATTGATTGAGGCGCTTCATGTTGGCGTCGCTGGCGCCGTCCAAGCGATGGCCCACGGTCATGTCCGCCGCGCCGGTCAGCACCGGCTGCAGCAAAGTGCTGACTTCCTCGGCCGGGTAGGTGTCGTCACCATCCACCAGGACCACAATGTCTTCTTTGAGGTCATCGAAGATGGCGCGCAGCACATTGCCTTTGCCCAGTGCAGGCACCGGGTGCACTTCGGCCCCGGCTTTGCGCGCCAAGTCAGCGCTGCCGTCGGTGGAGGCATTGTCAAACACGTAAATTGGAGCGCGCGGCAAAGCCTTACGAAAGTCTTTGACCACTTTAGCGATCGTGGCCGCCTCGTTGTGGCAGGGGATCGCCACGGCGATACTCGGTTTGGCGCTGCGGGTCTTTTTTGCGGGCATACGGGCTATTCCTTAGCGGGCCAGCCAGCGCAGGGCCAGCGCCCGGTAAGGCACCATCTCCATCTTGGTCTCGAAGCGCCGGCGCAGGAAGTTAAAGGGCTGGCGCAGCAGCTTAAGGGGATGATAACGCAGTTTCCACCACAGGAAGTGAGCGTACAAGCGCAGGCGGAAACGCGCCAATTCAGCGTAGTCCTCTCGCCAGGTAGGGCTGAAGTTGAGTTCAGACAAACTGGCATAGCCGGAGAATTGCTTGTGAATAGAAGAACCTGGCACCGGCGTGACAATGAACAAAGCTACTTCGTCCACGCCCACTTGGGTCAAGTCGTGCACCAGATCCCAGGTCATCTGGCGGTCTTGGGCGGTTTCGCCAGGATAGCCCAGCACAAAGCAGGCCTGGGAGCGAATGCCCACTTGGTTCATGCGCTTGACCAGGCGCACAGCATGCTGCAAATTGAAGGGCTTGCGCATCAGCTTGAGCAGACGCGGCGACCCCGTCTCGGGCGAGATCGAGATATAGCGGCAGCCCGCCGCGGCCATCTGGTCGATGGTTTCTTCATCACGCATCGTCTCCACTTTGGTCCCAGCGGCGATCTTCCAGGTGACCTGCAAACCCCGGCGCAAGATCTCAGCACAGATGGCGCGGATGCGCTCGTCCGAGATGGTCGGGTCCAGGTCTTCGACGTGAAATTCACTGACGCCCAGCGTCTTCTGAAAATGCTCGATCTCATCGACTACGTTGGCGGCCGAACGCGGTCGCCATTTCTGGCGATTGGTGGCCGGCACCACACAGAAGCCGCACGGGTATGGGCAGCCGCGCGAGGTCAGCAGCGGCAGGTAGCGCTCGGCCGAAAGCGGGCCATGGGCAAAACGCAGGCTCCAATAATTCTCCAGCGGGAACAGGTCCCAGGCCGGGAGGGGCAGTGCGTCCAGCTGGCTTTCATCCATGAAGCCAGCCGGCAGGTTATAGAAATCCGGGCTGCCCAGGCCGTCAATAGCGCGGAGAGCCGCCGGGTCGCCGGCTTGCAAAGCCTCCAACAGGCGCAGGGCGCGTCGCTCTGCCTCGCCGGTCAGCACGAAATCAGCCCCGGCGGCATAGAATTCAGCGGCGACCTCGGACAAGGCGTAGGCGGTAACCGCCTGGGTGTTCTCCATCACCACCAGCTTGGCGGCCGGGGCCGCGGCTCGGGCGGCGCGCACCAGCGCCAGGCTGGAAAGGTGGTTGGTCAGATTAATGGCGTAGACGAAGACCACCTGCGCATCCGCCGGGATACGCTCAGCGACTTGGGCGGCGGTCAGGCCGTAAAAGTTGAAGTTGCCTTCACGGCGCGCCTGCCGCGGAGCCGCCGCGTAGGCATCAATCACCTGCAGCGGGTGCCCGGCGGCGCGCAACGCCCCGGCCAAATAGGCCAGGCTGATGGGCATGTAGACAATGCCGGTGGTGAAGGGGTCATTGCGTTGCGCCACCAGGTTGGGATTGATCAGGACGATGGACATAGAAAGAACGCCTCCAGTGAGGCGCTCAAGAAATTATACCCAGTGCGGCTGCTTGACTCAGTCGCACACGAATGGAGCCGGCCCCTCGGCAATCAGGGCAGGCTCCGGGCCGTTCAAAAATAAGACCGCGGCGGCTCGCATATAACCCTCCCGCGCACAACCCAACACCAATACATCGCTCGCATTGGGGAAGGCGGGCGCTATCGTGGCGGGCAGCGCCACCTGGTCATAGACCTGCAGGCCTACCAGGCGGAAAGACAGCCGGGCAAAAGGCTGCGGGGAGAAGGCATCGGCCTCATTGCTGGGCAACCCGCCGCCCGCGGGGTAATGACTGGGGTACAGACCACGGCCCCAGTACAAGCGTGCCTCCGGCTGCTGTAGGAAGGCCTCGCCATCCAGGCCAGCCGCCTGCAGGCGTTGCAGGGCGGCGGCCCGATCCAGGTCGGCATAGCGGCTGGGCACGGCCAGTTCCACCAGCGGGATGGTCGCACCGGCCAACAGCACTAAGGCCGCCGCGGCCAGCAAAGTCCGGCGCCCTGGTGCAACGCTCTGAGTTTCAGCCACGGGTTGCGCCTCAGCCTGCCGCTGGCTCCCAAACAAAAAGCTGCCCAGCCACAGGGTCAGCTGCCCCAGGCCAACGCAGTAGAACAAGAGCACCACCCAGTCGGCAGGCAGGATCAAGCGCCAGCCGGAGACGCGCGCCAAGGCGGTACTGATGCTGTAGAGCAGATGCAGACCGATCGGCACCAAGGTCAGCCAGCCCAGTTTGCGCCAGGCCGCGCCAATGCCCACAGCGATGACCGCCAGATTAAAGAGCAGGGGCAGCCAGGCCTCCGAGGGCAAGTCTCCCTCCCAGGCGCCCCAGTAGGGCGTGCTGGTCACATAACTGTCCAGCGAACAGCACTCGTTCCACAGGCGGCCTTCCAAGCCCTGCCAGTAAGGCTGCAGGTTGTAAAACGCCACCAAGCGGTCAGACAGATCAAAGCGCATGGGTAAGGCCAGCAAGGAAGAGACTTCGTTGCGCAGAGTGTGCGCTGTGATAAAGCCGGCCACCTCGCCGGGATGCGCCAGCACAAAGGCGCGCACGTGGGCCGAGCCTAAACGGACATAGTCTTCTACAGGCGTATCCGTGGGGAAGCCGGGATCCGCCAATTCCGGGGTCAGGCTGTATTGTTTGGCCATGTAAAGCATCTGCAAGGGCTGAGAATAGCCAAACTGGCCCGTACGCTGGGCGTTGCGCAGCAGCCAGGGCAGCGCCGCCAGGGCAAAGCCCACCAGCAGGACCGCCGCCAGCTGCAGGCGCGGCCGCCAGCCCCCGCCCGCCTGCCAAAAAGCCAGCAGCATCAAAAAGGGCAGAAAGATCAGGGTCTGCGAACGCAGCAACAGCATCAGGCCCAAGGCCGCACCGACCGCAAGCGCCCAGAGTGGGTTGCGCGGCTGCCTTTGCAGCCAGTGCAGCAATAGTAGTGTGAAGGCGGCCAGCGCCAGCGCCGCGGGTAAATCCGTCATCAGCAATTTGGAATGCGAAACCAGGATGTCACCGGACAGCGCCAGGGCATTCACTTCTCGTAAAGTGACCACAGCAGCCAGCAGCACACCGGCAAACCGCGTATGCAATCGTTTGGCCACGAAATACAGCATGGCGGGAAACAAGGCCAGCACCAGAATTTGTGCATTGACCACATTGGCATAGCTCTGCCCGGCCAGCACATGCAGCAGGGCCAAAAAGGTCGAATACAAGGGCTTTTCAATCACGTCGGGCAGGCCGGCGCCGATCAACAGGTGCTGCGCGGCAACATCCACAGTGGCCGCGTCGGAATTCGGATAGAACTCGAAGTTAGGTGCGGTCGGCGCGGGGGAGAAGTAGGTGGGCAAGATCGGCTGGGCGATCCACAACCCGGCCGCCAGCGCCCAGATCAAGAGCGCCAGGGCAGCATCCAGGCGGGTGAAACGCCAAGCGAGTTTGCGGTTGGCCCAGGCCAGCACGCCAGCCACCACCAGAGCGATCAGCCAACCCACGGCAACCTGTGTATTCAAGACGGGCGTGCCTGGGGTATCCCAACCAGTCCGGTCAGGCTGCAAGCCCAGGCCGCTATAACCCATAAACACTGCCAGCGAAAAGAGCGCCAATCCGGCCCACAAGGCCGGTTTCCAGACAGCTTTTTCGGCTGGCCACGGTTTGTTTTCAGGGCGCAGCCGGGGCAACAGCAGTAGGTTGAGGAATGCCAGCCACAAGAGCCAAACTATCAGCGGCAGCAGGCGCACCAGCCGGGCATAGACAAACGCATCGGTGAATTTGGCGGTCAGCAGCACCAGATAAACACACACCACCCCCAGCACTACCGAGACTCCCAGAATGCCCTTCAGGACCTGCGGCTGGCTGAGGATCTGGGCTACGCGGTGGGCGAACGGCTGCCCGTGCTGCAACATCAGCGCCAGCAGGCCACAGGTTGTGCTAAGGCCGAGCAGCAAGACCAACAACCCCCAGCGAGCCAGAGACAACTCCAAAAACCCGCTGCCTTCGCTGGGGAGAAACAGGAGGAAAGCAACCGCGATAAAACCGCCTTGCGCGGTGAGCCAGCCCCAGTTTTGCCACACCCTAGGGGCACTCAAAACTGCGATCCTTGGGCAGGAAAATCTCCACGCCTAAATCCCGGTAGTCCGAGATGGATTGGTAGTGCTGCAGCAAAGGTACCGTCACCCATTTGACCCAGGCGTTGTTTTCCTCGGCCATGCCGTCCCCCAAAGTATCTTCCATCTCTGCTTCTTTATATAGGATCGCCTGACGCTCGCTGACGATCAAAGCAAAACGTCCCGAGGCCAGGTCTCGTTCAAAGGCTTCAAAATAAGCGCCATCGCCTTCCAGCGCTTTGTCCATCACGAACTTCTTTTCATAGTCCACGATCAGCGGCAAGTCGCCCAGTTGGCCAAAGGTGAGCAGCTGGCGCTGGTCCATCAGCAGCACATCTCCGTGCTGGCGCGCGCAGGCCACCTGGTCTTGAATACGCTCCAGCACGAATTGGGTTCGCTCGGCCTCCGGCAGCTCCAGCGGCTTGCCGCTGGTTAGCGGCAGCAAAGCCGGGAGGAAGACCATCGCCGCCAAAAGCCAGCGCACAGTAGACGGGCGCGCCAACAACGGCTCCAGCCGCCCGGCCAAACCGCCCTCCCAGGCCAGGGCAGCCAGCAGCAACAGTCCCACCAGGAACATATCCATATTGTGCAGGTCGGCGCCGCCGCCGATCTTGGCGCTGGCGATCAGACCCACCACCAGCAACGCCCCCAGCCCCAGCAGGGTGGCGATGCGCTGCCACAAGACGGTTTGCCAGCCGCCGCGCCGCGCCAGCCAAACCAACAACCCGATCAGCGGCAGCGTGGCGGCGGCCAAGCCCAGCACAATGCCTGGGCCGTAGACCGGGTTGGGCAGCAGGCGCCCCCAAATATAGGGCTGTAGCTGGGTGACTTGCTGCAAGCCTTCGAGGGTTTCCACGGTGGTGGCAGTTCCCAAGCTGGAAGGCGCCTCTCCGCCCGGAGACGCAGCGGGCGAGAGGGCGGCCAACAGGCCGATGACAATGCCCTGCAGCACAGGCAGACCTTTGCTCCAGGCAGCAGCCAAACCCAGCAGGCTGGCGCGCAGCCAATCACGCCAGGTCAGTTTTCCCCGCGCCAATCCGGCGTCACCAAAGGTCAATATCACGGTGTAAATCGCCGGGGCAAACCGCCAGCTAAAGCGGCTCATGCCGGCGTAATCCCCCGCCAGGTAGACCAGCGGCAAAGCGAGCCAAAGCGGTTTGCGCCGGGCCAGAGCCACCAAAATCGCCGCCAACACCAAGGGGGTATACACCGGACCTTGGTTGAGGAACACCAAAGACCACAGCCCGGCCAACAGCCATTGGGCGCGCCCGTTCCTCGCTGGGCGGAAAGCCACCCAGCCCAACAGGACGTAAGGCAGTGTGATCAGCAGCGCGCCCCAAAAGCGCACCCAGGCAATCGATACATTCGGGATCAGGAAAGGCAGACCCCACAGGGTTTGGCGTACCTCGTCGATCCAGGCAAAAATAGGGCCGGAATGACGGTAACGCTCTGCCCCAAAAGCCAGCGAATAGTCCCACAGCCGGTTGCCTTCAGACCAGTGCAAGGCGAAGGGGAAGTTGCTGACCTTGACAAAGGCAACCCCCAACACCAGCGCTGCGCCTGTCACCAGCCCGGCCAGCAGCACAGACGCCCAATCCAACAACCTTGGGCCTTCGCCCAACAGCCAGGCGGACGCAGCAATTACGCAGGCAAAAAGCACCAGACGGATGCCGAGGCCCACAAATAAAGCGCCCCAGGGGGAATAAAACAGGAACCAGGCAAACAAGACCTGTAAAGCCAATAAGAGCGCCCAGCGGGTATGGCGCGCAAGTTTAGAGCGCAGGGCCAATAATTTGGCTTCGATCTCCGTTTTTTGTAGCGTATTGAACAGAAAAATATAGACGAGAGCCGCCAAAGTCGCTAAAGCCAGCCAAATCAGCCCGGCAGTCGCCGCCCATTTCAAGGAAAAGCGGCCCACCCAGAAGCCGGAGCCATCTCCCAAGTGAAAAACTTCATAGCCTGCCCAAAAAATCAGGAACAAAATAAGGGCGAACCCCAGAGTTCGCCCCCAGTGCAATACGGGAGGGTTAGCGCGTTTCATTCAGCAACTCAGTCATCAGCCGGGCGTAATTATTGCACATTTGCTCTGCGCTGTACGGCTGGGCCGCTTGCTGGGCACCGCGGCCCAACCGGCTGCGCACAGCGGGGTCGGCCAGCAGGCGCTGCAAAGCGACGCTCAGGGCTGTCGTATCTCCGGGAGGCACCAGCAGGCCGTGCTTACCGTCCCCGATCAGCTTGCCCGCCGCGCCCACCTGGGTAGCCACGATGGGCAACCCGCTGGCCATGGCTTCTAACAGGGCGATAGACAGGCCCTCGCTCAACGAAGGCTGGACATAAACATCGGCAGCCTGCAGCCAACGGCGCGCCGCCGGCTGGTTGCCCAGAAAGCGCACCCACTCGGCCAGGCCCAACTCGGCGGCCAGGTGTTCCAGCTCGGCGCGCAGTTCGCCTTCGCCCAGCACGGCCAGGCGCGGGCGCGGTTCGGGCAGGGCAGCCAGGGCGCGCAGCAGCCCCGCGTGGTTTTTGACCAGCGCCAGGCGGCCCACGGCCATCAGCAAAAGATCCTGTGGGGTTGCGCCCGCTTGGGCGCGCATGGCCTGGCGCTCCTCAGGTGTCACCGGCGGCAGAGCCAGATCAATGCCATTCTCGATCAATCGGATCTTGGTAGGGTGCACGCCCTGCGCCAGGGCCAGCTGGCGCACCTCTTCCGACACCACAACCAGTCCACTGACCAATCCAGAATTGATCAGCCGCCCGTGTAAAAAAGACAGCAACCCAAAGGCATCGGCCACAGCGCCATGCACGCTGGCCAAGCGTACCGGTACCCCTCGCAGCCAAGCCAGCGGCAGGCCGATCAGATTGCTGTGCTGGGTGAACGCCTCCACAACCTGCACCCCGCGCAACAGTCCGAGCAAGCGCCACAAGCCCAGCAGCAGCCTCGGCAGATGCCTAATGGCACTGCCCCCAAATTGCCAAGCGTCCAAGTTAAGGATCTCAAAGGGATAGGCCGCCCGCCAGACATCCGCCAGCCCCTGTTTGTCATACAAGAAAGCCACCCGCACAGGATAGCCCTGGCTGTGCAACCAGGCGGCCTGGGTCAACAACATTTGCTGGGCTCCGCCCAGCTCCATTTGTGTGCCCAACAGCAGCACAGAAAACCGTGAGGTGTGAGCCGCCATGCTCAGCCTTGCTCCAAGCCATAACGGCGGCGGCGCACCCAGGCCACCAGGCGCTGTCGCGCCCCGGACGGGATGAACGAAGCCAACCAGGGAACCACGCCGCCCCAGGCCAGCGGCCAGGCAGCCAGCGCCCGGCCGCACAGTTGGCGCACCAGGCGCATATCCTGGGCCTGGCCCTCACCCAGCAGGTTGCGGGCAAAGCTGGTGTACAAGCGCGCATACGCCTGCCGGCGGAAATTGGCGCTGAGCCCCGGGTCATCAGCGAAAGCCTTGTCCAAATAACGCTCAAAGTGGCTGACGGCTTCACGGCGTTGTGTCGAGATATTGCTGCCGTGCACACGCACGCCCACCAGGTCTTCGCGCACCAGGCTCACCGGGTGGCGCATCGCCATGCGCCGCCACAGGTCCAGGTCTTCGCCCCAGCGCATGGCCGTGTCAAAGCCGCCGGCTGCTTGCAGGGCATCCTTGCGCATCAGCATGCAGGGCATCGCCATCAGCACATCCCACTCTTGCAGCATGGCGGGGTAAATCTGCCCATCAAAACGCGAAGTGTCCCGCAAGCCCAAGTCACGGCCGGCATCATCGAACTTGGAAAACCAGCAGTGCACGAAGCCCAACTGCGGGTGGCGCTCAAAGAGCGCCACTTGCTTTTCCAGCTTGCTGGGCATAAAGAGATCATCCGAATCGAGGAAGGCGATGTAGCGGCCAGCCGCCTCAGCCACGCCGCGGTTGCGCGCCGCAGAGACCCCCGAGGCCGGCTGGGTGATATAGCGCAGCTTGCCCGCCTTGGCCAGCGGCTGCAAGATCTCAGCGGTTTCGTCCTCGGAACCGTCATCCACGACGATGATCTCGCAGTCAGGATAGGTCTGGGCAAAGACGCTCTCCAGCGCCTGCAGGATATAGGCGGCCCGGTTGCGGGTGGGGATGACCACGCTGACAGTCGGCGGCATGGCTAGATCTCCCGCTTGAAGAGGCGCGCCTGCCAGCGGTGCAGCAGCGGCAACAACCCGCTGCGCTGCAAGGCCGCCCGGACTGCGTGGCGCAAACGCCCCAGCTTCCACAGGGGTTGGCGGCGCGTAAGGTAAGCGTCCAAATCAGGCACAAAATTCGAGAGCGGCAGCCAGCTGGAGCCGCTGGCTAGTGCCTCCAAGCGCAAGGCGCTAGCCGCGTGCAACTGCGCCGGGTCGACTTTGTCAAAGACGCCGTAGCGCAGTTGCACGGCCGTGCGCTCCACGCTGGATTCTGTGGCGCCTTGGCGCGTGCTCAGCCCCTGGGCGGCATCGGTGAAATAACCCAGCAGGCCTTCAGCCCGCACCATACGCAGTCCTAAGGCCGCCAGGCGCAGCGAATAGTCCATATCGGCAGCGACGCGAAATTGCTCATCGTAATAGCCGGCCTGCTCACCCACCGCGGCGCGCAGCAGCCAAAAAGCGCCACCCTGGGCAAAGGCGCGCTGGAAATGGCCCGGGCTGTAAGCCGGCGTCTGGCGCAGTTCGCCCTGCTCTTCTCCATAGCGCGCCACGCGCAGATAATCTCCGTAGCACAGGACAGCCTCCGGCTCGCCATCCAAGGCCACGGCCTGACGCTGCAGGGAATCGACCACGCGGCGGTCGTCCACATTCCAGGGCGCCAAATACGGCGCTCTGGCGGCGCGCCAGGCGCGGTTCCATGAAGCGCCCAAAGTCTCCAGGCGCGGGGCTTGCAGCACCTGCACCTGTTTCTGATGCTTGGCGGCAAAGTCCCTGCACAGCTGCTTTTCACGCGCGTTGGGCAGGTTCAGCACCAGCACCAGTTCAGTTTCGGGGAAGATGGTTTGGGCTTGCAGGTTTTCGAAAAAGCCGGGTAAGTATTCCTCTCCCTGATAGACGGAAGCCAGAACACTAATAGAAGGCAAAAAATGCATTGCGCGGGATTATACCTGCGCCAAATTATGCGTGCCTAAGCGCTCAGCGGCCCCAAACGCGCCGCACCGGCTCAAATTCATCCAGAATATTGAAGATGCCCTGCACAAACTCGGTGGCCGTCCAGCGCGCCGCCCGCTGGCGGCCGCGCGCGACCAAGCGCTGGCGCAGCCTGGCATCCTTGTGCAATTTGGCGATGCCCTCGGCAATCGTCTCAGGGCTGGCCGGGTCCACCAGCAGGGCGGCATCCGCCAGTTGCTCCTCGGCCCCGTCCACTTTGGCGGCCAGCACCGGGCAACCTTGGGCAAAGGCTTCCAGCGGAGGCAGATTCTCCGGGCCGAAGAAGCTCACATAGCTCAGCGCCAGAGCGTGCTGGTAGAGGGCCAAGAGGGTCTCTTGTTCGACAAAGCCGAGAAAGTGCACCTGGTCGCCCAGACCCATCGCTTGAACGGCTTGCTGGATATAGGCCTTGTTGCCGTAGTCCGAGCCGGTCAACACCAGCGGTACGCGCAAACCCTGCTGGCGCAATTGTCGCAAAGCCAGCAGCAGGTTGTAGTGGTTCTTATGCGCCCAGAATTGGGCCGGGTAAAACAAATAGCCCGCTTCCAAGCCGGCAGGCAAGGGCAGTTCAGCCGCCTGCTGAGCGTACGCAGGCGTGGGGTGCGGCAGGATGTGGATGCGTTCCGCAGGAATTTGATAGAAGTCTACGATCTCTTGTTTGCCCGCCTGCGTGCCCGCCACTACGCCCGCGGCCCGGCGCAGGAAGGGGGCCAGGCCGCGCTCGCGGGCGGCCCACTCAGCGTATTCGCTCACCTCTGGGAACCAGGGCTGCTTGCGGTGCTGCAAATCCAGCACGATGGTCAGATACGGCAGGTCGATATCCAAGGGGCGCGGGCCGACCATCCAGACAAAGTCCACGTTCAATTGGCGCAGCTGGCGCTCCAGCGGACTGCGCCAGTCTCGCCGCTGGCGCCAGCTGGGCAGCAGTCGCTCGGCGAAGTCGTTCAGTTTCTCAGCCAGGCCGGGGCCGCGATAGGGCAGCCATTCCAAACCCGCTTGCTCGACCTGTTGGCGAGCCAGTTCACTGGGCGCGGAAACGACCACGAATTGGTGCTGTGATTGGGCGGCCAGCCGGCAGAGGGCGGCCAGCAGATCGCCCTGCATGGTAAATGCGCCGCCGTCTTCCGGGCGGTAGTGGTCCAAATAGACGGCGACCTTCATGCCGCCACCTTGCGGGCGACCGCCAGAATGTGCCAGGTGTCCTCGGTAATGGCGGCGTCAGTTTCGTACGCGGGCAAAAACTCCACCGGCTCAAAGCCGCTGCTTTCCAGGAAGGCGGCCATTTCCTGCACCAGGAAATAGCGGTTGACCTGAGTTTCGCTCAACTCCACGCGCCCCTCTGGCCCGTCCGCCACAATGGTGTAACCCACTTCAGCCAACTGGCTGGCGACATCCAAGCGGGTACGCGAAGTGCGCTGAATGCGCGTCTCGCCCTGGGTCCAGCTGCGTTCACGGTGGGGCTCATAGCCGCGCAACATGGCAGCGGCATGCCAAAATTCGAAGACGAACAGCCCGCCCGCCCGCAGGTGGCGGGCGACACCCTGCAATACCTGAAGGACGGCGGCGTTGGTTTGCACATAGCCAATCGAATCGAACAGGCAGTAAGCCGCATCAAAAGGCCCACCGTCCACGTCTAGATGGCGCATGTCTTGTAAGAGAAAATCCACTTTGGAGTTGGCCGCGGCGGCTTTGCGCCGGGCCACAGTCAGCAAATCTTCGGAATAATCTGTCGCCACGATTTGGTAGCCCAGCTTCTCCAGCTCCAAGGCATGGCGGCCGCTGCCACAAGCCAGCTCCAGTAGACGCCGGCTGGTTCCGCTGGCGTGCTGCTGCAGGCAGGCGTGCACGAAGGCCGCCTCGGCCGCATAAGGCTTCTCCGCATAGAAGATGTCGTAGTACTCGGCATGCTTGCCGGTATAGGAACTCATCAGCGGACAATTCCTCTAGCCCCCACTAACCCTCCCAGTTGGGGGCTTCGCGGATAGCGTCAGCAATAAAAGTGATCTGCTCTTCGGTCAGGTTCCAGGTGGAAGGCAGGTACAAGCCGTTTTCCCACAGCGAATCGGCTACCGGGCAGGGCACTTCACGGAAACCCTCCATCTTTTGCAAAACAGGCTGCTGGTTCATGGGGCAAAAGAAGGTGCGCGTCTGAATGCCGCGCTCGGCCAGGGCATCGGTCAGCTTATTGCGGTCAATGCCAAATTCCGGTTGGACCACAATGCCATACATCCAATACACGTTTTTGGCCCATTCCAGCTCGGTGGGCAGCTGAATTCCGGGGATCCCTGCCAATTTTTCGTTGTAGAGGCGCGCCACCCGGCGCTTTTCTTCCACGATCATATCTATCTTGCGCAGTTGGCCCAGGCCCAGGGCTGCCACGAATGCCGGCATGCGGAAGTTGAAACCGGCCAACTCGTGCTTGAAGCGCGGATTGGTGAAAGCCAGGTTGCGCAGTAAACGCAGCCGCTCAGCGTAGCCTTCATCGTTGGTGGTGATCATGCCACCTTCACCGGTGGTGATGATCTTGTTGGCGTAGAAGCTGAAAATCGCCATCTGCCCAAAGCTGCCAGTCATGCGCCCGCGCACCGTGGCCCCATGCGATTCGGCGCAGTCTTCAATCACCACCAGGTTGTGCTTATTGGCGATCTCCATCAAGCGATCCATGTCCACGGGGTGCCCATACAGGTGCACTGGGATGATCGCCTTGGTGCGCGGTGTAATCAAGTCCTCGATCAAATCCAGATCCAGGTTCCAGGTCTCGGGTTCGGAATCCACCGGCACGGGAACGGCGCCATTGTGCAAAGCCCCCAGAGCGGTAGCAATATTGGTACTGGCGCTCACCAGCACTTCGTCACCGGGCTGCAAATCCAGCGCCGCTACCGCCAGGTGCAAAGCCGACGAGCCACTGTTCACCGTCACGCCGAATTTGCAGCCTACATAGGCTGCAAATTCATTTTCAAAATCCTCAATGTATTTGCCATAGGTTCCAGAGACTTCGCCCTTACGCAGGGCGTCCACCACCATGGCAATTTCGTCTTCAGCAATCACGGGGTCAAAGACTGGGATCATTTTTTACATCCACAAAGACTTTGTCGTTCTCTTCGCCCAGGTACGGGCCTTGTTTAACGCTGATGCACTGCATGTCTTCCAAGACGCGGATGGCGTGTACACCGTGAATGAGCACAATCGCATCCCCCGGACCCATCTCAATTTCGCGCAGTTTCTCACCGTCGTCGCCGAACAAGTCCACCACCACCACCCCGCGCTGCACCACAAACATCTGCTGCAGATCATCGATCGTGCGGCTGACGGCCTTGTGATAATGCGGTGGCTCCACAAAACCGGCTTCGTGCGCCAGGAGGCCGAATTGGAATGAAGATTCTGCCGGAGAGTAAAAGGTGGTTTTATCCACGCGGGCATTCGCCCAAATGATCTCGGCATATTTAATGCCGTTGTATTCCACAACTTCAATGCTCATGAATTGGGCCTCCGGGTCGTTAAATTGTACTAGCCAAGATGATTTTTCGGTTTCCTGGCCACCACGCCAATAAATACGCCAAACAAATAGCTGGTATCTCTCTCCACCTGCAGACCGCCTTCAGTCACGAGCACGTGCAGCTCATCGCGGTCGTAGTTGCGGCCCAGCCAAATCTTATGGCTTTCATCCGCAATGCGGCCCAGCCAACCGGCTGGCCCCCGCCGGTTTGGAACTCCAATGAACAAAGATCCGCCTGGTTTAAGCAATCTCGCCATGGATTGGACGGCCAATAAGGGTTGGTCAATTTCTTCAATGGAAGAGCTGTTCCAAGCCAAGTCCAAGCTCTCTGGGGTGAGCGCCGGGTTGAATAGGTCCATCAGCACAAATTGCCCGGCAAATTGGGAAAAGCCAGCCTGCTGATGATCTTCTTGGTTGATATCCGCCGCGATGCTGAGCTGCACCTGAGGAAGCTGAGCCAGCAGGTGCGCCCCGTAACCACTGCCGCAGGCCACCTCAGCCACGCGCAGGTTCTCGCCGGTATGCAAGACTTGTGTCGCCAAAAAACGCACCAAGCCCTGGTTCATGCGCGCCCGCAGCCACTGATAAGGTCGTGTGGCTTCTAAGCGATCAAAAAGGGTCACAGCTTCTCCACCACGATCACCACCGAGGAGCCAAAGGGTAAGCGCAACCAGGGCAACAATAACGCTTCAAGCCGGCAAACAAGATCCAGCAAGGCGTTGACTGGCGGCGAGGGCAAAAACACGTCAGAACGGGTTGGCTGGTTGGCAGCCGGTTTGCGCAGGCGGTAAAGCACGCCGCGCACAAACACGACCAGCGGAAAGACCGCCGCGAACAAATACCCGGCATAGAGGGTCTGCACTGGTTGACCAGCGAACAGCGTTTTAAGCTGGGCCAGGTTGTACCGCCTTACCGAGTCCACGGCAATGTCATGCTGGCTGAGCAGCCAGGCATGCGCAGCCACCACCAGAATGCCGTAACCGCCGGGGCGAAGTGCGGAGACGAAGCTTGTGGCCAGCTCATCCGGCTGTACAGAAGCGACTTCAAGCACATCCACACAGGTAACCAGGTCGAATTGCTGGCGGAATGGCACGCGATTGGCGCTGGCCCGAACCAATGCCCCCGCCTGGCGGCGCGAAGCCCAGTGCAGCGCCACCGGGGAAAAGTCCAACCCAACAGCCAAGGCACTGCCGCCCGCTTGGGCGGCCAGTAAGCCACCGGTGCCGCAGCCCAGGTCGAGATAGCGGGTCGCCCGTCCCTGTTTATAGTCCGGTGGG
The DNA here is from genome assembly GCA_019637805.1 of Anaerolineales bacterium. NCBI lineage: Bacteria > Bacillati > Chloroflexota > Anaerolineae > Anaerolineales > Anaerolineales bacterium. The sequence continues at coordinate 820,977 of JAHBVB010000001.1, read as the reverse complement.
ATCAGGCGCTGCAAAAAGCGGCGCAATCCCCGGAACCACCAATGGCTTGGCTCCACTTCGTACAAACTTTGGTATTCATCAGGGCGCATAAAGACTTAATCACGGCCGGTGAGAAAACGGATGCGCAAACTGATCACTCGCAGCACATAGCGAAAACCAGTCACTAAAAAGCTTATCAGCGACGGCGCCGACTTGGAAAGACCCACGCTGCGATCACGGAAGGCATAGCCGACCTCGCGCACTCTCAATCCCGCCCGCTGCGCATCATAGATAAATTCAATGAAGTACTCACCATAACCGAAGGGGATCAACGTGACATGGTCAAAGACATTCCGCCGGATGGCGATGAAGCCGCTGTCATAATCGCGTACATGGCCGCCCAGCACCAGGCGGGCGAAACCGTTGATGGCATGACTGGCCCAAACCCGCAGGGGGTGGCGGCTGTCACTGCCACCCTCCACATAACGCGAGCCGATGGCGATGTCGCAGTCATCCAACTGGGCGATCAATTGGGCCATGACCGCGGCTGGCATGGTCATATCGGCATCCATCCAACCGATGATATCTCCGCTCGCTTCAAGTACGCCGCGGTGGAAGGCCGCCGCCAGGCCGCGTGCTTTACGGCGGATCAGCACCACTTCAGGCAAGCCTAACGCTGCAACCTGATCCGCCGTGCCATCTGGCGAATTGTCATCCACCACGATGATCTCCAGCGGTGGCCGGATCTCGGCGCGCAAAGCCTCAATGAGTTCAACAATATTCTCGCGCTCATTGTGGGTGGGGATGACAATGCTGACTTTGGGCTGAACGCTCATACTGTCTTTCGGTCCCTTACCACCTTTGCCGGGTTACCGACTGCTAAGACATAAGCAGGAACATCCGAATGCACTACGGACTGCGCCCCAATCACGGCCCCCGAGCCAATGGTCACTCCAGGCCGCACCAACACCCCAGTCGCCAGCCAAACGTCATCGCCTATCGTGATCGGCGCATAGCGATAGCCTTGCTGCTTGATCGGCGTATTGGGGTCAAAGTAAGCATGTTCCGCGGCCACCAGTGAGCTATACGCCGCAATCGCCACCTGGTTGCCTATGGTGATGTCATCGCCCGCATTGAGAATGGAACCCATGCCGACTTGAGTTTCAGCGCCAATCTGTAACTTCGCCTGGTTGGCTGCGACCAGGCGGGCCATCGTCTCCAGGTAAACGCCATCGCCCAGCACAATACTGCCCCGTTCGCGCAGGCGGAGATCCACATAAGGCAGTAGGGTGACATTGTCGCCAATAATCATCCGACCACGCCAACCGGGATCAGTGCGCACCAAAATTGGCCCTAAAGCCCGCAGGCCGCGGCCAATCTTGGCACCGGCGGCGCGTAAACGCAGCCAGGCCAGCAACGACCAAACGCCCCAGCGCACTGGGTGCTTGCGAGCAGCCATCAGCCACGCTCCTTGCGCACAGCATTTTGCAGACCCCAATAGATAGGCATGACCGCTCCCAACACACGCGTTGCCAGCCAATACCAAGGGCTGCGCAACAGACGCTCAATATCTTCTACGGGCCGCAGAGGTTCAGCAAGCTGGCCGCTGTCCAGGTCAGCGCGCAACTGCTGGATGGCTGGCGGATGCTGACCGCTGAAGCGCTGCAGCCACTGCAAAATTGGGCGACCCTTCTCGCCCAGGAACAGCGGCTCTTCAAGACGCAGATAATTCTTTTCATACCACTGTTGATTGCGTTTGAAGCTGTCGGTCCAGGTCACTTGAGAATAATAGCCGACCTTCTGCAGCGCCTGCTTCGGGAAGACGTAGGAATAATGGTGCAGGACGATGGGTTTTCCATCGCGCTGCGGAGTGGACTCAAGTTTCACAGCGCGCAAATCCCTGTCGTTTTGATCCACGACTGTAGCTGGCCTATGGTCTGTATAGCGAAAACCCTGCCCCCACTTGAACAAGCGATAAATCAGTGGATAGTTTTGAATATGCCACTTTCCGGTAATCACATAGTCCCAGCCTCCAAAGAACTCTACATAAGGAAAAGCCACCGCGGTTATGCCGGGTACGGCCTGCAGTCTTTCAAGGACGGCCCGAATGTCTTCGGGATGATAAAACTCGTCACTATCCACCTGCCACAGCCAATCACCGGTGGCGCGTTTGGCATAGGCCTGCGACATCTCATTCTTTTCCGGCCAAAAGCCGTCAGCGTAGCCTTCATCGGCAGCGGACACCAGGATCAATTTGCCCTCGGGATCTTCTTCCCTTTGAAAGCGCTGCAATCGTTCCCAAGTATCATCCTGCGAGTGTCCATCAACTCTGGCCAAAGGGGCGGCCGTTTGCACTGCGCCCTCGACCACGATGATCTGGTGCGCAAATGGGTACAAAGCCCGCAGGTTGTATTCGAGTAACGGTTGGGCGTTGAGCGCAATGATACCGAAGGTCACACGCGGTTGGCTCATGCGCGCCTCCAGCCCAACTGGCGCAAAGCGGCCTTTATACCAAAGGTTGCCTTGTCCACTAACGACCTTGGCGACCCCAATACGCGCCCAAAGTCCAGATACCGGCGCCAGGCCTCGATCCCCAGTGAGACATTGGCCCGACAAGCGGCCCACCAACGACGCTCGAGGGCGGCATCAAAAGCCGCTGCCGGGAAGACCCCCGAAGCTCGATTGGCTGTACGCAGCGCCGAAAACCAGTCTTCCAACTGCTCCAATCCGACGCGTCCCTGCGGATATTGCCAGTGGCTGATGGCGTGATGCATTTCGACCTCCGCCTGACTGGGGCTAAGGCCCATGCGTTGCAGCTGGCGTAGGCGAATTTGCTCAGCAATTTCCTGCTGCACATGGCCAAATTGCTGGCCAACCTGGTTGGGATGCAAACGATACAGCAGTAAAACCTCGTCCAAATTGGCAAAGCGCAGTTCGTCAGCTGCGCGCACCCACAAGTCATAGTCCTGGGCCCGGGCAAGGCGTTGATCGTATTGAAAGCCATCCGGGTCAAAACGAGTACGGCGCAGCATCACCGAGCTGTGCACCAACACCGGATTGAAAATCAATTCGCTGCGAATATCTGCGTCATGTGTGGGATACGCCCAGACCTGCTCTCGCTCCGTGCCTATGGTGCGCGCCCAACTGCCCAAGATATCAATGTCCGGGTGCTTATCCAAATAACGCGCCTGCAGTTCCAGGCGAGGCGGCAGGCAAATGTCATCATGATCCATGCGCGCAACGTATTCGCCAACCGCCTGTTGCAAGCCTGTATTCAATGAAGCCGCCAATCCCTGCTGTGATGGATTGGCCAAAACGCGTAAGCGAGGGTCTGTGCAATCGGTCAAGATCTGCGCGGTGTCATCCGTCGATCCGTCGTCTACCACCAGCAATTCAAAATCAGTCAGGGTTTGCCGCCATAGGCTGTACAGCGCAGCGGGCAAATGCTGCTGTCCATTGTACACAGCCATCACCACACTGACTTTAGGCATGGTCACCTGACAGCTCTTCCAGCAGGGCCAGCTCCATAGCCGCCACCCGCTCGAGAGAGAAATGCCGAAGTGCATACTCTCGAGCAGTTTTGCCCAACTGGGCCCGCAGGCTGGCGTCACCGGCTGCACGGCGAATTACCTCGCGCAAGCTGTCGGCGTCTGTTTCAGCAAGCAGCCCGTTGTCGCCATCTTGGATAATCTCGGCAATCCCGGATACCCGCGTGCCGATCACGGCGAGGCCACAAGCCATAGCCTCAATCAACGCTTTGGGATGGCCTTCATAAAAAGACGGCAGAATAAACACATCGCAGGTATTCAAAAGGGTGGGCAAATCGGTGTTGTCCATGCGGCCCGGCAGGCTAAGTTTTATGTCAAGGGTGTCCGCCTTGGCCCGCAATTCCGCTTTCTGGGGCCCGGCGCCAACCAAAACCAATTCGACATCCAACCCTGCCACAGCATTCAGCAAAGCGAGTAAATTTTTCTCCCAGGCCAGGCGGCCCACAAAGCCAATTCGTAAGCGGGAATTCTCTTGGGATTTCTGCGGCACAAACCGGTCAGTCTCCACATAGTTCGGGATGACTCGAATGCGTTCCTCAGGCAATCGATAATTTTCCTGGACGCGCTCAGCGATGACCTGAGTAGTCACTACCACTCGGTCGGCGGCGCCAAACACGTGTTTTTCGAGCTGGCGCGCGGCACGCGCCTGCCTAGAATCAACGCCATGGGTTTGTTCATCCACGAAAGAAAGCAAATAGCCACAACGGGCCACAAATCTTGCGCCAGCACGACGCGCAGCCGCCAGAGCGATCTCTGAGCCACTGACCTGATTGCTTTTGAATGCGTGCCCGCGTGGCGGAAACCATCTCAGGCAGCGTTTATACAACCCTGATGGCAGCTCGCGCGCATTGAAGCGCACACTAATCTCTGGTATTCGGGCAGCAATCTCGGCCTCGCCCGGTCCTCCATAAGTCACAAACTGGATGCGCCTGCCTAGCTTGGCCAAATGCTGATACAAAGCCACTTCGCGGGCCAGCATACCGCCCTGGGCCCAATCAGCTAGGGACACATCTTCAGTAAAAAAAATGACCAGGTCGTTCACCGGCTAGCTGACCTCATCCAAGATCGGTTTATAGATCTCGTGGTAATAGCGAGCGGCGATGCGCGGCCAGCCATACGCCTGAATACTCTCTAGGGCATTTGAGGTCAGCCGCTGGCTTAAAGCCTGGTCCTGCGCCAAAGCCAACAAATGTTCAGTCAGGCCGGCGCTGTCCTCCACTTCTGCCAGTAGGCCATTATGGGCGTGCTGCACAAGATCTGGCGCCAGGCCCACCCGCGTGCTCACCAGCGGCACGCCGCTGGCCTGCGCCTCCAGCACGCCGGATGGGCCACCCTCTTCGCGTGAAGCTACCAGATAGGCGTCCAAGGCCGCATAGCTTTTAGCCACAGCATGATAGTCCTCGAAGACATCATGTCGATAAGGAATACCCAGTTTGCGCAGGCCCTCGATCACATAGCCGCGCGCCGGCGCGGTGAGATAAACAAAAACAGGCATTTTGCCTTTAAGCTTGGAGACCACCTCCAACAGAACATCTGGCCCCTTGATCAGCTTGGGCTCCAAGCCTTCCTGGCTGCCCACCCCGTCCTTGTGGAAAGACCCAACAACAAACACGTTTTGCGGAATGCCTAAGCGTTCTCGAGCAGCCCGACGTGCTTCTTCACTGGACGGGTGAAATGTTTGCAAATCGACGCCCAACGGGATGTTGACGATCTTATCAGGGGATATTCCCCACGCTTTAAAGCGTTCTTCCATGATCGTGCTGGCGGTATGCAGTTTCAAGAACTGGTCTTGCTGCTGGACAATTTTGGCCAGAGCATTTTCAAAGCTGGCGTCGCCGCGAATTCCGTGAAAAATTGTCCCAACAACATAATTGTCGCGCATCACAGATCGTTGCAATCCAGCCTGGATCTCCCACAAAGAACCAAAATGAACGATCTGCCCAACCAATTTATCGGCAAAAGGTATCTTGCTGGCTGGCAAGCCAAAACTGGGCATTTCTTGCGCCACATAGTGGGCCACCCAATCCAATATCCAGTTGACTTCGGGGACCACAAAATACAGCTCTGGTCGCCCACTCAACCCAAGCTTGTGTTTCAGTTTCCGGGCCAGATAACGAACGCTAAGCATGTCCCGAAATCCTGGCGAATCTATTCAGTATATGCAGCCCATTGGCCGCAACCAAGTCACGGTAAAGGTTTCGATATTCCCCAGCCCTGGTGTGCAACTCAAAATTTTGCTCCACGACTTGACGGCCGGCCAGGCCCATTTGTCTGCGCAAACTGGCATCATCCACCAATTGCCGCAAAGCGGCGGTCAACTGGTCCAAATTATTGCTTTCAAATAAAATGCCGGTTTCGCCATCCTTTACCAGCTCTGGGATATCGTCGACGGCACTGGCCACCACGGGTTTCCCAGCGGCCATGGCTTCGATCAGCGAGTTGGGGATACCCTCATTATCAGGTAGCGAAGTGCAGGTGGCGATATCGTATCCCTTGGTCACCGGGATCGGATCCGCCAGTTCACCGGTGAAGATTACGGCGGCGCCCAGGTCTGCAGCCTCATCCCGCAATTGCTGCAACATAGGCGGAGCGCCAGGCTGGGTTGTATCTCCACCGCAAATTACCAGATGCACGTGCTGGTAGCCCGGCTGCTGGCGCAATTGCTTAACTCCAGCGATCAGCAGCGAAATATTCTTGCCTCCAGCCAGGCGGGAGGTACGCCCAATGATTACAGCATCTTGATCCAAACCGAACCGTTCAATCGAGGCGGCATCAAATGCTTGCAAATCCACACCGTTGTAAATCAAGCGAGCCTTTTCTGGCGAAACCACGGCCTCCAAACGCCGCAGCATGCCTCGCGTGGAGGCTACCACCATATCTAAGCCATCTTTGCGGTTAAGTGCCGCGCCGCCGCGCACGCCATCCACGCGCTCGATCACGCTAGGCACACCAGCCAAGCGGGCCGCATCTGTGTACAAGCGCAAGTTGGCCACCTGGGCTAAATCAATCCGATGACGCCACAAGTGCCAGGCTAACGCCCAGCGGCTGGGAGGCACAAAGTCCACTTGAGCTACTTGAGCATAGTCCGGTAAAAAATGATTGGAATGGGTCGCCACGAAGTAGAAATTGAATTCGTCTCTAAGCTCGCCTGCCAGGCGGAAGAGCCACTTTGGCATCCCTCCAACGCCAAACATCTGGAGCAGAAAAGCAATGCGCGGTTTCATCGTTGTTCTGGTTTGAAAGCCTGGATGCCAAAGCCGCCAGGGTATGCGCCCCAAAAGGCTTGTACTTGATGTACAGGTTGCTCATCGAAACGGAGGGCGTATTTACGCAAAACAAGATATATCTTGCGGAATGACCATGAGCGTAGTCGATAGAAACCGCCGCCGTTGAGTAAATTATTCGCCATCCAATGGCGCAGCATGTCGACAAAAACACTAAAGAACAAACCTTGTTTTTCAATCTGGATATTCTCAAAGCCCAACCGCTCCAGATGTGCTCTCCAGTACCATTCGGTATAGCGACCATAATCGCTCGGGTCTGCATGCTGACGGAACAAAAACGGCACAGTAACTATCAGGCGCCCTCCCGGTTTAAGTATCCGCCAAGTCTGGTGCAGCACAGCCGGAGGCGCAATCACATGTTCCAATACCTCGGCGCACAAAACCACATCAAATTGCTTGCTAACTAGCGGAAGTAAAGCTGCATCCGCTGCCAGGTCGGTCTGGTGACTTCGCCGAATGTTTAGGACCACGCGGCGAAAATCATCAGGCATACGGAACTCGCCACGGGTTACTCCTCGGACACCGCCTATGTCCAGTACGCGACTGGGGAATGAAATCTGGGCAAAGAGCTTTTGCTGAAAGCTGTCTACATAATACCTGCGCAGCGAGTACGAAATATCATCGCCTGATATTTCGGAAAGCGGTTTGTCTTTAAAAGGCAGCATAGGGCAATTACCCAGAGACCAACGCCTCTGCCCAAATCTCGCCCCAGCGAATTTCTAAATGCACGATTTCAAAGCCAGCTTCGGCCAACTCCGCGCGGAATTGCACCTCAGTAAATTCTGTTTTATGGTCTTCGTCCAGACGCCATTCGACCCCCAAGCGACGCTTATAGGGTACGCGCCAATCGCGCTCAAAAGAGGGTACGCGGATCAAAAAGCGCTTTGCTTGGCTGGCTTGCTGAATCGACTTTAGGGCCTGGGGGCGCTGTTCCAGATGCTCCAATACATTCGACATCACCACAATGTCATACGGCGGATTTGGGCTAATCTTCAACCCATCTCCTACAAAATACTGCACCTGTGAGTGCGAAAAGCGCAGGTGTGCTGTGGCAATGTTCTCTGGAACAATATCAATTCCATCAACCAAGGCTTTAGTCTGTTCCGCAATATCAGAAGCGACTGCCCCAATTCCAGTGCCGAAGTCCAATACGTGCTCGCCGGGCTGAATTCGCTCCACAAAGAACTGATGGTAATCCGTAAGCTCATGCTTGGGGTGTATCCCGCGGTTCTGTGCAATGGCTGCCTGCCCATGCAACTCATGGACTTTGCTGTCCAAGCGCATTAACGGCTCTGCGGCCCGTGCAGCATCTTTTGTCGTCATTTTTTCAAGAATCAAAAAAGCCAGCTCTCCCTGCTCATGTACTGAGAGAAATGTGATCAAGCGTTTGGTAATAAACCGAGCAAGTCTTGCCAACATGTGGGCTAACTCATTTGAAAGCAAATCTCGTGGTATCCGCCGCGATTCAGGGTTTCCGAAGCAAACACCACGGGCAGCTGCCAAAGCTCAATCATCTGTGTGATCGTCATTCCTCCCAACGGATCTGTGTGACTCGCATCTGTTCCCGGCGCAAAACCAATCATGATGTAGGCGCCTGGGGCTGCCACGCGTTTCCATTCACTTATCGTGCGCTGGGGGTCGACAGAATGGTCGAAGGAATTGGAATACAGCAGTTGAAATTTGCCAGTCCATTCTTTTGGAAGGTCATCAAAACTGCCTACATGAATATCTTCACGAGCGGCGTCAGGGTTGATCTCCACGCCCCATACACGGCCATCATGGGGATTTCCCGAGCCTATCCCCAAACGTTTGGCCAGGCGGATCTTTTCTTCGCCATGCTTCGACCGGTCAGCGCGGCGGGCAATCTCTTGCATTGTGTGAAGCCTCATTAACGGTCCATAGAACGTCGCTCGGAACATGTCCACTTCCGCGCCTGAGCGAACACCCAAGCACAAGATAGCGCCTGAGATGGACGGTTGCTGCTGACGCGTCTGATGAAGGCTCAAAAGTCGCTTGTAGCGCACCAAGTCGGTGAAATACACTTTGCAATAGCCGAACTTGTTTCTGCTGCGAACAACCTGGGCATCAATATACTCTTCTCGGTTCTTGTATCGGTATTGCTTCATGATTCCTCAGTCGGTCTTCAGATCAAATTGCAATTCGCACAGGGAACGGTATAAGTCACAGCGCGCCAGCAACTCAGTATGCTTGCCTTGGTCCACTACGCGCCCTTGGTCCAGCACTACGATTTGGTCGGCGTGGATCACCGTGGACAGCCGGTGAGCAATGATCACCGCTGTGGTGCCGCGGATCACCCGATCGATAGCATCTTGCACCAATTTCTCTGATTCGCTGTCCAATGAACTGGTTGCTTCATCCAGCAATAGGATCTGCGGCTTACGTACCACCGCTCGGGCGATCGCCAAGCGCTGGCGTTGGCCACCAGAAACCAGCACACCACGGTCGCCGATCAGGCTGTTATAACCTTGCGGCATGCGTTCAATAAATTCGTCAGCGTTGGCGATTTGGGCTGCTTCCCTTACATTTGCTAGAGAAACATCCAACCCCGGATAAGCAATATTGTCAAACACGCTGGCATTAAAGAGCAAACTCTCCTGCGAAACCACGCCGAACAGCCGGCGATATTCGCTCAGATCCAGCTCCCTGAGATCCTTGCCGTCGACCAAAATACGGCCTTCTTGTGGGTCATAGAAACGCAGCAGCAGATCGAACAACGTGGATTTGCCTGCCCCGCTGGGGCCTACCAGGGCGGTTATCTGGCCCTTGCGGATTTGAATATCCACATTCGTAAGCACCGGGCTATCGGCATAGGAAAAAGCCACATCGCTAAAACGAATGTCCTGTTTCAACTGCTGGACTGCTATCTCGCCGCCCCGGATGCTGGGCTGTTCACTGAATAAATCGCGCACGCGCTCACTGGTAGCAAACGTAGTCTGCAGGGCTGTATAGGTGCGCGCCAGGTCAGTAATCGGATCCAGAACAGCTCGCCCCACATAAAGATAAAGAAAGAAGCCTGTCGGCGTAAGAGTTCCCTGAAAGAGTTCCTGAGTGGCCAACAACAAAATCGCTACGTTACTGATGGCATTGATGATCTGTCCAACGGGCTCATCTACATGTTTAAAAACCCCATAGCGCAGGTTGATTAGGCGCAGCCGTTCTATGATATTGCTTAGACGCATGCGTTCATACGCTTCAGCGACAAACGACTTAACCACCCGAATACTGGAAATGACTTCCTGAATATAGGCTGTATTATCAGCCATAATATTGAACTGGTCACGCACGCGCTGCTTGATTGGATTGCGGATTAATTGAGTAAGGCCGTAATGCAAAGCCCCAGCCAAGATAATAAAGAGGGTCAAGCGCACATTGGTGCGGACGAGCAAGGCGCTGTAAAACAGGGCCAGGAAGCTGGAAACAACTACGCTGCGGGCAATGTTGGCTAGACCTGATACGGTAGCCCGCGTATCTTGATCCAGGCGAGAGATGAGCTCTCCAGTGCGCTTTCGATGGAAGAAATCCAACGAAAGCGAGATGACATGAGCAAACAGGTCCTTTTGTATCTCGCGTTCTGAATTGATACGAATCCATAAGGCAAGCAGATAGACACCAAAATTCAGCAGATACAAGAGGATCGAAATCACCAGATAGGCAATAGCCATGGCCCAAACAGTTTGCCATTGGCTCAGTTCGAATCCGGCGAGGATGGAAAGCAAATAGGCGCCGATGTTGTTCAGGTCCAAGCTGCCTAAGGCTTCTGGTTGTGCAGGAGTATTTTCCATGGACAAGTTGCCCAAGACAATATCCAGCATGGGCGCCATGACCAATGGTTGGGCCGCGGTCAGCAGGGAAACCAGAAAGTAACAGAAAATAAGCAGCAACACCAAGTGAAAGTTGGGACGCAAATAAGTCCAAAAAAATGTGCTGGCCTTTTCACCGACTGGTGAAGTCGAAGTTTGAGATGCCATTCGTGCTTGCCTTTAGCCAACCAGTGGGTTGGCTCTCTTTTGCGCAGTCCGGGCGGCTGCACGGTCCAAAATGCGTTCGCTCGAGCTGCCATCTCCCGGATCCACGTAGGTGCGAATATAGTTTTTTAATGCCTTAGCATCCACACGTAAATCGATCAAGCTTTTGGCCCCAAAACCAAGAATCATTTGCGGGATGCAGGTCCAGTGATTTACGCCTTCAAAATTAAACACACCGCCTTGGTGGGCTGTTCGCCACAGTTTATGGCTCAATTCATCCAAGTTGGGGCGATCCACACAAATGCCAAACGCATCAAACAGCGTCATCTCAAAGGCGGCGCTGCTATAGGAATGAATGCATACATCCGCAATACTCATCAGCTCATAGATGGTTGCTGGATAAAACTCTTCATCATAAATCGCCAAATCCGCCATGTCCTGGCTTGCAGGGCGCAGCAAATCCTTGCGACGGCCCTTAGCTACCAAAAAAGCATCGTTTTTGTCGCAAAAACGCCGCACGGCGCGGGTTAGAGCCTCGTCATTCCAGCCAAAAAGCAACCAAGGGAGATACTTCAGAAACGCCAAGCCTTCATCGCGCAGACCACGCCCAAAAGCCTTCAAGCGCTCTGTGCCTTTGCTGGCAAAGAAGGCGGGCCAATGCCCAGGCCAATAAGCCACATTGATGGGAAAGTACAGCACCACCGGCTTGCCATCCGCAATGCCATGCTTCTGCCGGATGAGCTCTGCATCCAGTTGGGTAGCAATGTCCAGACGCGGCGTACCCGTATAGACAACCTTGGCCTCCAGCTTTTGGCGAATTCCTGCCCCCGACCCTAGACCCTGTGCCGCAAAGTACTCACTCCCCCACTGCAGCCAATAAGGAGTTTGCAAGCAAATCAAATCGGAGCTTAGCAAGTCTTCGGGGGAAACACGAAGAAAAGTGTCCACCCCGTGATGCAACGTGACAAAGCAAGTGTTCCAGGCAGCATCCCCATAACGACTGCGCGGGTGCAGGGAAAATACTACGTCCGGGGCAGAGCGCTGCGCTAGACTCGGAACATCACTTTCCTGCTGAAACCATTCCAGCTTCACGCTCCCGGCAAAACGAGTTGGAAGCGGTTGATCCTTCAAAGCAAGATATTCCTTGCTCTCTCTGCCGGCATACAACCAAGCTTCGCACTGCCACCCACGGGCCAAGGCAGCCTGAATCAATGGCCCCATGTACTTGTAGAAATCTTTGCGATGCACCAGAAAAGCTGCTTTCATTTTGAGGATCACTTCTTTTTCTTGATTAGGTCGACATAGGTCTTGAACTGATCCATGGCGGCTTTATTCTTGGTCTTGTTGCTCTCGTGCATGCGGTAGCGGTACAGCGGAATGCGCAAATGATGGATCTGGTAATACTCCGCCAAGCGGGCGCGCAGTTCCTCCTCTTCCCGATGGCGGAATTCGCTGTTGTACATCCCCAAGTTGCGAATTAGGTCTGTGCGATACATGATGCCGCAGGACACCGGGTCGGTTTCCGCATACTTGCGTTCGAGCTTGTTGCCGAATTCATCCACCATGACATAGTCGCAGGAGACGCAAAAGGCTTCGTGGTTTTCCGCCAGGTAGCGGGTCTGAAACAGGAGTAGGTCTTCATTGATGTAGTCGTCCGCATCCACGCGCACGAAGTATTGGCCCATGGCCTCACGGATGCCTACGTTGGCGGATTCTGCAACGCCTTTGTTCTCTTCGTTCACAAAATAGCGGAAGTTCTTATGCTTCTTGAATTTCGCCAAGATCTTTACCGTGTTGTCTGTGCTGGCGTCATCGACCACAATGACCTCATAATCATTGTTGGGAAAATTCTGAGTCAGACAGCTGCGCAGGCAGCGATCGATGTACGCACCGTAATTGTATGAAGTGACAATGATGGTGGCTTTCATAGTAATTAACCCAGGTTGCTCTGCAGCAAGCTAAAGGTGTCTGCGTAGTAGCGCAGTTGGCGCAGGTCATCCAGGTCCATGGAACCCGCATGGCCCATCTCGGTCGGGACATGGAAGGTTTTGTTCAGGCTGAAATGCTTCTCAATGTAGGTTGCTCCACGAGCCAAGGCAAAGGCACAGGCGCCTACGCCCACCGTGTGGTCGCTGTATCCTTGAAAAATGCTGTTGGGGAAATCGGGCATGACTACTTCGCTGGCGGGGGTGGGGTACTTGGACACACAGTAGAAATACACAGCCTGCTCGTTGTCAAAAGGCACGCCCTTAGTTTGCCAGTCCCACATGCCCAGCGAGATCAGCACCGGTTTGCCGGTTTCGAAGATTTGCGCGCACAACGCAGGGTCTTCTTCCACCGTACGGCTGGCAATCTTGTAATATTTGAAGCCCAGATCCTCACACCACAGCACACGGTTGGCCGTAAATATAGACGCGGACAAATCAATGCCCAGGTTGTCGCAGTACTGCTTGAGCTCCTGTAGTTCGTCTTTCTCGATCTGCACATAGCTGCGCAACTCATCGCCAAACAGGACTTTGGAATCATACAGCTGGACCTTGACCGCGTCGGCCCCACCCAGCTTGCACTGCTGAATGATGGTCTTGGCGCGCGTCATGTCGCCGCTGAACTGCGGGTGAATTTCGGCGATCAAGTAGGTTTGTCCTAGGGCAGGGTGTTTATGCATAGCTGTTACCTATCACTGGGTTGGGAGTTTTGTTCCAGAAATTGGATGTCCTCCATGGTGTGCACATCCACATAGCGTGTGACAAACACGCCACAGTAGGTGCTCAACGATTTCTGGAAGACATAATCGTATTTCATCACACGAAACGCGGCATTTTGCAGCAGGCTCTCATCCACAGAAAAGATCTCGCTGCGATCATTCTCGATCAGTTTGGCAATCGCCGCGTCCAGGTCAGCTGCACGCACTTCAGGCGAATTGGCCTGCACTGACACGACCAGATCGGGTTTGTGGGCAAAGCTCTCGGCAGCGTGCACGATGACGTCTTGCTTAAAGGCCGCGTCACCTGCCAGCTGTGCAGGCCGGCGAATCAGCTTGGCGCCGAATTGCTCCGCCAGGCTGGCGATCTCGTCGTCTTCGGTGGAGACGTAGCACTCGCTGATATAGCTGGACTGCTGGCAGGCGCGCACGGCCCAATAGATCAGCGGCTTGCCCCACAGCATTTGCACATTCTTGCGCGGCAGCCGTTTGGAGCCACCGCGCGCCGGAATGACCGCATACACTACGGGCTTTTTCATCACGCTTTGCGCTCCAGAGAATATTCGCCGTCTGCGTAGCGCACGACCCAATCGGTATCGCTTTGCGGGTCAATACCCACTTCGAGGCAAGACAGACGGAAGATATCCAGCTCGGGTTCATCGCCCGTCAAAGCAACCTGGGCGATGCCGCGGCCTTTCATCTCTGTAATCAACTGCTTGGCCTGCAGGCGCAGTCCGTAGTACACCTTGAGCGAATCGCGTACGTATTGAGTGGCGTTGCGCTTAAAGGCATTCATGCCTTCGGCCGTCAAGTTGTAGCGCAGGCGAGTGCGGTCCATGCGGGTCGCCTTGAGGTAGCCGCGGCTGATTAGTCGCTTAATGTACCAGTTGACACTGCCGACGGCGATGCCCAAGTGGGTCGCCAGACCAGCCTGGGTGACGGTATCGTCCTCAGAGATCGCCTCCAGGAGGCGGTATTCGTGCTGTTTCATTTGAGCTTTCAGAATTTGAATTCTGACACGCGAACTAAGGAACGTCAAGAGTAGTCGCGCTAGGTTTATTTCAGCAGTTTGGCCGCCAAGATCTCTTCGATGCGTAAGGCAGTTTGGCCGTCCCAAAGCTCCGGGTGTATCGGTTGCGTTGGCGCGGCCTGCAAGTGCCTGTAACCTTCCAAGATGCCTTCAGGCCGGTTGCCCACCAGCCGGTTGGTGCCCTGGCTGATGGTGATCGGCCGTTCGGTGTTCTCGCGGGCCGTCAGGCAGGGGACGCCCAACATGGTGGTTTCTTCCTGGATTCCGCCCGAATCGGTCAGCACAAAGCGCGCCTGCGTCATCAGGCTGAGGAACTCCAAATAACCTATCGGCTCGGCCACCAGCACCCCAGCCTGCTCCAGGGGAGCCAACAGCTGCTGCGTGCGCAGCTTCTCACGGGTGCGCGGGTGCACCGGAAAGATTAGGGGGGCATCCTTTTGGATCTGCACCAGCACATCGACCAAGCCGCGCAAGATCTCCACATCGTCCACATTGGCCGGGCGGTGCAGAGTGATCAAGCCATATCGGCCGCGCGGCAAACCAAAGGTCTCCCAGGCGGCCAGCGCCTCTGCGACAGGCTGGAAGCGTTTCAGGCTGTCCACCATGATGTTGCCGACGCGGAAGATACGCTCGGCAGCCACGCCCTCGCGCAGCAGGTTCTCATCGCCGTCCGGGGAAGGCGTAAAAAGTACATCAGCCAGCATGTCGGTGACGATGCGGTTGTGCTCCTCCGGCATGCTGCGGTCAAAACTGCGCAGGCCGGCCTCTACGTGCGCCAGCGGCAAGTTGAGCTTGTTGGCCACCACCGCCGCCGCAAGGGTGGAATTGACATCCCCAAACACGACAACCATCTCAGGCTGGTGGTTTTGGAACTCTTTCTCAAGCTCCAAAACCATGCGGCCGATCTGCTCCGCCGGACTGCCGCCTTGAATATTGAGATATACGTCCGGCTGCGGCAGGCCCAGCTGCTCAAAAAAGATCTGTGACATGTTGGCATCAAAGTGCTGGCCGGTGTGCACCAGCCGCGCCGTAAAGCGTTGGCGCGCGGCGATCGACTCCATCAACGGAGCCGCTTTCATAAAATTAGGTCGGGCCCCCACCACCAATGTCAGCATATTGGGCATGGCGCAAGTCTACTCCAAAGCCCGGCTCTTGACGCTAGCCTTACCACCCTATACAATCACGCCACCTTAACATTGCTATGGGTGGCCGCAATCTCGCGGCATAACTGCGAAGCCGGTGTGAATCCGGCGCTGTCCCGCAACTGTAATTTGCTCTCTTGGAGCATTAAGCCAGGTCGCCGGCCCATAGCTTGTTTCGCACTCGTCCTCGTGGAAGGGAGGTGCACCAGCCGGAAGCCTCTTCCCGCCAGTGTCCCCTGCCGACGTGCAGGGTTTTTTGTTTAACTCGCAAGGAGAACTGAGAATGAAACTTAAGAATTTGCTTAGCACCCTGTTGCTGTTCAGTCTGCTGCTGGCCGCCTGTGGCGCGCCCGTGGCTGAGCTGCCTGCGCCTGAAGTGGATGTAGCCGAGGCGCCTGTCGCTCCAGAAGTTGCTGAAAACGCTTTCCCCTTAACCGTCACCGACGGTATGGGTCGCGAGATCACGCTGGAGACTCCCGCGCAGCAGATCGTCTCGCTGGCGCCCTCCAACACGGAACTGCTCTTCGCCCTCGGCGCGGGCAGCCAGTTGGTTGGCCGTGACATGTATTCCGATTACCCGGCCGAAGCCGCCAATGTCGCCGATATCGGCGACACCTATGGCTCTTTGAACACGGAGTTCATCACCAGTCTGGAACCCGACTTGGTGTTGGCCGCCGGCACCACCCCGCCCGAACAGGTCACCGCCCTGGAGACGCTGGGCATTACAGTCTATTGGCTGGGCGACCCCAGCGATTTTGAAGGCCTGTACCAAAACATCTACACCGTGGGCCAGCTGACCGGCCGCGACCAGGAGGCCAACGACCTGGTGGCTGACCTGCAGGACCGCATTGCCGATGTGGACGACGCTCTGGCTGGCAGGACGGAAACGCCTGCCGTGTTCTATGAATTGGACGCCTCAGACCCTGCGGCTCCCTGGAGCGCGGGCGAGGGCACCTTCATTGACATGATCATCACCCGCGCCGGCGGCGAGAATATCGTGGCGGACCTGGGAATGTATCCCCAGGTGAGCATCGAAGAATTGCTGGTACGCAACCCAGACCTGATCGTTCTGGGCGACTCCAACTTTGGCGTCACAGCTGAATCAGTAGCCGCCCGCGCCGGCTGGGGCACCCTGGCGGCCGTTCAAAACGGCGAGGTGCATCCTTTTGACGATAATTTGATCAGCCGCCCTGGCCCCCGCCTGGTGGAAGCGTTGGAGCAACTCGCCCGCCTGCTCCACCCCGATCGGTTCAACTAAACACAACACAAACATGGCGCTGCCTGCCTAAGGCAGGCAGCGCCTCTTTCTGATGAAGACGTGGTTACGCAAACACCCCATTCTCGCCAACAGCCTGGTGTTGGCTTTAGCGTTAATCTTTAGCGTTGCCGTCGGTTCGGTATTCATTCCTCCGCAGGAAGTGCTGCAAACCCTGCTGGGCAACCCAATATCCAGCACCACCGCCACCATCCTGTACAGCATCCGCCTGCCGCACACCTTTCTGATCGCCCTGACCGGCGCGGCGCTGGCCAGCAGCGGCGCGGCCTACCAGGGCCTTTTCCGCAACCCGCTGGCCGATCCTTACCTGATCGGCGTGGCCTCCGGCGCCGGGCTGGGCGCCGTTTTTGTCATGGCGCAGGCTTGGCCCAGTGACCTGCTGGGCTTTTACGCGGTACCCGCCGCGGCCTTTGCCGGCGCTCTGTTGGCCGTACTGCTGGTCATGGCAATTGCCCGGGTGGGCAAGGCCGTGCCGGTCACGACACTGTTGCTGGCCGGTGTGGCGGTCAGCTCCTTTGCCACCGCGCTCAGTTCATTCTTTATGCTGTATTCCAACAACGAGCTGCGCCGCGCCCTGGCTTGGCTGCTGGGTGGTGCGTCTCTCAGCGGCTGGCACCCCGTCTGGGCCGCTCTGCCCTACATTGCTGTGGGCCTGATCATCTTGCTCTTGTCCGGCCATCAGCTTAACGTCCTGCAAATGGGTGAGGAGCAAGCCCAGCAGCTGGGCCTGCGCGTGGAGCGCGTCAAACTCCTGCTGATCGTGGCGGCTTCGCTGGCCGCGGCGGCGGCGGTGGCCTTCTCCGGCATGATCGGCTTCGTCGGTCTGATCGTGCCGCACGCCATGCGCCTGGTTTGGGGCGGCGACTACCGCCTGCTGCTGCCGCTGTCCGTGATTGGCGGGGCCAGCGCCCTGCTGCTGGCCGACCTGCTGGCGCGTTGGGTGCTTGCACCTGAGGTGCTGCCCATCGGCATCCTGACCGCCCTGGCGGGCGTACCTTTCTTCCTCTGGTTGCTGCGGCGCACCAAGGCGCAACTGTATTGGTAGCCATGCTGACCAGCCGTCAACTTTCCGTCGCCTATGGCGACAAGTCCGTGCTCCAAGACATCAATCTCAGCCTGAAACCCGGCGAAATTCTGGGGCTCATCGGCCCTAATGGCGCCGGCAAAACCAGCCTGATCCGCGCCCTCAGCGCCGTGATCCGCCCCAGCGGCGGCCAGGTGCTGATCAACGAAACTGATTTAGCCGATCTGCCAGAGGCGCAGCGCGCCCGGCAAATCGCAGTGGTGCCGCAAGCCTCAGACCTGCCGCCCGCCTTCAGTGTGCTGCAGTGCGTTGCCTTGGGCCGCACACCCCACCTCAACTGGCTGGGGCGGCTGAGCCTCAGCGACGAGGCCAAGGTTCAGGAAGCCCTGCAGGCCGCCGAGATTGAGGCGTTGGCAGACCGGCTGACTGGCGAGCTCTCCGGCGGGGAAAAACAGCGCGTGCTGCTGGCGCGGGCCTTGGCGCAAGACTGCCCCATCCTGTTGCTGGACGAGCCCACAGCCCACCTGGATCTGCACCATCAGGTAGGCTTGCTGGAACTGCTGCGCCGCATGGTGGCAGAACGCCAATTGGCCGTGCTGATCGCCATGCACGACCTTAATCTGGCTTCGGTATATACGGACCGCCTGGTGCTGCTGGTCAACGGCCGCATCCGGGCTCAGGGCGCACCAGCCAGCGTACTCACCCAGGAAACGCTGCAGAGCGCTTACCAGGTACCACTTCAGGTGCGGGCCAATCCTAAACACGGCTCTCCCTGGGTCGTCCTGGATCGCAATTAGCCCAAATCCGCCAGCCCTCCAGCCAGCCCAAATAAAACTGCAATGCTAGAATGCCCAGAATGAGCGTTCGGCAAGCGAAATCCATCCTGCTGTTGGAAGAACAGCCAGAGATTGGCGCCATGCTGCGCAGCGGCCTGGAGCGGCTGGATGTCTCCATCCGCGTCCAGCTCGTGTCCGGGGCGCAGCAGGCCGCCCAGGCCATGTTGGCCGAACGCTTTGACCTGCTGATCGCCGATGTGGCTTCACCCGGCCTCTCCGGCCTGGAGCTAATGCAGCGTGGCCGCCAGCAAAACCCAGAGTTGCAGACCATCCTGCTCAGCGCCACGCATGACCCTAAGATCCGCAGCCTGGCGGCCAAAGCGGGCGTACACGCTTTCTTCTATAAACCAGTGGAACTGGCCGACCTGCTCGACGCGGTTGAGCGCATCTTTGGCTTGGTGCGCAGCTTCCTGCCGCCGGAAATCCAGGCGAGCCTGCCCGCAGAACCGGCCGGCCAACCCAGCCAGATCGCTCAATGGCTGGACGAATTGCTTTTCAACCTGCAAGCTGGCGGCGCGGGCCTGTACAACCGCCACGGTCAGTTGCTGGCCCACACTGGTGACCTGCCTGCCCAGCTGCGCGCCACCCTCAGCCCGCATTTGCTGGCCGCCCACCACGCCGCCGCACACCTGGCGCCAGAATCTCTGCAAGCCTTCCGCAGCGCCGACCAGCACCTGCTGCTGAGCAGCATGCAGCCGGGCTACGCTCTGCTGCTGGCCACCCAACCACTGAATGCCGCCCGCCTGGCCGCTCACACAGAGGCGATCAGCCAATGCCTCCGGCGCGCCCTGCCAGAGCTGGAGCATTGGCAGGCTGAACGCAACCAGCCAGCCCAGACACCCGCCAGCGTCACCACAGACCCACAGCTGGAAGCCGCTCTGGAGCTAGCCGAGACCAAGCCCATCAACCGCAGTGAGACCGATAAGTTCTGGAAAGAGCAGGAACAGGACTTGCAGCTGCTGCCAGCCGCCGGCACACTGACCTACGAGCAGGCTTCACTGCTTGGGCTTACGCCCGGTAACTAGCCTATCGCGCTGATTTGGCAGTCACTCCTGCGCATGTTACAATTTTGTCTGCCTTTTTAAGCATTGCAAGGCACCCTGGGGCGTGGTGCAATGGCAGCACACCGGACTTTGAATCCGTGGATCCTGGTTCGAGTCCAGGCGCCCCGACTGATACAAACACATATGTCTACCGAACTCCCTGAAGAACCTCCTTTACCTAGTTCGTTTTTCCTCTTTAACTCAGATCTGACCACTAAAGGCCGGTGTTTATGAGCGCGCGTGTCGTCTTACTCGCCGCGGGCAAAGGCACGCGCATGCGTTCCAAGCTGCCTAAACTGCTGCATCCGCTGGGCGGCACGCCCATGGTGCTGCACGCCCTACGGGCTGCCGTGGATGCCACTGCGGCCCGGCCGCTGCTGGTGGTCGGCCACGGGGCAGAAGCCATGCGCCAGACCGTAGGCGAGCGCGCTGATTTTGTTGAGCAAATCGAGCAACTGGGCACCGGCCACGCGGTGCTGCAGGCCCGCGCTGCCCTGCAAGGCGGGGCAGACCTGGTACTGGTCAGCAATGCTGACCTGCCGCTCCTCACCGCAGCCACGCTCAAGCTACTGCTGGAAACCCAGCAGGCCAACCCCGGCCCATTCAGCATGCTCACCCTGCGTCAACCGAATGCGCGTGGCTTCGGCCGCGTCAAACGCGGCGCGGAGGGCGGCGTGTTGGCCATTATTGAAGAAGCCGAAGCCACGCCGGAAGAGCTGGCCATCGACGAACTCAACGTGGGCGCTTACTGCTTCCGCGCCGATTGGCTGTGGCCGGCGCTGGACAAGCTGCACCCCTCGGCCAATAAGGGCGAGTATTACCTCACCGACCTGCTCGAAATTGCCACCGCTGCCGGCGAACGCGTCGAGGCCGTGGTGCTGCAAGATCCGCAAGAAGCTATCGGCGTCAACACCCGCGAGCATCTGGCGGAGGCCGAAGCCGCCCTGCGCCAGCGCATCAATCGCCATTGGATGCTGGCCGGCGTGACCTTGGTCGACCCGGCATCCACCTACATCGAACCCGGCGTCACCATCGGCCAGGACACGGTGATTTGGCCCAACACCATCCTGCAGGGCGACACTCACATCGGGGAAGATTGCCATATAGGCCCCAACACGGTAGTGCGCCACAGTCGCATTGGCAACGCCTGCCGGGTGGAAGCCGCCGTGGTGGAAATGGCGGTGATGGAAAACCACGTAGATATTGGCCCCTTTGCCCACCTGCGTAAGGACACCCACCTGGGCGACCACGTCCATATGGGCAACTTTGGTGAAGTCAAGAACTCCACCTTGGGTCCCGGGTCCAAGATGGGCCATTTCTCCTACATCGGAGACGCCACTATTGGGGCCAACGTCAATATCGGGGCCGGCACCATCACTGCCAATTACGACGGCGAGAACAAAAACAAGACCATCATCGAAGACGACGTATTCATTGGCAGCGACACCATGCTGGTGGCCCCGCTGCGCATCGGCCAGGGTGCCCGCACCGGCGCGGGTGCGGTTGTCACCAAAGACGTGCCCGCCCGCACCGTAGTGGTCGGCATCCCCGCCCGCGCCATCCGTAAACTGGAGGAACCAGATTAGTACGCTTATCACCCTGCTTGTCGTTTTACTCCTCATCGATTTGATTGTTACGGCCACTCGCGCCGGTTTACTGAATGCACGCTCCTCCCGCCTGGCAGCTCAAAGTGAAGAATTAGGCCTCAAAAGCGAAAAAACGCTGGAACTTATCCGGCGGCGAGCCAGCTTGCGCGACAGTCTGCGCCTGCTGCTCACCGTGCTGCGCTTCTTGATCGCCGGCCTGGTCTTGGCCATGGTCATCCCACTCGATGAGAGCGTCGTCCCGCTGCCCATACTGGCCGGCTGGCTGGCGCTGACCAGCCTGGGTATCTGGCTGGTGGAATTCTTTGTGGAACGCCGCATCCTAAACGACCCGGAAGGTTGGGCGGTGCGCCTGACCCCCATGGCCCAGATTGTTGCCGCGCTGATGGGGCCGTTGTTGGCCTTGCCCACGCGCCTGGCCAGCCGCAGTCGGGAGCCGCAGCAACTAGTCACCATCACCGAAGATGAATTGCGCCTGTTCGTAGACGCCAGCCAGCGCGAAGGCGTGCTGGAAAAAGAAGAACGCCGCATGATCTTCTCGATCTTCGAATTCGCCGACACCCTGGTGCGCGAGATCATGCTGCCGCGCATCGACATCTTCGCCCTGGACGTCAATACCACGATAGACGAGGCGCGCAGTGCCCTGATCGAAACAGGCTACTCACGCGTGCCGGTCTACAGCGAAACTATAGACAACATCATCGGCCTGCTCTACGCCAAAGACATGCTCAAGGTGTGGAATGGTGGCGGCCAGACCTCTTCGCTGCGCGACCTACTGCGCAACGTCAACTTCGTACCCGAATCCAAGAAGCTGGATGCGCTCCTGGCGGAAATGCAAGCGGGGCGCTTCCACATCGCCATCGTGGTGGATGAATACGGCGGAGTCGCCGGCCTGGTCACGCTAGAGGACATGATGGAAGAGATCGTCGGCGAAATTCAGGACGAATACGACCAGGGCGAAGAATTGCCCTATCAGAAGATCTCAGACGAAGAATACATATTCCATGGCCGCTTCAACTTAGACGATTTCAACGAGATCATGGGCAGTTCACTGAGCAGCGAGGACGCAGACACGGTGGGCGGCTTCCTGTTCAATGAAATTGGCCATGTCCCTAAAGCCGGAGAGCAGTGGGAAACCGAAGGTTTGCACCTCAAGGTGGAGCAGGTGGCCGGCCGGCGGGTACGTCGTGTACGCGCCCGCCGGGTTGCCAACCCGGAAACATCGGAGGATAATGCGAACCATGCTGACTAAAGAGCAACGCACCCAACTCGTGGAAGCAGCCCAAAAAGCCCAAGGGCTAGCCTATGCACCTTACTCCAAATACAATGTTGGCGCCGCCCTGCTCAGCGCCAACGGCAAAACCTATCTTGGCGCTAACATAGAAAATGCCGCTTACCCGGATGGCATCTGTGCCGAGCGCGTGGCTGTCTTCCAGGCCGTGATCGAAGGCGAACGCCAGTTCCAAGCGGTCGCCGTGGTTACCAAGGATGGCGGCACGCCCTGTGGCTCCTGCCGCCAGGTCATGGCCGAATTCGGCTTGGACACCGTGGTGCTGATCGCCAACGCTGCCGGCGAAGTGAAGCAAGAAACTACCGTGGCCGGTTTGCTGCCCGGCGCCTTTGGCCCCAGCAATCTGAGCAACTAGCCTCACAAGCCATGCGCGCCCTGGTACTCAGCGACATTCACGCCAATGCGAATGCGCTGGAAAGCGTCTTGCAGCTGGCCGGGCCGGTGGACGCCGTTTGGTGCCTGGGTGATGTGGTGGGCTACGGCCCAGACCCCAACGAGGTCATCGCCCGTCTGCGTCAGTTGCCCAACCTGCTCTGCCTGCAAGGCAACCATGACGCCGCGGCCATTGGCGCTTTGGCCCTGGACGGCTTCAATCAGGAAGCGCGCGCCTCGGTGGAATGGCTGCGCAACCGGCTCACCCCCGACTCGCTGGAGTTTCTGCAAAGCCTGCAACCCCGCCTGGAACTGGAAGAGGTCACCCTGGCGCATGCCAGCCCGCGCCAACCCACGCTAGAGTATTTATTGGACGTCTACACCGCCGGGGAGAACTTTGACCATTTTGACAGTTCCTTCTGTTTCGTAGGACATACGCACATCCCGGTGCTCTTTCACAAGAATGAGTTTCAGGTCACCCTGCATATTCCCCAGACGGAGCGCACTCTGGTACTGGAGCCGCGCTGCATCGTCAATCCCGGCTCCGTAGGCCAGCCACGCGACCGTGACCCGCGGGCCGCCTTTGCCATTTTTGACGACCAGGAACACACCTGGGCCTACCAGCGCGTGGAATACGACATCCCGGCGGTCCAAAAGCGCATGCAGGCAGCCGGCCTGCCGGAGCGGCATATCACCCGCCTGGCCAGTGGCTGGTAGGAACTTTCTCGCATCCTGTATCGTTAGTAACACATCACGCGTTATACATCTGAGGAGCAGGTCATGAAGAAGATATCTCACCTTACCCACGTAGCTTTGCTGAGTTTGAGCGTCGTACTGGTCGCCTGTGCAGCCGCCGCCCCGGCAGCCACGCAGTCTTACGCAGTAGAAGACGCCTATTACCCTGCCCCGGACGTAGCCATGGAAGGGCGCGGCGCGGGCGAAATCATGGAAATGGGTCCAGGCGCCGGGGCGCCCAACACCGCGCCCGCCGCCAACGCCACCCGCTTGGTGATCCGCAACGCCAATCTCTCCATCGTGGTCGACTCCCCGGAAGAACGCATGGACGAGATCACTTCGCTGGCAGAGCGCCTGGGTGGCTTTGTGGTCAGCTCCAATATCTACAAGAGCAGCTTGTCCAATGGCGTAGAAGTGCCGCGCGGCTCCATTACCATCCGGGTACCCAGCCAGCAATTTGAGCAAGCTCTGGATGAGATCCGCGCCGGTGCCATTGATGTGCCCAACGACAGCCAAACCGGCCAGGACGTGACGGCTGAGTACACTGACCTGCAGTCTCGCCTGCGCAACTTGGAAGCCGCCGAAACTCAGCTGCGCCAGATCATGGAAGGCGCTGAAGACACCGAAGATGTGCTGACCGCCTTCCGCGAACTGACCTACATCACCGAGCAGATCGAAGTGCTGCGCGGGCAGATCAAATACTACGAAGAATCGGCCGCCCTCTCCGCCATCACCGTGGAGATCATTGCCAATGCCGCCGTGCAGCCCATCCGGATTGGCCCCTGGAGCATTGAAGGCGCTGCCCGCCAGGCTGTGGAAGACCTGATCGGCGCCCTGCAAAACCTGGCCGAGTTCCTGGTTTGGGTGCTGATCTTCCTGATCCCGGTGCTGCTGGTCATCTTCGTACCCTTGTGGTTTATTTTCAACCTGGTGCGCCGCTGGCGGGCCAACCGCAAGGCTCGCCCGGCTGCCGAAAGCAAGCGCAAAGCGCCAGCCAAGACCAACGCCAAACCCAAGAAATAGCACCTTCAGCCAACAAAAAAGGCCGGGCAAATGCCCGGCCTTTTTATTGGCTCAATTACTCGCCAGCCCGCGCCAGCACCCGCTGGGCAGCCTTGACGATCGGCATATCCACCATCTTGCCGTCCAGAGCAAAGGCGCCTCGTCCTTCGGCAATGTTCGCTTGGTAAGCCTCCACCACGCGCCGGGCGGCAGCCAGCTCCTCAGCGCTGGGGGTGAATGCGTTTTGCACCGGCTCGATCTGGCTGGGATGAATGATTTGCATGCCGCTGTAGCCCAGCCCGGCACCTTCCGCAGCCAGCCGGGCCAGCCCTTCGCCATCCCGAAAGTCCACCCACAGCATATCAATCGCCTGCAAACCGTACGCGGCGGCAAAGGTGACCACCGCGCTGCGCGCATAGGCCACCTCGCCAGCCCTAGCGCTGCGCTTGGCGCCCAGGTCGCTGGCGTAATCCTCCGCGCCGAAAATCAGCGCCTGCAAGCGCGGCTCACCGCTGGCGATCTCCCGGGCATTCACCAGGCCCAGCGCGCTCTCGATCTGTGCCAGCAAGGCCACCGACCCCGCCGGCCAGCCCTGCGCGGTTTCGTACTGGCCGATCTGCTGGCTGATCTGGCGCAGCTGCTCTGGGTGGCTGACCTTGGGCAGTACCACGCCATCCGGTCGCCCAGGCAGGGTCGCCGCCAAATCTTCCGCCTGCAAGCCACTCTCGGCGCCATTCAGGCGTACCAGGCGCTCACTGCGCCCAAAATCCAATTCTTGCAGGGCGTGCAGAGCCAGCTGGCGCGCCTCGGCCTTCATGTTGGGGGCCACACCATCTTCCAAGTCCAGGCAAACACAGTCCGCCCCCAGTGTGGCGGCCTTTTGCAGTTTGTGCCAATCGCTGGCGGGTACATACAACAGGGCGCGTCTAGCTCGCATCACTCTCCTTGGGTCGCATCAGGAAAAGCACACTGCGTTCCACCTCGATCACAGGCTTGCCATGCTGGTTGCGGCCCGTGTGGCGCAGCTGCACCACGCCTCGGTCGGGCTGGCTTTGCGAAGGCCGCATATCCAAGACCTCGGTTTCCACGCTTAGCGTGTCCCCAGCATATACCGGCGCCGGGTGGCGCACGTTCTGGTAGCCCAAGTTGGCCACAATCGTGCCCTCGGTCAAATCCGGCACACTGATGCCCACCACCAGGCCCAAGGTGTAAATCCCATTGACCAGCACGCCTTCGAAGCCAGACTGGCGCGCAAATTCTTCATCCCAATGCAGTGGCTGCGTATTTTGAGTCAGTCCACAGAACAGCAGGTTATCCGCGGCGCTCACCGTGCGCGCCCGTCCGTGGAAAATGCGTTCGCCGACTTTCAGTTCATCGTAATAGCGTCCGCTCACTCTGTCTCCTGTTCCAGCTCCACCAAAAGTTGCTCACGCTCCACACTATCGCCCTCCGCCACCGCCAGACGGGCCACTTTGCCCGGCCGCGGCGCCTGGATGCGGATTTCCATCTTCATTGCCTCCAGGGTCAGGAGCATCTGGCCCGCCTGCACCGCCTGGCCAGCCCTCACTGCCACGCTGCGTACCTGACCGGGCATCGGCGCCCGCAGGCTCTGCTCGCCCGCCGCAGCCAAGCCACTGCGGCCGCCCAGGACGCGCCGCAAAACAAAGGTGCGTCCGCCGGCATGCACCCACACTTGGCGGCCCTGGCGCATGGCACTTACCGTAGCGTCTGGACTGAGACTACTGTCCAGCAAACGGCCATTCAGGGAAACCGCGTAGCCGCCCGGCGCCGGGATCAATTCCAGGCGATGGATCTGACCGCGGTATTCGTATTCAAACTTCATGAGCCACCCAAGCGAAAGCTCTGATGGTCATCCCATGGAGAATAGGGATGTGTGGTCTGATCATCTGCGTGCGTCACGCCCATCTCGATGGAAAGCGCGGCCAACAAGGTCGATTCCGTCAATTCAGCCGGCTGCCATTCAGCCATTTCCCGCTCGACAAAGCCGGTGTCGAATTCCCCAGCTGCCACCTTGGGGTGCGCCAATAAGTCCTGCAAAAAGTCCATGTTGTGCGTTACGCCCAGCAGCACGCTTGCGGCCAACGCCTCCCGTAGGGCGGCCAATGCCGCGCGGCGGTCCTCAGCATGCACGATTAGCTTAGCCAGCATCGGGTCATAGCTGCTGCCTACCGCGTCGCCCTGCGCCACGGCGGCGTCCACCCGCAGGCCGGCGATCTGTGGCCAAGCCAGGCGCAGCGCCTGCCCGGCCTGCGGCAAGAAGCCAGCCGCGGGGTCTTCAGCATACACACGACACTCAATCGCATGGCCGCTCTGGCGCAAATCGGCCTGCGCAAACGGCAGCGGCTCGCCGGCGGCAATGCGCAGCTGCCACTGCACAAGGTCCACCCCAGTGACCAGCTCCGTCACGGGGTGCTCCACTTGAATGCGTGTGTTCATTTCCAGGAAATAGAACTTGCGGGTATCCGGGTTGACCAGGAACTCCACTGTGCCTGCGTTCACATAACCCACACTGCGGGCTGCCGCCACCGCGGCCGCACCCATCTCGGCGCGCAAAGTCTCATCCAAGAAGGGAGAGGGGCTTTCTTCCACCAATTTCTGACGACGGCGCTGCAGGGAACACTCGCGCTCAAACAAATGCAGCAACTTACCCTGGGTGTCGCCCAGCACTTGCACTTCCACATGGCGGGCGCGTGCCAAATACTTTTCCAATATCAAACGCTCGCTGCCAAAACCGCGTTTGGCCTCGCCGCGCGCCGAGCCAATCGCTTCATCCAGTTCGGCCGGATGGCTCACCACGCGCTGGCCCATGCCGCCGCCACCAGCAGCCGCCTTCACTAGCAAGGGGAACCCTATCTCATTCGCGGCCTTCTTCAGCGCCGCGGGGGTGTCGGCCCCCTGATAGCCGGGCAGTACAGGCACGCCCGCCTTCAGCATTAGTTCGCGCGCGCCGGCCTTATCGCCCATAGCGCGCATCGCCGCCGGGGGCGGCCCGATCCAGACCAAGCCGGCTGCCTGCACTGCTTCAGCAAACTCGGCGTTCTCTGCCAAAAAGCCGTAGCCGGGGTGCACCGCCTGGGCGCCGCTGCGCTGTGCCGCGGCCAAGATACGCTCAATATGCAAATACGACTCGCGCGCCTCTGCCGGGCCGAGCCCCATGGCTTCGTCGGCGGTGCGGGTATGCAATGCGCCGGCATCCGCCTGGGAATACACCGCCACAGAACGCAGACCCAATTCACGGCAGGCCTGCGCCACACGCACGGCAATTTCGCCTCGGTTGGCGATCAACACAGTATCAAAAGCCATGCAACCATTGTAATCTTTAAGCCCCCATGGCTAAAAACCCTTAAACCCGCGTGTGTTAATATTAGGTCATCTCCAAAATAAGGATCCCTATCATGAAAGTTGATTTTCTCCATGGGCTAATCGCTGGATTGGTGTTCCTGCCCGTGAATTCTGAACCGGCCTATTTAGATCCGGGTTCCGGCAGCTTCATTATCCAGATCATCATTGCCAGTCTGGCCGCCATTAGCTACGCTTTTCGCAGCCAGCTCGCCAAACTGGGCAGCTTCTTACGCCGCTCCAAAGACAAAGACCAAGACAAGTAGTCCGCTCCAGCATGGCCGACCAGAAAGTCTCAGCCTCCTTTCGCGACCCAAGCGGATTCGTCTTCACGCGCCAGAACCAGCTATATCGGCAAGTCAACAAAAGCTACCAAGCGGATTACGAGCTTCTACACGAAACGGGGCTTTACGCAGAACTCACCTCAGCGGGCCTGCTGGTGTCCCACGAGGAAGTTTCCATCGCACCAGCGGAGAAGTCGCTGGCCTACAAGGTCTTGCAGCCGGAGCGCATTCCGTTTATTTCTTACGCCTATGAGTGGTCTTTCAGTCAGCTTAAAGACGCCGCTTTGCTCACTCTGGATTTACAAAAACGGGCTCTGGCCCGCGGCCTGTGGCTTAAAGACGCCACCAGCGCCAACATTCAGTTCCATCATGGCCACCCCATCCTGATTGACAGCCTTTCCTTCGAAGCCTATCCCGAAGGCCAACCCTGGACCGCCTATCGCCAGTTCTGCCAGCATTTCCTGGCACCCCTGGCTCTGATGGCTTTGGTGGATGTGCGCCTGAGCCAAATGTTGCGCATCCAGCTGGATGGTATAGACCTGGAACTATGTTCGCGCTTGCTGCCGCGCGGCACGCGCTTCAATCTCGGCCTACTGTTCCACATTCACCTGCACGCCTCGGCTCAAAAACGCTACGCTGGGCGCTCCACCAGTGAAGCGGCGACCCGCGCCAGCGTGAGCAAGATGGCTTTGCTTGGGATGGTAGACCAACTGGAGCGCACGATTGCCAAGCTGCAATGGAAACCCATCGGCAGCGCCTGGGGCAATTACTACGCAGAGACCAACTACAGCAATGCTGCGGAAACCCACAAAGGCGAGTTGGTGGAGAAATATCTCAAGAAGATCAAACCAAAAAGCGTTTGGGACCTGGGCGCCAACAACGGCCTCTACAGTCGTATCGCTGCCCGCCTGGGCGCCTTCACCGTCTCACAAGACTATGATCCGGCCGCGGTGGAACAAAATTACCTACGTGCCAGAGCCGAGCATGAGACCAACCTGCATCCGTTGCTGATTGACCTTGCCAACCCCAGCCCCGCGCTCGGCTGGGCCAACCAGGAGCGCGAAGCACTCAGCCAGCGCGGCGCGCCTGATGCGTTGATGGCCCTGGCATTGGTGCATCATCTTGCCATCGGAAACAACCTCCCACTGGAACGCATTGCCGAATTCTTCGCCAGCTTGGCCCCCTGGCTGATTATTGAATTTGTGCCCAAGAGCGATTCCCAGGTCAAACGTCTTCTAGCCTCACGCAAAGATATTTTCGATGACTATACGCTGGAAGGGTTCACTAAAGCTTTTTCCAAAACCTTCAAAATCGAGACGCAGACCTCGGTTACCGAGTCAGAGCGCACTCTGTTTTTGCTAAAACGCAAGTAAACTGACCACATGGTTGCATGGTTCCGACAAACATGAATAAATCAGCTTTCTGGCTGCGCAACCTGATCATTCCGGCAGTTGTCCTATCCGCCTACTGCCTTATTTTTGCCCATTACATTTCCGCTCTACGTCAGCTGCCAGATGGGGTCAATCTGGCGTTTACGCAGGCTCTCTGGCCAGCAATGCTTGGACTGGCGGGCATTGCGCTAATGGCTTATCTGCTAACGCTCCGTATGTCGGCAGGCGCATCCCCGCCCAAGGATGTGTTGGGCAACAAACTTGATTGGCTACTCTTGCTACTACCGCTGACCCCCGTAGTGCAGTACCTCCTCAAGAATCAAGAGATTCTCACCTTAGCGGATGTGAGCTATCTGCTCGGTTTGTTTCTGGTTTGTTCTGCGATGGTGGTTTTGCTCATCCCGGCAATCTTGCAGCAGCGGGCTTCACTTTCTGTTTTGCGTATTTCTGGCCTGACTTTTGTCTTCATGCTCACCAATATGGCCGCTCTTAGTGCCAGTTTCCGGTGGTTCTCTGAGGGGGAGCTCAAAATACAGCTCTCAATCGTCTTGGCATTATTTACCCTTGCCTTTTTGCTGTATCGTTCAAAACACCGGGCGCTGCTTTATCTGCTGATTGCGACATACTTCATCTCCAACGGCCTCGCAAACTGGGAGGCGCCGGCCACAACTGGTACAGACAGCTTACCGTTGACGCAGCACCCTTTGCTGCAGGCTGTGGCAGATGAACCACCAGCCCAAACACCCAACATTTACCTTTTGATCTATGATTCCTACGTTGCCAACGAAACCATGCTGCAATATGGCATCGACAATGGCGAGCAGGAAGAGTATCTGGTCCAGCAAGGCTTTAGGCTGTACCCACACACCTACTCTATCGGTGGCCATTCCGTGGCCTCCATCAGTACCGTGCTCAATGCCTCCACGGATTTTTACGGCAACTCCCGATCTGGCGCTTCGGGCAACGGCATCGTCCATGAGGCGCTGCAAAACCTGGGTTACGACACCTACGGCATATTTCCTTCGGACTTCTTCTTTCAGGGCATCAACTCTGGATATGATGTGACCTTTCCCGAAAGCAAACCAGTAGCACAGGTGTTGCTGGACGGGATCCTTGTGGGGGAATTTCGTTTTGATATTGGTTTTGACAGCCACACCAATGCAGGTTTTCTGCAACGCAAACTCCAGTTATTTCAAGAGATCCCCTCTTCCCCACTCTTTCATTATTCGCATTCCTATTTACCCGGGCACAGTCAAAACTCCGGCGCCTGCCTGCCAAACGAAAAAGAGCTTTACGCAAAAAACGTGCGTCTTGCCAATCAGGAAATGCGTATGGATCTTGATACTCTACTCCAATTCGATCCTCACGCCATTATCATCGTGGCTGGTGACCACGGTCCATACCTGAGCAAAAATTGCTATTCAACCAGCGAAGGCGGCTACAATCTGCGAGAAATTACTCGCTACGACATTCAAGATCGCTTCGGTACCTTTCTTGCGATCCGTTGGCCAACCCAAACCTATAAGCAATACGACCAAATCGTCGTACTGCAGGACCTTTTTCCCGCCATATTCGCTTATCTCTATCAGGACACCAGCATCTTAAATGTGCGCATCCCGCCTGTCATCCTCTATGAGCCTTCGCTGGTTAGCGGCGCCTATGTAGAAGATGGGATTATCCGTGGCGGCGTAAACGACGGCGAGCCGTTGTTTATCAGCGATTAGCTCTATTCGGGCCGGGCAAAATCCAGTGTATACTTCGGAAACTGGCTATGAAGATCTCCGTATTGCAGGAAAATCTGGCACAGGGGCTTAATATTGTTTCACGCGCGGTTTCACCGCGCAGTACCCATGCCATTCTGGCCAATGTTCTGATTGCAGCCGAAGACGGCCGCCTCAAGCTCTCAGCCACAGACCGTGAGCTGGGCATCACCGCCTGGATCGGCGCCAAGATCGAAGAACCCGGCGCCACCACCGTGCCTGCCCGCACCCTGGCAGACCTGGTCGCTACTTTCCCCAATGATACGATCCACATGGAACTGGCCGTGCGTACCCAGACGCTGCAGCTCAGCGCCGGGCGTTCGCACGCCGAGATCAAAGGCATTGATGCGCAAGAGTTCCCGCCAATGCCCGAACCAGACAAATCCGCCGGCATCGAGCTCAACGCCGGTGACTTCAAGGAAATGATCGGCCAGGTGGTCTTCGCCGCTTCGCGCGACGATGCCCGGCCGGTACTCACCGGCGTGCTCGTCACCGTAGAGGGCGACACTATCACGATGGCTGCGGCAGACGGCTTCCGTCTCTCCGTGCGCAAGGCAAAGCTGGCCGCCCCGCTGGACCAACCGCTGCGCGCCATCGTGCCCGCCCGTGCCCTCAATGAGCTGGCTCGCATCGCTTCGGACGACAAAGAACAGATCCACATGGTGTTGCCCGCTGGGCGCGGCCAGATCGTTTTCAGCCTCAAAAACGCCGAGTTGCGCTGCCAGTTGGTTGAAGGCGCCTTCCCGGAATACAACCAGATCATCCCCAACGGCCACAAGACCCGCACAGTGGTCTCGGCCGGGGCCTTCCTCAAGGCTGCCAAGCAGTCCGAGATTTTCGCCCGCGAAAGCTCGCACATCGCTCGGCTGGATATCAAGCCCGGCGACAATGGCAGCCCCGGCACGGTCGAGATCTCAGCCCAGTCCGAGGAGACAGGGTCCAACGACAGCAAGATCGACGCCATCGTCGAAGGTCAGGAGATCCTCATCGCTTTCAACGTGCGCTACCTGCGGGAAGCCCTGGACGTGATGAAGAGCTCCGATGTGGCCCTGGAAACCACGGCTCCCGCGGCACCCGGCGTCATCCGCCCAGTGGGCGACCAGGACTTTTTGCACGTGATCATGCCCATGCATTTGGGCAAATAGACTACGTCGCACCCAAAATCAGTATCATCTCCTGCGCGCCGAATACGGCGCGCAGGGTTTAATCTAACCATGGCGCTACCGCTCAGCTCTTTCGACCCGACTTATCGCATCTACCTGGCTCTGGCCCAGTACCCGCTGCTGCGCCGGCGCATGCGCACCCGTATGCGCCAGGAAATGTTTGAGCGCGGCATCATTACGCCGGCCGCGCTGGAAGAGCTGGTCCAGCAGCAGGCTACCAATTCCCAGATCCGTGAAGGCATGCAAAACACGGTGGATGAAGAGGCTTCGGACGACTGGAAGCAACGCCTGGATATCGTGCGTGAACACCTGACCGACCTGCATTTCGCCAACAACCTGCCTTTCAAGGTCTTTGACGATATCGTACGCCAGGTGCTGGCGGAACGGGGCGCAGAGAGTGAAGACCTGCAGCGCACCTTCAACCCGGAGCTGGCCCCTCAGGAAGCCTTGTTTGAACAAGCCAAAATGATCGCGCGTCTGCCATTGGCGGAGCGCGCCAAATACGAAGCGCGCGAACGCGAGATCAAGGTAGTCCTGATCCGCTCCACCATCTCCGACCAATTGGCCTACGTCAACATCGCCAAAGAGTGGTTCACGCTCGACGACTTGCTCGCCATCCGGCATCACAAGATTGGCAAGGGCAAGGTAGGCGGCAAAGCCGCCGGTATGCTGCTGGCCCTGCGCATCTTGCAGCGCGTGGCCGAGAAGGACATCGCCCAAAACGTGACCATCCCCGAATCGTATTTCCTTGGGGCAGATGTGATGTATGCCTTCATGGCCAACAACAACATGATCCACTGGGCTGACCAGAAGTATAAAGACGAAGACCAGATCCGCAACGAGTACGCCACGATCCAGCAGGAGTACGCGGCGGGCAGCTTCCCCGAAGACATCCTGGCAGAACTGGCCAAAATGCTGGAAAAGGTTGGCAATTCCCCCGTCATCGTGCGCTCTTCCAGCCTTCTGGAGGACAACTTTGGTTCATCTTTTGCCGGCAAATACGCCAGCTTCTTTTGCCCCAACCAGGGCACGCCGGAAGAAAATCTGCACGCCCTGACGCAGGCGATCGCCGCGGTGTATGCCAGCGGCCTTAACCCGGACGCGCTGCTCTATCGCCGTGCCAACGGCCTGCAGGACTATGACGAGCGTTTGGCTGTGCTGATGCAGGTGGTACAGGGCGAAGCTTACAGCGATTATTACTTCCCACACCTCGCCGGAGTAGCTTTCAGCCGCAATCTATTCCGCTGGTCGCCCAAGATCCAGCCCAATTCCGGGTTTGTGCGCCTGGTCACCGGGTTGGGCACGCATGCCGTCGAACAAATCGGCAACGACTACCCGCGTCTGGTGGCGCTGAGCCACCCGGAATTGCGCGCCACGGCCAACGTCAGTTCCCTGGTCAACTACTCTCAGCATTTTATGGACGTGGTGGACCTGAAAGAGAATGTGTTCAAAACGCTGCCGGTGAGCGAGGTGCTGGATGCCGGCTACCCACACTTGCGCATGCTGGCCTCGGTCTACAAAGACGGTGATCTGCGCCCCATCCGCACCAAGCTGGAAGCGCAGGACAGCGAAATGGTGGTGACCTTGGACGGGGCTATTCGCTCCACTCCGCTGGCGGATCGTATGAGCCGCGCTCTGAAATATCTGGAGAAGCATTACAAATCGCCGGTGGACATGGAATTCACCGTTCAGTTGCTCCCCGAAAAAGACGGCAAGGCAGATGTCAAATTCTTCATCCTGCAGTGTCGCCCGCAAAGCCACTTGCAAGAGGAAACTGCTGAATTGCCGGAAACCCTGCCGGCAAAGCGCACCATCCTGGCCACCAGCAAAATGGCGCCACATGGGCGCATTAGCGGCATTCGCTACGTCGTCTTTGTGCCGCCGGAAGGCTATTACAGTCTGCCCAGCGCAGAAGCCCGCGCTAGTTTGTCACGCGCGATTGGCAAACTCAACAAGCTGTTAGAGTCGGAAGACTTTATTTGTGTCGGGCCGGGCCGCTGGGGCACCAGCAACCCAGACCTGGGCATCAGCGTGTCCTACGCGGATATCTACAATACCCATGCGCTGATCGAGCTCTCCGGGCAGGGGGTAGGCCCGGTGCCAGAACCTTCCTATGGGACGCATTTCTTCCAAGACCTGATCGAATCGCGTATCTTCCCGCTAGCTGTGCACTTCGAAGATGCGGATGCCGTGTTCAACCGCGCTTTCTTTTACGATACGCCCAACCGCCTGGAGACTTGGGCCCCCGAGTTGGCCGGCTTGCAGAACAGTTTGCGCCTCATTTCCGTTGATGACTTTGCGCAAGGACAAATCATTGAGCTTATAATGGATTCTGAAGCGGGCCGTTCGGCCGCTTTTCTCAAACCGGAGGACGAGTAGTGAAACAGTACGTAGCAGTAGCGGGCAATATTGGCGTGGGCAAATCCACTCTGGTAGACAAATTATGCGCCCGATTTGCTTGGGAACCCTATTACGAACCGGTAGCAGAAAACCCTTATCTTTCAGATTTTTACGCAGACATGAAAACTTGGGCGTTCCATTCCCAGATTTTCTTTTTGAGTCACCGCCTGCGCATGCATCTCTCTCTGCTGGCAGACCCCAAATCCGTAGTGCAGGACCGCTCGATGTACGAAGATGCGGAAGTGTTTGCCGCCAATCTCTATCGCCAGGGGCAGATCAGCAAACGCGACTACGCCACCTACCGCAAACTGTACGACGTACTTTGCGACATGCTGCACCCGCCCGATCTGGTGATTTACCTTCAGGCCTCTTTGCCCACGCTGCAAAAACGCATCACCATGCGCGGCCGTGATTTCGAAAGCAACATTGACCCGCAATACCTCATCCAGCTGAATGACCTCTATGAAGACTGGATCAGCAACTTCACGCTATGCCCCGTGCTGGTGGTGCCCACAGACGACATGGATTTTGTGGCTCACAACGGCCATTTGGAATTGATCGCACAGAAAGTGGAGGCGCGCCTGCAAGGGCAAGAGCAGGTCATCTTCTCGCCTGAAGAAGTGCGCAGCTACAGCGATTAGATATCCCAAAAACAAAACGCCGCTGTTCAGCGGCGTTTTTAGCCTTGGGGTTGGTTTCGCTCTTCGACGACTAGTTTGATCGCAGTGCGCACTTTGCCGTCTATGTCGACGTCGGAGAATTCGGGGCAGCAGACCACGTCGTAACCATCTTCACGCAAATACCCTCGCGCCAGCACCAGGGCCTTGACTGCCTGGTTGACTGCGCCAGCGCCGATGGCCTGCACCTCAGCTCGTTTGTGTTCACGGAACACGCCAGCAATGGCGCCGGCAACTGCAGACGTACGGGAGGCCCCCGATACTTTGATTACATCCATGCCTGGCCCTCCGCTTTTTCTAGGGCGGATCGCGCAATACAGAAATTCTACAGAATTTCATCAGAGGAATCAACTGGCAAAGATACGGATGCCACCAGGAGAAGAATTTCGCTGATAGACTCGGTTTAACGATGGACGAAAAAGCCCTGCAAACTCTGGAATTTCCCAAGGTATTGGCACGCTTGGCGCGCCATGCCAGCTTCAGCCTGTCTGTCGAGCGCGCCGCCGAGCTGCGCCCGGCCAGCTCACTGGCTGAAGCGCAGCATTGGCTGGCGCTCACTACTGAAGCGCGCCAGCTGGTCAAAGCGCGGCCGCAGACCAGTGTGGGCGGGGCGCGAGATTTGCGCGCTTATCTGCAAGCGGCGCGGCGCGGCCAAGCCCTGGCCGCCAATGAACTATTGGACATCAAAGGCACCCTGGTGGCCGGGCGCACCCTGGCCCGCCAGCTGATGGATGAGGTGGGCGAGCGGCCGTTACTGGCGGCGATTGCGGAGCAAATGCCCAGCCCATCCGGCGTGGTGGACGCTGTGACCAAAGCCATCTCACCGCGGGCTGAGATCCTGGACACAGCCTCCGCCAAGCTAAGCTCCATTCGCAGTGAGCTGGGGGTGGTGCACGAACGGCTCTTGGCGCGCATGCAAAAGCTGCTGACCAGTGAACCGTTTGCCAAGGCTTTGCAAGAGCCGATCATTACCCAGCGTGACGGCCGCTATGTATTGCCGATCAAGGCCGATTCGCGGGTGCGCGCCAAGGGTGTAGTGCACGACCAGTCCTCCTCTGGGGCGACTTTGTTTATCGAGCCGTTGCAGGTCGTGGAGCTGAACAACCGTTGGCGCGAACTACAGCTAGCTGAACGCGACGAGGAGAAGCGCATCCTGCTGGAGTTGAGCGCCCTGGTCGCTGAGCAAGCCGACGCCATCGCGGCCGTGATGCAAAGCTTGGCCGAGCTGGATTTGCAATTGGCCAAAGCGCGCTACGCCACCGAGCTGGACGCGCAGCCGGTGGAGCTGCTGTCCATGCAGCCCGCCAAGGGGCAAAACCACCCCGGTGTGGTCGTGCGCCTCTTCAATGCCCGCCACCCGCTGCTGGACCCAGCCAGCGTGGTTCCGCTGGACATTGAGCTCTTCCCCGAAAACTACTGCCTGGTAATCACCGGCCCCAACACGGGCGGCAAGACTGTCACGCTCAAAACCGTGGGTCTGCTGGCGTTGATGAGCCAAAGCGGCTTGCATGTCCCCGCCGCCGCAGACAGCCAGCTATCTTACTTTGACGCGGTATACGCCGATATCGGCGATGAACAATCCATTGAACAATCGCTTTCCACGTTTTCCGGCCATATCACCAACATTATTCGCATCCTCAAGTCGGCAGACCGGCGTTCTCTGGTGATTTTTGACGAACTCGGCGCCGGTACTGACCCACAGGAAGGCGCCGCGCTGGCCCTGGCTCTGCTGGACCACTTGGTCAAGGCAGGCATCACCACTTTTGTGGCCACGCACTACCCCGAATTGAAGGATTACGCCCATGCCACCCAAGGCGTGGTCAACGCCAGTGTGGAATTTGACCTAAAAACCCTGGCGCCCACCTACCACCTGGTGGTGGGGTTGCCAGGCCGCTCGAATGCCCTGGCGATTGCCACCCGCCTGGGCTTGCCCAAAGAGATCGTGGAAACGGCGCGCGGCAGCATTGACCCCACGGAGCTGCGCTCCGAAGGCCTGCTGGACGAGATCCACCGCGAGCGCGAACGCAGCCGCCAAGCCCGGGCGCGAGCCGAAGAGGCGCAGCGTTCCGCCCAGGCGCTGCAGGCCGACCTGGCTGCCCGCCTGGAAGGCATCGAAGACGAGCGCCTAAGCATCCTGGAGCAGGTGCGCAAGCAAGCCCAGGCTGAGCTGGACTCTCTGCGCGACGAACTAGGGCCACTGCGCGCCCAGCTGGCCCGCGCCCGCCAACCCCTGCAAGATGTGCAGGTGGTGCAGCGCGAGCTGGAAACTCTGGAAGAACCGCTGCAAGCGCCCGTCCGGCGGCAAGCCGTGCCGGAATCAGCGCCAGACCGGCCCCTGCGCCTGGGCGACATGGTGCAGGTGCGTAGCCTGGGCCACCGCGGCGTGGTGATCGCCTTGGGAGAAGGCGAAGCCGAAATTCAAATTGGCGCCTTGCGCGCCCGCGCCAAGCTGGGCGACCTGGAACTGCTGCCAGAACAAGCTGCTCAGGCCAATTCGGAGCGCAGCTGGGGCGGTGTGCAAGTGCTGCCCGAATCCCCAGGCGGCGAGCTTGCCCTGCGCGGCCAACGTTACGAAGACGCTTTTGCCCAGTTGGATCGCTATTTGGACCAGGCTTATGCAGCTGGGCTGGCTTCGGTGCGCATCGTGCACGGCAAGGGCACCGGGGTGCTGCGAGACATGGTGCGCAAGGAGCTGAACAAGCGCAGCTATGTGGAGCGCTATGATTTTGCGCTGCCGCATGAAGGCGGCGAAGGCGTGACCGTGGCACATTTTCGGCAATAGCCGGTTTGACAAATACTACACACCTGAGATCAGGCCAGCCCACGCCGCATAAATCGGCTGGCTTATAATCAATGGAGCCATGGAACCGATCGCCAGCCGGCTGGATCCCCAAAGCCCTGAATTTCTTGCCAACGCGCAGCACCACCGCCAACTGGCCGCCGACCTGCGCGCCCAGCTGGCAGCCGTTCGCCAAGGCGGCGGTACTGGGGCCCGCCAGCGCCACGAAGCGCGCGGCAAGCTCTTCGTGCGAGAGCGCATTGACCGCCTGCTGGACCCCGGCGCGCCCTTTTTGGAACTCTCCGCCCTGGCTGCCCACGGCCTCTATGAGGACGGCGCACCGGGCGCAGGCGTCGTCACCGGCATCGGCCGGGTGGCGGGCCGCGAAGTGTTGATCGTGGCCAACGACGCCACGGTCAAGGGCGGCTCGTACTATCCGCTGACCGTCAAAAAACACTTGCGCGCCCAGCAGATCGCCTGGCAGAACCAGCTGCCTTGCTTGTATCTGGTCGATTCCGGGGGCGCCTTCCTGCCGCTGCAAGACCAGGTGTTCCCGGATGAGCAGCATTTTGGACGCATCTTCTACAACCAGGCCCAGATGAGCGCGACGGGCATTCCGCAGATCGCGGCGGTGATGGGCTCATGTACCGCCGGCGGCGCCTACGTGCCGGCGATGAGCGATGAAGCTATCATCGTCAAAGGCACCGGCACCATCTTCCTGGGTGGGCCGCCGCTGGTGAAAGCGGCGACTGGCGAAGATGTCAGCGCCGAGGACCTGGGCGGGGCGGATGTGCATACACGCCTTTCCGGCGTGGCCGACCACTTTGCGGAGGATGACGACCAGGCCATTGATATTTTGCGCCAAATCGTGGCCGGGCTGCCGCAGCGCCCGGCTCCCTGGACGGATGTGCAGCCGGTAGAAGAACCGTTGTACCCCGCTGAGGAACTGTACGGCGTGCTGCCCACCACTTTCCGCGAGGCCTATGATGTGCGTGAGGTGATCGCCCGGTTGGTAGACGGCAGCCGCCTGCGCGAATTCAAGGCGCGCTACGGCGAGACGCTGGTGTGCGGTTTTGCCCATATCCACGGCTACCCGGTGGGCATTCTGGGCAACAACGGCGTACTATTCAGCGAAAGCGCCCTGAAGGGCGCCCACTTTATTGAGCTGTGTGAGCAACGCGGCATCCCGATCCTATTCCTGCAGAACATCACCGGCTTCATGGTGGGCCGGGAGTACGAGGCCGGCGGGATTGCCAAGGATGGGGCCAAGCTGGTGCACGCCGTGGCTACGGCCACGGTGCCCAAGCTGACCGTAATCATCGGCGGCTCCTTCGGCGCCGGCAATTACGGCATGGCTGGCCGTGCCTACGACCCGCGCTTCCTGTGGATGTGGCCCAACGCGCGCATCAGCGTGATGGGCGGCGAGCAAGCCGCCAATGTGATGCTGACCATCAAGCAAGACCAACTGGCCCGCGAAGGCAAAAAAGCGCTAAGCACCAAGGCGGCAGCAGAACTGAAGCAGCCCATTCTGGACAAGTATGAGCACGAAGGCCACCCGTATTACTCCAGCGCCCGTCTATGGGACGACGGCGTGCTGGATCCGGCCGAGACGCGCACCGTGCTGGGCCTGGCGCTCTCGGTGGTGCTGCGCGCCGAGCGGCCGCAGGGCGGTTTCGGCGTGTTTCGGATGTAAGTTATGCGCAAGTTCCTTCGTTAACCCAGTATCTTGGGACATCTTTTGCGGCGTACCCCAAAATACCCTTTGGGGTTGTAGTAACTGTAGTCCCTAAAAAACAAGGAGATTGAATATGAAACTTTCAGCCCCAAAGCAAGTAACCTGGTGGATTGCCATCATCCTGGGCGGATTGGCCATTTTGAATCAATACGGCATCCTGTCGGTCGGCCTGGGCAATAATTTTGTGCTGCTGCTGCTTGGATACCTCTTGTTGGTGATTGGTACGGCGGTCAAAGGCCTCTAACCATCCACTTTGCAACAGCAACAAGAACGGCGGGCCGATGGCCCGCCGTTTTGGTTTACTACTTACCTTAACCTTACAGCCAGCCGCGCAGCTCCATGGCTTGCACCACGGAGTTGATGGCGACCATGTAGGCCGCATCGCGCATGTAGACCTGCTCGCGGGTGGAGACCTGCAGCACGTTGTGGAAGGCGCCGGTCATTTTGGTGTCCAAGCGCTGCAGCACCTCGTCCAAGTTCCAATAATAGTTCATGTCGTTCTGCACACCCTCGAAGTAAGAGACGGTCACGCCGCCGGCATTGCAGAGGAAGTCCGGGATGACGAAGATGTTGTTCTTCTTGAAATGCTCGTCGGCATCGATGGTGGTGGGGCCATTGGCGCCTTCGGCGATCACTTTGACCTTGCCGCTGATCTTCTTGACGGTTTCGCCGGTCAGCTGGCTTTCCAGGGCGGCCGGGATGAGCACATCCACGTCCTGCTCCAGCCAGGCATCTCCGTGCTCGATGGTATAGCCAGCGGCGGTGGCTTTGGACTTGTCAATCGTGCCGTATTGATCCGTGATGCCCTGCAAGAAAGGAATGTCCAGGCCCTTGGGGCTGACCACGCTGCAAGCGGCCTTGTCGTTGCGGTCCCAGTAGGAGACGCACACCACTTTGCCGCCCAGCTGCTCGGTGAAGCCGCGCGCCGCGTATTGGGCCACGTTGCCAAAGCCCTGCACTGCGGCGCTGGTCTGGCTGCTGTCCAGCTTGAGATGCTTCATCGCCTCGCGCACGTTGTAGACCACGCCGTACCCGGTGGCCTCGCGGCGGCCCAGGGAACCGCCGCCGCCCACCGGCTTGCCGGTGATAACGCCGGGGGTGTATTCGCCCGCCAGCTTGGAATATTCATCCATCATCCAGCCCATCATCTGGGCATTGGTGCCCACGTCCGGGGCGGGCACATCCGTACGCGGGCCCAGATTCTTATGAATAGCGCCCACCCAACCCCGGCAGAGTTGTTCCTTCTCGCGCACGGTCAAGGTGGCCGAATCCACCGCCACGCCGCCTTTAGCGCCGCCCAGGGGGATATCGGCCACGGCGCACTTCCAGGTCATCCACATGGCCAAGGCACGCACCGTGTCCATCGTTTCAGAGGTGTGAAAGCGGATACCGCCTTTCGTAGGGCCGCGCGAATCATTATGCTGCACGCGATAACCGAAGAAAACTTGCCAGCTGCCGTCATCCATGCGCACGGGGATCTGGAACTTAAACTCCCGCCGCGGCCAGCGCAATATTTCGCGCACATGGGATTCCAGGTTCAGTTGGGCGGCGACGCCGTCAAACTGCGCCTGGGCAATCTGGAAAGCATTGGTGGTTTCCGACATTACACACTCCTTTGTGTGCTGGTGATAATGGCCGGCGTCTGTGCAGGCCTTTAAACAACTATGCGGACACCTCGGAAAGGAGCCCGCACACTACTTCCAAAAACGTTGGTACTGTTTAACACTCACCATTACAAACGGGAAGAACTGTACCTTAACCCAGACTCGCGTTTCGGTCAAGCCGAGCCCAATTGGCCGCAGGACTACGCTTGAGAGACGGGGACACTACGCGGGGCTTCGACCAAGAAGCTCTCGCCCAGACGTAGCACACCGGGTACACGCACCCAGGCGACCAGGCCGCGCAGGTCCACGGCGGCCTTGGGGAAGCGATTGGTGAGCTTTTCACGGTCAGGGAAGAGCGTTTGCAGATAGCCGCCGGCAGTGGTGCAAGGCGCATTGTAGCCATCCACCACCAGGCCTACACCGCCTTCAAAATGCAGCTGGCTGCCCGGCGCCAAGTGAGTGAGGTTGGGCAGACCAGACAAGGTCAGGTTGGCGCCCAGCCAAGCGGGGTCGATGTGCGACAGGTCCAAGCGGGCAGCAATCTCATCCAGCTCCTCACGCGAGACCAGTGAGACCTGGCGCATGTTGCGCACTTCGGTGCCGCGGGCATAGGGTTGGTGGTGGCGGCCCAGTTTGCGGGTCAGTCCGTAATGCTTGTCCCCGAAGAAGCCCTCCCAATCCACCTGCACCTCATCTACATGCTCCCCAGGCAAATCCTTGACGGTCAAGCAGAGCGCTTCGACCCTGGCAATGGTTTGGTTCATGGCAGTTCCTCCCCGGAGGTCTCAGTGGCGGCGATCTGGCGCTGCAGCTCGGCGCGCAATTTGGCCGGGTCGGCCTTGCCGCCCGACAGCTTGAGAGCCTGGCCGAACAGCCAGTTGAGCAGCGGCGCATTACCGCCCAGGTACTCGGTCACTTGCTGCGAATTTTGCTGCAGCACGGCAGCCACCCAGGTTTGCAATTGTTGCGGGTCAGAGATCTGCTGCAGGCCCAAGCGCTCCACAATCTCGGCGGGTGGTCCGCCGTGGGCGAAAAGCTCGCCCAGCACCTGGCGGGTGCCAACAGCGTTAATGCTGCCACTAGCCAGCAGGTCCAGCAATGCGGCTAGTTCGGCCGGGCCGAACTGCAAGGCGTGCAACTCCACCCCGGCTTCGTTGAGCAGGCTGAAGAGCGGGCCGCTAACCCAATGAGCCGCCAACTTGGCGTCGGCCTGCTTGGCAGCCTCGAGCACGGCTTCATAAAAGTCGGCTACCTCGCGCTCGGCGGTGAGCACACCGGCGTCGTAGGAGGTCAGGCCATAGCGCTCGACAAAGCGATTGCGGCGCGCGTGGGGCAGCTCTGGCAGGGCGGCGCGGACCTCTTCGATCCAGGCCGGGTCCAGCACCAGCGGCGGCAGGTCAGGCTCAGGGAAATAGCGATAATCTTCGGCAAACTCCTTGGAGCGCTGCGCCACGGTTACGCCGCGGTCGTCATCCCAGCCCAGGGTCTGCTGCACCACCTGGCCGCCCTGGTCCAGCAGGGCGGCCTGGCGCTGCAGTTCATAGGTGGTGGCGCGCTCCAGTGAACGAAAGCTGTTGAGGTTCTTGATCTCCACGCGTGTGCCGAAGTCTGTGCTGCCCGCCGGGCGGACGGAGATGTTCGGTTCGATACGAAGTAAACCTTTTTCAAGGTTGCCGGAGTTGACGCCCACATAGCGCAGCACGCTGCGCAGCGCGTAGGCGCAGCTGCGCACGGCCTCCACGGAGTGCAATTCCGGTTCGGTGACAATTTCCAGCAAGGGCACGCCGGAACGGTTCAGATCCACCAAGGAATACCGTTGGCCATCGGCGTGCTTGTGGGTCAGCTTGCCCGTGTCCTCTTCGATATGTACGCGGCGAATGGTGACGTGCTGAATGCCTTCGGGGGTGTCAAATTCCAGCCAGCCCTGGGTGGCCAGCGGCTGCTCGTATTGCGAGATCTGGAAACCCTTGGGCAGGTCCGGATAGAAATAGCTTTTGCGGGCAAAGATGCTGGTGGGGTGCACTTGGCAGTTAAGCGCCAAGGCCACGCGCAGCGCATAGTCCACGGCAGCCTGGTTGATAACCGGCAGCATGCCGGGCATGCCAGAGCATACCGGGCAGACAGCCACGTTGGGCTCGGCATGGGTGGAATCGACCAGGGGGCAGTCGCAAAACATCTTGGAACGGGTTTCCAAGACGGCGTGCACCTCCAGGCCGACGACGGGCTGGTATGGTTGGCTCACAATATTTCCTGGGCTGGCAAGCCAGCTGGCTGATTATAACTAAGCCGCCGGGGCAGCCGCGTCGCCGTTGGAGAGCTTGCGACTCTCTTCGATATACGCCAGGCTTTGATGGCGGAAATAGGTGTTGTACAGGCCGGCATAGTGGCCGCCCGCGGCCAGCAAGCCGTCGTGGTCGCCTTCTTCGATGATGCGGCCCTGCTGCAGCACGATGATGCGGTCAGCGGCCTTGACCGTGGAGAGGCGGTGGGCAATGAGAATGCTGGTGCTCTCTTTGAGGATCAAGTTGAGCGCCTGCTGGATCTGCCATTCGGTGAAGGGGTCAATGCTGGCGGTGGCCTCGTCCAGGATGAAGATGGACGGGCGCTGCACCAGCACGCGCAGCAGCGAAACCAGCTGGCGCTGGCCCATGGACAGGCGCCCGCCGCGTTCGCCGACCTGGGTCTCCAGGCCGTCCGGCAGCGTCTCCAGCCATTCGCCGTCACCGATCTTGCCGGCCAGTTCCAGAATTTCGGCCTCGCGGATGTCCGGGCGAGCGTAGCGGATGTTCTCGGCCACGCTGCCAGCGAACAGGAAGGGGATCTGCGAGACAATACCGAGCTGGCGGCGGTACTGCGCCAGGTCCAGCGTG
Source organism: Anaerolineales bacterium (assembly GCA_019637805.1). NCBI lineage: Bacteria > Bacillati > Chloroflexota > Anaerolineae > Anaerolineales > Anaerolineales bacterium. The sequence continues at coordinate 776,101 of JAHBVB010000001.1, read as the reverse complement.
CGGATGTCGCGGCCGTCCACTTCCAGGCGGCCTTCCTGAAATTCGTAGAAGCGCGCCACCAGCTTGGCGATCGATGACTTGCCCGCGCCGGTGTGCCCTACCAGGGCCACATTTTCGCCCGGCTTGATGTGCAAACTGAAGCCATTGAGCACGGTTTCGCGTTCGGTGTAGCGGAAAATGATGTTCTCAAAGAGAATATCGCCGCGCAGGCGACCCACCGCTTCGTTGCCGGTTTGCACCACCTTGGGATCGGCGTCAATCAACGCGAAAGAGCGCTCAGCCGCTGAGAGGCCGGACTGCAGCTGCGTCCAAAACGAGGAGAGGTTTAGCACGGGGAAAAAGAAGCGGTCCAGGCTCTGCAGGAAGAGGAACCAGGCGCCAGCAGTGATAATGCCGTTGACCACGTTGAGGCCGCCGACATACAGCAACAGGCCGGTGCCGATGGCCGATAGGCCGTTGAGCACCGGGAACACCGCAGAGAGTACGAAACCGCGGCGAATGTTGACGTCAAACGAACTGGTGTTGGCGTCGTTGAATTCGTCAAAGATCATTCCTTCCTGGCGGAAGTTCTTGGCGACCGAAATGCCGCTGATCGTCTCCTTGATGGCGGCGTTGACGTTGCCCATGGCGCGCATGCCGCGCTGAGTGGTCCGACGGGCCGCGGCGCGGAAGGCCACTGCTGCCAAGTAAAAGAAGGGCAGCTGGGCGAACAACAGGAGTGAGAGAAAGCCCTGCACAAAGATCAGGCTGATCGCCAGCAGTAGCGCCAAACCGAACTGCGAGATCAGATCGGTGATCAGCACGATCATGTCGCCAAAGTCACGCGTGTCGGAGGTGATACGCGAGACCACCTTGGCCGAGGGATTGTCGTCATAGAAAGACAGATCGTGGGCCGCGGCGGCGCGAAAGCCGTCTTTGCGGATCTCCATGACCACGTCGCCGATCACCCGGGCCGTCAAACGGCGGCGCCACCAGTTGGTCAGCCAGATCAGCACGCCAGAGACGGTCACAATGGCGGTGACAGCGATGACTTGGGCGTTGCCGATCTGATCGCCGACCAGATCCAGGGCGCGGGAGAGCAGCAAGGGCACCGCCGCGCCGGAGACGGCGGTGAACAGCGCAGTCAAGCCAATCGTCAGGATGGCGCCCATATGCGGGCGAAAATAATGCGCCATGCGATCGACCAACTGGCGGTCGGTGTACTGGCGGTCGTATGCTTCTACATCAAGTCCAGAAAAGAAACCCATGGCCTACTCGCTAAAGATGCGCCGGTACGCCGGCGATGTTTTCATTAAGTCGTCGTGGCTGCCTGCGGCGGCCACCTTGCCGCCGCGCAGCACGACGATCTGGTCTGCCCAGCGGATCTGCGACAGGCGGTGAGTAATGATCAGCGTGGTGCGGTCTTTGGCCGCGGCGTAAATGGCGCGCTGGATCATGTCCTCCGTGGCGCTGTCGATGGCGCTGGTCGAATCGTCCAGGATAAGCACGGCCGGGTCGGTGAGGAAAGCACGCGCCAGGGCCACGCGCTGGCGCTGGCCGCCCGAGAGGGTCACGCCGCGGTCGCCGACAATCGTGTCGTAGCCGTTCTTGAATTCCATGATGAAGTCATGCGCCTGGGCCAGCTTGGCAGCCTGCTCAATATCGGCGCGGCTGGCATTAGGCACGCCAAAGGCGATGTTGTCTGCCAGGCTGCGCGAGAACAAAAAGATGTCCTGCTCGATGATCGAAATTTGCAGACGCAGCGATTCCAGGTTCCATTCGCGCACGTCCACGCCGTCCACCAGTACCGCCCCGCTGGTCACGTCGTAGGTGCGGTTGACCAGCTTGGCCAGCGTGGTTTTGCCCACGCCGGTCTGGCCCACGATCGCCACGGTTTGCCCGGCAGGCACCTTGAAAGAGATGCCCTCCACGGCGGGGTCGTCATCTTCGTAAGCGAAGGTCACGTTGCGGAATTCGATCTCGCCGGTCATTTTGGCCTGGCGGCCACTGACGTTCTGGTCCAGGTCGGTCTCGTTATTCATCAGGTCCAGAATGCGCGCCGCGCTGGCCACGCCCAAAGAGACCTGCGAATAGGCAAACAGCGAAGTGAACACCGGGAAGCCAAACAACTGCAGCAGGCCGAAATAGGCGATGACGTCGCCCATCAGCAGTTGGCCCTGCTGGTAAAGCGCCAGCGAATGCCACAGGCCGGCCGCCTGGGCCAGGCCCATAAGGAGCATGGGCAGGAAGCGGGCTTCCAGGTAGCCCTGCTGCACAAAAGCATCCCGGAAGCGTTGCACGTTACGGGCGAAGAGGGAGACTTCGCCCTCTTCTTGGGACATGCCCTTGACGGTTTCGATGCCGTCCAGCGCCTCGGACAAGCGCGAGTTCAGCGCGCCGAAGCTCTCGCGCACTTCACGGGTCAGGGGTGCCATCTGCACCAGGTAACGCCAAATCGCCAGGGCGTAGGCGATGGTGAACAGGAGTGGGGTGAGTACCAACTGCGGGTGGATTGGGTAGGCAGCGGCAATCGGGCCGAACAGGAAGAAGCTGGCGCCGATCACCAGGTTCAGCCCGGGGTTGAACATCAGGTTAATCTCACGTACATCGTTGGTGGCGCGGGCCATGGTGTCGCCCACAGACTGCAAGCTGTGGAAGGTCATGCTCTTTCCCAGCAGGTTGACGTAGAGCTCTTCGCGCACATCGCGCTCGAAGAGCTGGCCCAGCCACTCGGCCCCGAAGTTGCGGGCAAACTGCAAGCCGCTGCGGATGATCTGGCTGACCAGCAGGGTCACCACCAGCTGGCCCAGGATGTCCAGGCGGGCGGGTGTTTGCGTGATGGCTTCGTAGGCGTCACCGATGATGACGGGCACATAGGTGGCCAGGGCCCCATTGGACAGGGCGCCGAGCAGCAGCATGACGGTCAGCGGCCAGTAATGCCACAAGCGCGAGAACAGCCAGGGCAGCGGCCCGCTGCGGTTGGTGGGGTACCGTTCGGGCAGTGTGAATTCTGCCGCGTGATGCGCAGGAAGACTATTGGTTGCCATAGTTTTTTGGATGGAGTCGAGCAGCTTGGGGATTGGCCGTGCTGCACAGGCGCCGAAAATCTAGGATACCACACCGCTGTTTTTGCCGCGTGCAGCACAAACGAAAAAACGGGCCGTGTGCGATATCGCACACGGCCCGTTTTGGCTGCATTGCAATGCTAGGGCGCCAAGACCTCAAAGTTGTCGAAGGAGACCACCAGGCCGCCGTGATCCAGCGTGCCAGCAAACAGGCCCACCCGGCCGGAGGTCAAGTCAGTATCCGTGGTGGTGGCCAGCAGTTCGCCGTTGATGCCCAGAGAAAGCTGGGCGCCCTCGCAAGAGGCGTTGAGTGCAAACGGTTCGCTGTCGGTGGGGATCAGCGAAGAGGTGGTCCACTTAACCAACTCGTTGAATTCGCCATCAACCATTTTCCAGATGCTGTAATAGCCATCCTCGGAGACTTCCAAAGCGTAGTAATTGTCCGCGTCAATGTAGCGGCAGAGCAGGCCAACATCGCCCTGGTGGGAAGGCTGCTCAATGTTGACATCCACATTGAGGACCACATCTTCAATCGAGCCGGACTGCACACTCAGCGAGTACGATTCGGTCGGCATGACCTCCATGTAGTAACGGCCATTCAGGTAGTAGCGGGCGAACTCCTGGTCGTTGCTTTCATTCCAACCAGTGGAGGTGCTGGAGAAGTCGTCGAAATAGATCTGTTCCCAATCACCCGCTTGGCTGGCGCTCAGCGAGGTGGCGGAGAAGTTGTCTACCGCCACCACAAAGCGCTCGCCTACCGCCGCGTAGGCCGCGATGCCGATATTGCCGGTGGAGAAGCTGTCATCCGAGGCTTCGGCGACCTGTTCACCATCCACCAGCAAGGTCAGGCGTTCGCCGTCGCAAACCGCGGTGATGCGAGCGCTGCGCCCCTCTAAAGGATCCACGGCCGGAGCAGGATCAGAAAGGCTAATGTATTCGCCTCCCAGCCACTTGGAAATGCCCACCCAACCATCGGCAAAGATGCGGAACTCATAGCCATTGTCGGCGTCCACATAGCGGCAGCTCAGGCTGAATTCGTTCTCGTCGCCTTCGTTCTCGACAATGCGCAGATCGGCGCTGATCTCCACGTTGGCATGGGTCTGGTGCAAGAGGCTGACGTAGTACGGGCTGCCTTCAACATCTTCCAGGTAAAACTCGCCGCCAAAGTAGTAGGCGGAGCCGGATTCATAAGAATACACATCCCAGCCGCTGTTGGCGTCTGAGAAGTCATCGACAAAGCTGCTGCCCCCGGAGCTGCTGACCGGTTGAGCGGACCCGCCGGAAATATTGAACTCGCCGCGTTGGGCCGCCTGGATCAGCGGCAGGGCCAGGGTCACCGGGCGCAGGGCGTTGATAAAGCCGCCGGTGGGCACGCAGTTGTCCATATCGTCCACCACGCCGTCGCGATTGGTGTCCACCAGTACGCGGCAGTCGACGAACTGGTCATCGCCACCGTAGCCCAGCTGGGTGGGCACACCCACCAGGTAGCCTTCGGTATCCACGGCCAGGCCGCCACTGTTGCCGCCGGCGATGGTCGCATTGGTTTTGATGAAGGCCCGCGCCCCATAGGGCTGCTCGCTGGTGAAGCCGCTGACCGCACCGCGCGTCAAGGTCACCGTCTCCCCGCCAATGCCGGGATAGCCTAGAATGGTGAGCTCGTCGCCCAGGTTGAGCGAATCCGCATCGCCCAGCGAGACATAAGGCAGGTCCAGCGCGCTGTATTCCACGGCAACGCCGTCATAGTCGTGGGTCACCCGGATCACCGCCAGGTCCAGCGCTTCGTCAGCCTGCAGCACTTCAGCGAAGAAGGCTGGCTGCGGCTCCTGGTCCTGGTTGACGGTGAGAGCCACAATCAGCTCGTCCACAGCAAAGTAGCGATCGGGCAGGACCACATGCGCATTGGTCAGGATCAGACCGTCAGGGGTGATGATGGTGCCAGAGCCGGTCCAGCCGATCTGGAATTCCCCGGCCTGGTCGTAATACCCGGCCCAAATTTGGACCACGCCTTCAAAGGGCACGGCCAGGTTGGCAATGCCGCGGCTGCGCGGCAGATCGGCGGCCTCTGTGGCCGTCACGGTGTTGGGCTGCTCATTGCTGGGGGCAGGGCTGCCGCCCGAGCAGGCGATTTGCACCAGACCCAGAACCAGGGCGAGGCTGAAAAGGCGAAAACGGACAGGGAACATATCTTCCTCTTTTTTCTTAAAGTCGATCTGGTTGAGTTAACGTCAATTTAATTCAGAATACTATACACGGCTACTGCCCGTGCACCTGAGAATCGTCGCCAATATTGACGCGCCCCTTCACGCCGCGCACCTGGCTGCGCTCACCCAGCAAGGAGCCGTGCAGGTCGCAGTCTTCCACGATGACATGGCTTTCCAAAATGGCGTCTTCAATGCGGCTGTTGCGCACCTGGCTGCCGCGGCCCACGGAAACATAGGGGCCGAGGGTGCTGTTCTCCACCGTGGCCTCGGGGTGGATATAGACCGGAGCATGCAGGGTGACGCCCTCCCGCCCGCTCTCGGCGGAATTGCCGCGGCCTCGGTCCAGCAAGCGGCGGTTGGTCTCCAGTACGGTTTCCGGCAGGCCGGCGTCCAGCCACTCATCCACCACTTCGGTGCGCATGCGCAGCCCTTTTTTGAGCATGATGTCGATGGCGTCGGCCAGGAAATATTCGTTCTTGGTCTTGATGCCCTTTTGCATCTGCTCGTCAATAGCAGCCAGCAGGTCTTCGCCGCTTTTGAAGTAGTAAATGCCCACGATGGCCAGGTTGTTGCTGATGTCGTCCGGTTTTTCGATCAGACCGCTGACCAGGCCGTCCTCATTCAGGGCGGCGACACCAAAGCGGCGCGGGTCCTCCACCGGCTTGACCCACAAGACCGCATCGGCCTCTTCATTGGCCAGCTGGGAAAAGTCGGTCTCGATCACGGTATCCACAAAAATGATGATGGTGGGGCCGTGCAGATGGGCGCGGGCCTGGGCCAGGGCATGCGACTGGCCGAGCAGCTCTTTCTGTTCCACGTAATGGGCTTTTACCTCGGGGTGCTCATTTTGCATATAACGCTGCACCTGGTCGCCCAGGTAACCCAGGATGAAGACGAAATCGGCTTCTTTCACGTCCGGGGCGCTGCCCAGCAGCTTAAGCACATGGCCCAGCACCGTGTCGCCCGCCGCGCTCAGTAACGGCTTGGGGCGCGACCAGGTGTGCGGGCGCAAACGCGTGCCAAACCCAGCCATGGGGATGATGATCTTCAGGTTTTCGGTCATTTGTCTTCCCTCTTGGTGCAAACCAACAAGCCTTTGCCCACTGGCAAAACGGCGGCGTCCACACTGGCATCACGCCGGGCGGCCTCAACAAAAGCGACCAGTTCTTCCTGGTGGCTGACCACATTGTCCGCCACGAACAAGCCGCCGGCTACCAGGCGGGGCACAACGCTTTCGTAGACTTCGCTGTACATTTCTTTTTCGCAATCGAGGAAACAGAAGGCAATATCTTCCAGCTGGCGCAGGTGCGAACGGGCGTCCCCGTGGACCAGCTCCACCCAGTTTTCCACGCCTGCCTTGGCAAAGGTCTCGCGGGCCAGCTCCACCTTTTCGGGGAGCAATTCATAGGTCACAAAGCGCCCGGCGCGACGCTGGGCAGCCAAAGACAACCACAGAGCCGAATAACCGGCGCTGGCGCCCACCTCGACCATCAGGCCGCGCGGGGCGGCCTGGGCCAGGAGTGCTAGCAACATGCCGGTCTCGGCGGGGATCTGGCGCAGGCGTTTGAGCTGGGGCGTGCCGTCCTGGCGGTCGCGCGCGTCGCGCTGTTCCAGCGTGTGCATGCGGTCCAGCACCGCGTTGGGAATATCGGTGAACAGCGTTTTCATGCCAGGACCGGCCGCCGGGTATGGTGATCGCTGACCTGCTGATAGGCATGCGCGGCAGCCAGCAGGCGTTCTTCAGAGAAGTGCGGCCCCAGCAGCTGCAGGCCGAGCGGCAGACCCTGGCTGTCAAAGCCGGCCGGGATGCATAGGCCGGGCACGCCCGCCAGGTTGGCCGGCAGGGTGAAGACGTCTTCCAAGTACATCTGGATCGGGTCTTCGGCATGTGCGCCGATGGGGAACGCGCTGGACGGCGTAGCCGGCGCGGCGATCAGGTCGACCTGCTCAAAGGCACGCGCAAAATCGTCGCGGATCAAGGTGCGCACCTTTTGGGCTTGGCCGTAATAGGCATCGTAATAGCCCGCCGAGAGGGCGTAAGTGCCGATCATGATGCGGCGCTTGACCTCAGGGCCAAAGCCCTGACCGCGCGAATGTTTGAACATTTCAATGAGATTGTCCTGCTCGGCGCGCAGGCCATAGCGCACGCCGTCAAAGCGGGCCAGGTTGGCCGAAGCTTCGGCGGGGGCAATGATGTAGTAGACCGGCAGAGCGTATTCGGTGTGTGGCAGGCTGACCGGGCGCACTTCGGCACCCAGCGTTTCCAGCTGGGCGATGGCGGCGCGCACGGCCTGCTCCACCTCCGGTTGCAAGCCCTCAATAAAGTATTCCTGCGGGACGCCGATGCGCAGGCCTTTGAGCGTGGCATTGCCATTCAGGTGGATGTCCGGCGCGGCCTGCTCCAGCGTGGTGGCGTCGCGCGGGTCGTAGCCGCCCATCACGTTCAGCACCAGGGCGGCGTCTTGGGCGCTGCGAGCCAGCACGCCGATGGTATCCAGCGAAGAGCCGTAGGCGATCAGGCCGTAGCGGGAGACGCGGCCGTAGCTGGTCTTCAGCCCGCTCAGGCCGCAGAAGGCGGCCGGCTGGCGCACGGAGCCGCCGGTGTCCGTGCCCAGCGCTACGGGCGCCAGGCCAGCCGCCACGGCGGCGGCGCTGCCGCCGCTGGAGCCGCCCGGCACGCGTTGTTCGTCCCAGGGGTTGCGGGTAATGCCGTAGGCTGAGTTTTCGGTGGATGAGCCCATGGCGAATTCATCCGTATTGGTTTTGCCCAAAATGACCACACCGGCATCCAGCAAGCGCTGCACGGCGCTGGCGTTGTAGCTGGGCACAAAACCCTCCAGAATGCGCGAGCCACAGGTGGCGGGCATACCAGCCACCGCCAGCACATCTTTGACCGCGATGGGCAGGCCCAACAGAGGCGGCAGGCGGGCGGGGTCGCCTGCCTGGGAACGGCGCTCATCGGCGGCTTGAGCAGCGGCCAGGGCGCCTTCGGCGTCCACATACAGGTAGGCGTTGAGGCGCGGGTTGTGGGCCTGGATACGGGCCAGGTAGGTTTGGGTTAGCTCCCGGCTGCTGAATGCGCCGGTTTGCAAACCCTCCAGAATTTGTGCAACCGTCAGGGAGTGCAGGTCGCTCACGGCCCGCCGTCCAACACCGGAGGCACGCGGAATTGATTTTCGGCCGTGTCCGGGGCATTGCGCAGCAGATCGGCGCGGGGCATGCCGGGGCCGGGTTTATCCGGGCGCAGGGGGCTTTGCGGCACGGCCACGCTGCTCATCGGCTGCACGTTGGCCGTATCCAGCTCCTGGAGCTTATCGACGTGTTTGAGAATATCGGAAAGCTGCCGGCGATAACGCTCTTTTTCCTCATCGCTGAGGTGCAAGCGAGCCAGCAGAGCAATATGGTCTACATCTTCCGGGGTGAGCGACATACTGCGAAAATTATAACAGTGGCCTCTTGGGTGCCCTCACCACTCGGCGGCGTACCAGCGTAGGTACAACTCCACGTGCGAGCTCCAATAGACTTCGCTGTGATCTCCGGTGAACAAGCTCCATTGATGGGGGATGCCGCGTTCGTTGAGCAGACCCTCGAACCACTGGGCGGATTGCAGAATGCGCCGCTGGTCGCGCTCGCCAATGTCCAGCCAAATACGCGGCGGATCCCCGGCGGCTAGGGCATCCAGCTGGCCGCGCAGCTTCCAGGCCTCTTCGGCGAAGACCGGCGGGCTGTGCCCGCCCAGTGCGCCGAAGAGGTCGGGGTGGTTAAGCGCCAAGTGGATCGCCCAAGAGGCGCCGCGCGAGAGGCCGCCCACGGCGCGGAATTCCCGCTCGGGGACCACGCGGTAGTTAGCCTCAACCCAGGGGATCAGGTCGGCGAGGAAGACATCGTCAAAGGCGTTATCTGCCGGCGGAGCGAAGTGGCGGGAATCCTGCGGCATGACGATCAGGAAAGCGGCCACTTCGCCGGCAGCGATCAGCCGGCTGGCAGCTTCGTCGGCGCCCAAGCGGTCCCACTGGTCGGCAGTGTAGGTTTGGCCGTGGATCAGGTAGAGCACCGGATAGCTGCGCCCGGTTTCTTCGTAATAGCAGGGCGGCGTGTAGACGCGCAGCGGCATGGGATCAGAGAGCTGGTCGGAAGCCAGGCGGAACTCATGCACTTCGCCGCCGGCGGTCAGGCAGGCAGGAGACTCTTGCTTGTCGGGGTAGTCTATCTGCGGAGCGGGGGTGGGCGTGCGTGAGGGCACCACCGTGGGGCGCACCGGCGTTGGGCTAGGCGCCGGGGCCGCGGGCGGTGTGGGCGCGCACGCCGGCAGAAGCAGGGCCAGGGCGACAAACCCCAATAGAGGTCTCATGGGAGGCAGGCTACCAGCCGCGGGCGAAGCGCTGCTCTTTCCACACATCGGCCTGGTTGTGATACCCAGCCTGCTCCCAAAAGCCCAGTTTGTCCTCGGAAAGGAATTCCAGGCCGCGCAGCCATTTGGCACCTTTCCAAAAATACGGTGTTTCCAGGTCTTCACGGCCGGGCAGGTAACCGACCACAGCGCGCAGTGGGTAGCCGTGGTCCGGGGTGAGCGGCTGTCCATCGAAGGTATCCGCCAGCAGGAAGTTGTCCGCATAGGCCACGTCCAGCGGCACATTCACGGTGAAACCGTATTCGGCATGCTGCAGCAGGTGTTTGACGCCTGGCTTGGGGCGGATGAAGCCTTGGTCCACCAAGTCTTTGAGGGCGATGCCCTCCCAGACTGTGTCGAACTTGCTCCAGCGCGTCACGCAGTGGATGTCCATGGTGATGCTGCGCCGCGGCAATTTCTGGACTTCGTCCCAATTCCAGCGGCGCTCTTCTTCCACTTCGCCAAAGACGCGCAGGTCCCAAGTCTCCGGGTTGAAACTGGGCACCGGCCCATAATGCAACACGGGGAACTTTTGGGTCAGGGCCTGCCCGGGAGGAAGGCGGCCTTCCTGTCGGATGCGCTCTTCTTCTTCGCGGCGATTGCGGAAGTTCTCAAACATGGCCGGCTCTATTCCACGAGGCTGAGGGTGTCTCCTGGGGTCAGCACGTGCACGGTGGCTTCCGTCTCGCTGGAGACGCGCTTGGCCCAGGCATCGGGGTCCTGTTGGATGGTATCCCAGGTGCCGTAGTGGTAGGGCATGACCTGCTTGGGCTGCAAGAGCTTCACGGCGCGCAAGGCATCGTCCGGCCCCATGGTGAAATAGTCACCGATGGGCAGCACGGCCAGGTCCAGGCCTTCTTCGCCGATTAGGCTCATGTCGCCAAACAAGGCGGTATCGCAAGCAATGTAGATCTTGCGCCCGCGCGGAGAAGTGAGTAGGAAGCCCACGGCACAACCGCCGTAGCTGCCGTCCGGCATCTGCGAGCCGTGCATCGCCACGGTCAGCTTGACCTTGCCAAAGGGCATTTCCAGCTGGCCGCCCAGGTTTAGGCCGTGGGTCTGCACGCCCTGGCCGTCAAGCCAGCGGGCCACTTCCAGGGTGGTGATGATGGGAGCGTTGTTCTTCTTGGCCAAGGCCACCGCGTCAGCAATGTGATCATTGTGCCCATGACTGACCAGGATGTAGTCGGCATGCACGCTCTCCACAGTTTCCTCTGTGGCAGGGTTTTCTTCTAAGAAAGGATCCACCATCACCGTGTAGCCGCCTATGTTCATGGCTACGGTAGCATGGCCTATCCAGGTAAGAGAAAGGGACATCGCTTTGCTCCTTTTTTTTTTATGTATCTGTCTATTTTAGAGTATGTTTTTACTTAATAGTATTCTTAGTAGGGCCTGTGGATATGGGGATGACCGGATTGCCTTGAGAGTTATACCCTGCATAAAGGCTTCTTCCTAGAGACACCCACCGCATGTATGTGGGTGTGGCTTCAATTCTCTCCCGCGTAAGGCAGGGATAAACCCGGTACAAGTCGTAAAGACAGCGATGCTGTTGAAGTCGTCCACAAATTGAGCGAGATTGTGCTTCTCGCGTCCCCAAAGCACGCGAGTAACTTGCTTGGACCGTAAGCTTGACAAATGAAGATATCCCCGTGTGTTGCAGGGATATCCACAGATAAAAGCGCTCTTATCCACAGGTCTGTTATGCTAAACACCATGTCTTCACATTCCTCTTCGGAAAATCGAGCGGTGTGGCAGGCTTTGCTGGTCACCGTCTTATGGTCATCCTCCTGGGTGCTGATCAAATTCGGCCTGGGCAACATCCCTCCCCTGACCTTTGCCGGGCTGCGCTACACACTGGCTTTCGCCTTGTTGCTGCCTGTTTTGCTGCGCGGCGGCCGCCTGGCCGAACTGCGTGCTTTGTCCCGGCGCGACCTGCTCTTTTTGTTCGTATTGGGGCTGGTCTACTATACGGCGACCCAAGGGTTGCAGTTCGTGGGGCTCTCACTGCTGCCAGCCAACACGCTCAGCCTGATGTTGACCCTGAGCAGCCTGACCATCGCCCTGGCCGGCCTGTGGCTTCTGGGCGAGCGCATGCGCGGCTTGCAATGGCTCGGCGTGCTGGTCTCCATTGCCGGGGCGCTGGTCTATTTTGGCAACATTGAGGGGCTGGCTGGACTGGGCTTGTTGGTAGGTGTTCTGGCGGTGCTGTTCAACACGGCAGGCGCCATCCTGACCCGCAGCATTAACCGCACAGCGCACATCTCTCCGCTGCTGGTGACCGTGGTCAGCATGGGCGTGGGCTCGCTGTGCCTGCTGCTGACCGGCCTGTTAACCGAGACTTGGGCGGCGCTGCGCTGGCAGGATGTGCTGATCATCTTTTGGCTGGCGGCGGTCAACACAGCTTTCGCCTTCACGCTGTGGAACCACAGCCAGCGCATCCTTTCGGCAGCGCAAGCCAGCGTAATCAACAACACCATGCTGATCCAGATTGCTATTCTGGCTTGGGTCTTCCTTGGGGAGCGGCCCAGCACCTGGCAGATGCTGGGTATGGCGGTGGCGGCGGTAGGCGCCGTGATGGTGCAGCTGCGCCCGCGGGCCTAAATATCGCGGATGTAGACGCGGTGGTTCTTGTAAGGTTTGCCGCCCAGGTTTTCCAAATCCCGGCGCATCTCCCAGGCCGTCTCGGCTACCTGGGTCAGGTCGCCTTCCTGAAAGTCAAAATCCCACAGCGTCTTTTCCATCTCTGAATACATCAACGCATTGCCGCCGCGGCCCTGGAACTCCGGCAGGATGCCGATGCCGTTGACCGAAACCCACTTGGTGCGGCGCAGCTCCAGCAGCAGGTCGAACAGCCCGAAAGGCAGCAGCCTGCCGCGGGAGCGCTGCAGGGCGGCCGAGACGTCGGGGAAGGCGAACAGAAAACCGACGATGTCCTCGCCGTGGGTGATGACCTTGATCAGCTTGGGGTCTGCCACCACCAGGATGTTTTGGATGACAAAGTCGATCTCGCCCTGGGTCAGCGGGTAGTACTCCCAGTTGTTGACGAAGGCCTGGTTGTAGGCCTTGCCGATGCGCGGCCCCCAAGTGCGCAGTTCACGCTTGTTGGCGAAACGTTTGACCTGCAGGGCGCCGCGCTGCAGCACCCGTTCGGCGATGCTGTGGACGCGTTCCGGGAAACGGAAGACGTCGCGATGGGCGTAGCAGGAGACGAAATCCACCTCTTTGCGGAAACCCAGCGCCTCGACCAGGCGCGGGTAGTAGGCATAGTTGTAGTTCATCATGTTCATCATCTGGCGGTGTTCAAAGCCTTCCACCATGATGCCGTAGCCATCCAAGGGGCCGAAGCCCTTAGGCCCCACCACTTGGGTCAGGCCACGCGCTCGGGCCCAGTCAAAGGCCTGTTCAAATAAGGCGTTTGCCACCGCCTGGTCATCAATGCTGTCAAAGAAATAGAACTGGGCTTGTTGCTTGCCGTGATAGCGGTTGTAGGGCTTGTTCTCCAGCGCAGCAATGCGCCCCACCACCTGGCCATTCTGGACCGCTACGAAGAATTCAGCCTCCGAATGCTCGTAGAAGGGATGTTTCTTGGCGTCCAGAAAGGCGTAGGCATCCACCAACAAGGGCGGCACCCACTGCGCGCAATCCTTGTAGAGTTTGAACGGGAATTCGACGAAGCGCTTGACTTCAGCTTTAGATATGGTGTTGATCTGTTCGACGGCGAGCATCGCCGGATTATACGCTTAGCCGGCCAGCTGTTCCAACTGGGCTACGTTGGTTTCCAGTTCGCGGAAGGCGGCCTCGATGGGCGCCTTGTTGCTCATATCCACGCCGGCCAGGGCGAAGAGGTCCATGGCGTAGCGCGAGCCGCCGGCCTGCAGGAAGCGGTGGTAGCCCGCCGCGGCTTGTGGGTCGCCGCTGAGCACCTTCTCTGCTGCAGCGTGGGCGGCGCTGATGCCCACGGCGTATTGGAAGCTATAGAACGGGATGTACAAGTGCAGGAACTGCGCCCAAGTCACCGAGGTGCGCTGCGTATCGTCGTCCATCGTCTCTCCGTAGCCCTCGGCGTAGAGTTCACCAAGGATCCCGTTGAATATCTCCGCGCTGAGCGGCTTGCCGGCTTTCGCCCGTTCATAGACCTCCAGCTCAAAACGCGCCAGAGTGGGCATGATGAAGAAATAGCGATGGAAGTTGGACATGGCCTCATCGATCATGGCCAGCTGGAAGTTGGCGTCGCCGGCCTTCTCCTTGCGCAGGTAGGCGCGGGTCATGGCCTGATGAAAGTTTGAGGCCGTCTCCGTGACGGTGGAGGAGATGGCGCCGTAGTCGTTGTAGACGATGGGTTGGTGCAGGGCAAAAGCGTGACTGTGCATCGAGTGGCCCAGTTCGTGCGCCAGGGTGCTGAGGCTGAAGACTGAGTCGCTGTAGCTCATGAAAATATAAGGCGGCTTGCGCCCGACCATGCGGGAGGATGCGGCGCCCTGGCGTTTCTCGATGTTCGGCGCCCAGTCCACCCAGCGCTCCTCCAGGCTGCCGGCGCGCATGATTTCTACGTACTCCTTGCCCAGTGGCTGCAGTGAGGCACAGATCCATTCGACGGCCTGGTGATAGGGCACTTGCGGCGGGTCAGCCAGGATTGGCGCCCATACGTCGTATGGCGCCATCTTTTCCAAGCCCAGCAGCTTGGCTTTCACGGCCCAGTAGCGGTGCCAGACGGGCAGGTTATCGCGGAAGACCTCGATCAGGTTGTGAAAGACCTGGGTGGGCAGGTTATTAGGCGCCAGGCGCATTTCCAGCACGCTGTCAAAGCCGCGTACCTTGCGCTGAAATTCCATCTGCTTAACGCTGCCCAGATAGAGCGCCCCCAGGGTTTTCTGCATACCCAGGTACCCATCAAAATAGTGCTGCCAGGCGCTGCGCCGGCGTTGGCGATCTGTGGACTGCAAGGAGCCGTTCAGGGTGGACTGATAGACCGGATGCACCCCACCAGCCGAATCGACCGCATCCTGGAACTTTAGGTCGGCATTAGTCAGTTCGCTGAAGGCGCGATAGGTCATATCGAAGGCATCTTCTGCCATGCCCAGCACTTCTTCGACCTCCTCGGAGCGAGTGTTCTTTTGCAGGCGCAGCAGGTTATCAAAGTAGTGCCGAAAGATCCTGAGCCGCGGTTCCTCCTCTGCCCAGGACAGCAGTTCCTCGCCCTTGGCGATCAACTGCGGTTCGGCGAAGGCGGTGGCCGCCAGGAATTCCGCTTCGAGGCTGCCGATCAGCCCCATGCGGCGGCCGGCCTGTTCATCGCTGGTGTCCACTGTGGCCGCCCAGCCCACGAAGCCGGAGAGTTCGCCTAGACTGACCGCCACGGTCTCGTAGGCGTCGAACCAGTCGGCCAATACGGCCGGGCTGCCGGTCAAGGTGCCGTTGAAGGACTTGAGTTCAGGAATGGCCTGCTTAGTGTGCTCGAACTGAGTGTCCCACTCCGCCCAAGAGTCGAAGGTGGCTTCGCGGTTCCAGGTGGCTTCAACTGGCACATTGCTACGTTTCAAGGTGGTCATGGCAGATTCGCTTTCAAGTCGGCGATTTTTTGTGCCCCAGGTGGGAGTCGAACCCACAACCTCGGCCTTAGGAGTGCCTTGCTCTATCCAATTGAGCTACCGGGGCCTGCGCTCCACAAAACGGAGCGTTTAAGAGTTTCTGCTCGGCTGTGCCGAGCTAAGTCTACACGATTATCGCCCCTTCCAGTTGGGCTTGCGCTTCTCGGCGAAGGCGCGCATGCCTTCCTTCTGGTCCTCTGAGGCGAAGAGGAAATAGAAGGCTTGGCGCTCTTCGGCGATGCCATCGGCCAGGTGGGTTTCCTCGGCGCGGTTGACGGCTTCTTTGCCCATGCGTACCGCCAGAGGGGCGCGGGCGGCGATCTGGGCGGCCAGCTCCAGCGCCTCGTCCAGGCAGCGCTCGGCGGGTACTACGCGGTTGACCAGACCGTAGCCCAGCGCCTCGGCAGCGGTTAAAGTGCGGTTGTTCAGCACCATCTCCATGGCGATAGCCTTGCCCACGGCGCGCGTCAGGCGCTGGGTGCCACCGGCCCCGGGGATGACGCCCAGGTTGATTTCCGGCTGGCCGAAGCGCGCCGTTTCCCCGGCGACGATCATGTCGCAGGACATGGCCAGCTCATTGCCGCCGCCCAGGCACCAGCCGGATACGGCGGCAATGACCGGTTTGGAGATCTTCTTGATGCGGTCAAAGGGCGAAATGTGGCCGCGCAGCAATAGCTCTACCGAGGAGGACTCGGCCATTTCTTTGATATCTGCTCCCGCGGCGAAGGCGCGGGCGTCGCCAGTCAGCACGAAGGCGCCTACGCTATCGTCGGCGTCATATTTCTCCAGCTGGTCCATTAACTCGATCATCAGGGGGCTGTTCAGCGCGTTCATCGCTTCGGGGCGGTTGAGGCGCAGCAAGACCACCCGGTCGCGCACTTCGGTCAGGATAAGGCTGGCTGTTTGGGACACGGCGTCCTCCTAGGGTTGTTTCGTCTCGGCCAGGCACAGCGCCAAGATCTGGTCTGGCTCAGCCGGGCAGCTGTGCACTGCAATACGGTGCGTCCCCAATTCTACGCCAGCCGCGGCGGCCAGGGCCCCCAGCCCGCCGCTGGCGGCCTGCCAGGCGGGCGGCGCCCCAGGCTGCAGGCTTTGCGCTAACACCATGCGTCCGCCGCCCAGCTCGCGCATCACGCGCCCGACTGACTGCATACACAGGAAGGCGGCGCTTAGGTTGAGGTCCAGAGTGCGGTGCCAGTCCCACTCATCCAGGTCCAGCAGATTCCCGGCCGGCTGGGCGACAGGCAGGAAGACCAACAGGTCAATGCGCTCCCAGGGCTCCAGCACGGCCTGCAGCATGGTCTGCAGGGCCAGCTTGCGTGAGACATCGGCGGCGTGGGCGATGGCTTGCGCGCCGCCGGCGTTCAGCTCCTTAGCCAGGCTTTCGATGCGGCCGGGCATCAGGTCGTTGAGCGCCAGGCGCAGCCCGGCGGCGGCCAGGCCGCGGGCCACGGCCTCACCGGCGGGCGAACTGGCGCCCACGATCAGCGCCACGCGTTTAGGGTCCGTCATGGTGCAGCTCCCAGGGTTCAAAAGTCGCCTCGCCGGCGCATACCGGAATCTCCTCGGCGTTCTGGCGATGGTTCAGGACCAGGCCAAAATACGGACTGGGGTCATAGGTGTTGCGAATATCCAGTTCATTGAGGAACTCGTCCTCTTCATCTTTGACGACCGAAAAATGCAGATGCAGGCCGGTGGGGGCGGCCGGGTCGCCGGAATAATTGCCCATGTAGCCCAGGAAGGTGCCGGCCTCTACATAAACCTCATGGCTGTCCGGCGGGAAAGCCTCTGAGATAAAGCTCTGGCCCTGCTGGTCCGCCAGATGGGTGTAGTAGGTCCAGATCTGCCGGCCGGGCTGCAGTGGGTCGCTGGGGATGCGGATGATGACGGTGGATTTCCAATCCGGCTGACGGGTCAGGTAGCCTGGGTAGGCGGCGTAGATAGGCGTGACTCCCGGCTGAGTGCCGGAAAAAATGTCCACGCCCGAATGGCGATGGCCGATGCGATAAGACTCATCCCACAGACCGAGGATGACGCCCGTGGTGGGGAAGGCAAAAGGCGCATCCCCACAGCGCAAGCCGGGCTGCAAGGCATAGCGCTCAAAGATCTGGGGGCTGGTGTGAATCTCCGAGAAATACGCCCAACGGCCGATGGGGCGGAAGTAATTGCGATAGATGTAAAGGCCGGCCGCACCAACCAGGACAAGCAGCGCAAGAATGACCAATAGGGTCGGCATACGCCAGGCTTTGCGCCGCTTCATGCCCGGTCAGTGGGAGGTGCGGCGGGCGCATCTCCCAGGAAAGCAGCCACTTCATCTTCCAAGTGGTCAGCCAGCAGCAGGGTGACCTTGCCGCCGCTGATCTGCTGTAGGACCTGGCCAGCGTGTTCCCCCTCAGGGGAGCCCATTGCCTGGCCGGCGGCGGTCAGCGAGTCGAAATGAAGTTCGTGGATCAGGTGAGCCTGGAAAGCGCCGTGCAGGGCGCGGTCGACGCGGCTGGTGACCTCACGGCGCAGGCCGGGCATGCGCTCGGCCGCCGCCAGGAACAGCGGCCACTGGCTGTCGAATTCAGCCGGGTGGTCTTGCGGTTCGATCAGAATGACCAATTTGTACATGGAGTTCACGATTATAACCTTGGCAAAAATTGAGGCCCGCGCTTGACACCAGCGCCACCCCGCGTATGGTAATATTCGCCACTGTAAGGCAGTCTGACTATCTGATGCAAGAGAAAATCACCATTATTGAAGGTCCTTCACCCACATTTGAAATTGTGGATGAAGGCTGGTCTACCGGAGTGCTGGAAGGCCCGACGCTGTACGGGGTGGCCCTGACCCATTTGCGCACCTTCAACGGCCGCGAGCTGGTGGAGCGCTGCCACCGGGCCTGGAACAAACAGGACAGCATTCAGCTCGAATATCGCGATGAAGACGGCCTGACCAAAGAAGCGCCCATCGTGGCCGCCCGGGCGGCAGAGACGGCCGAGGGCGAAATGCTGATGCTGTGGGTGCGCCTGCCCGACGAAGAGATCGAACTGGCCATCGGCTACGAGGACGATGATATGGACGAAAGCGACCTCGACGAGATGGACCCGCTGGTCTAGAACCCTACCGTGAAGACAAAAGCGCAATGCAGTTCGCATTGCGCTTTTTTGTTGCCCTGCTGGATGCCGTTAGAATACTTGCAACCCGATCCCCTGTACAAATGGAGCAGCCATGAGCGAAGAGACAATTTTGCGCGATGTCAAAGACGGTGTGTTGACCCTGACGCTGAACCGGCCCAAAGCCAATGCCTTTGACTCGCCCATGGTGGCCAGGCTGCAGGGCTTCCTGAAGGACGCCGCCAAAGATGCGGCGGTGCGCAGCGTGCTATTCAAGGCCAATGGCAAGCTGTTCAGCGCCGGCCAGGATGTGACTGAGTTTGGTGAGGGCGAGCACCTTTCCTTCCGCCAGCACTTGCAGAAGAACTACAACCCGCTGGTGCTGCAAATGCGCCAGCTGGAGAAACCGATCCTGGCGGCCATCCAAGGGCCGACAGCCGGCGCTTCGCTGGGCATTGCCCTGGCCTGCGACCTGCGCATCGGCACGCCGGCCGCCAAGTTCGTGGTCGGCTTTGGCGGCATCGGTCTGGCGCCGGATTCGGCCGTCTCGCTGATGCTGCCCAGCATCATCGGGTTGGGGCGGGCGGCGCAGGCGACCTTCTTTAATGAGCCGATCAACGCCGAACAGGCGCTGGCTTGGGGCCTATTGAACGCCGTGGTGGCGGAAGAAGAGCTGGAGCAGACCGCCTGGGACTGGGCCGCTCGCCTGGCGCAAGGCCCGGTGGGGGCGATGGGTTACGCCAAGCGCGACTTCAACAAGGCCAATCTGGCCAATCTGGAAGAAGTGTTGGATTACGAGGCGCACACTCAGGAGATCGCCGCGCAGGGCGCCGACCACCAGGAAGGCCTGGCCGCCTTCTTGGAGAAGCGCGAACCCAAGTACATGAAATAAACAAAAGCCCCGCCACTGGCGGGGCTTTTGTTTATTTATCAAAAAAACTACTTGGGCAACTGCGAAGCCCGCTTGGCCAGCGACTGGCCCAGGAACATAACGCCGATGCCGAAGATGGGGTGCAGGGCTTTGACAATGTCCGGCATGCCTGGGCCGCGCAGCAGGAAGCTCTGGGCGGCCAGCATGGCAAAGGCCAGCAGGCTGAGACCGATGATACGGCCCCCCATTTTGCCGACGATCGACAGGATCAGCATCAGCAGCAGCGCCAAGAGCATCAGGTTGCCTCCCATGGCATGGTAACTGCTGGGCAACACATTAAAGTAAGCCGCGCCGATCAGGGCGATTTGGACAAAGCCCCAGAAGAAGACGGCTTTGCCCAGGCCAATAAACAGGTTACGAAGTTGCATGAATATGCCTCCAATCAAGAATCAAAAAAAGAGCGTGACCTTAATTATAAGAGGCAAAGGTTATTTACGGGCAGAGGAAAAGGCTTGGTAAGTCTCCAGCAGAGACAGCAGCACTTGGTTGGTGAAGGCGTCCATGCGGCGGGCCATGTCGGCCCAGGCTTCTGCCGAGCGGATGGCGGCTTCCTCGTAGGAACCCAGCAACGCCTCTTGCAGCGCATTGCGGAAGAAGAGGAAAGCGCGGGTGGCCTGCACTGAGTCCAGACCGTGGCGACGGCCCAAGGTGGCGTAGTCGTAGCCCATGGCGCGCGCTTCGGCCTGGCCGACTTCGTCGTCTGAGGCCAGGAAGGTGTTGAGGCCCTGCATCAGCTTGCGGCCGCTGCGGGCGTATTCCCCGCGGGCCGCCTCGTCCAGTTTTTGGTACCAATCCTGCTGGGCCAGGGCGCCTTCGCTGATCTGCACACGCGTGTAGCCCAGGGCGCTCTGCACCAGCTGGGCGGCTTCGGCCTTGGAGGCGTTGGCGCGCTGCGACTTGGCCCACAGGTCCAGCTCCTGGCGGCGGAAACGGCGGTGGCCGCCCTGGGTGCGGTGGCTGGGCAGGTGGCCGCGGTCGGCCCAATTGCGGATGGTACTGGGGTGTACGCCCAGCCAGTCGGCGACTTCGCTAAGGGTCAGCCAGTCTGCCGGGCCGCCTTTGGGGTGGGTTAAAAGGGAATCCATTTAAGTGGGTACCAAACCCTGAAATTCTATCAAGGAGACCAAGCCAGCATCAATGTAGGTTTTGTAGGTTGGCTACCCGTCGCACTTGCTACGCCAACACAGGCTCGCCGGCGAACTCGTCCACCAGCCGGGTGAAATCGTCTGCGGTTTGGCTGGTGAGCAGCAGTTGGCGCTGTTCTGTGCTGAGCCGGAAAGGGCTGATGTAGCGGCTGGCGTGTTTGCGGAAGAGCACCAGGCCGCGCTCCGCGCCGTAAAAGTCCAGCATGCTCTCCAGGTGGGCCAGCATGGTGGCGCGCACCTGCTGCGGCGACACTTGCTGGCGGTCCAGCCCGGCGAAGATCCAGGGATTGCCGATGGCGCCGCGGCCGATCATGACCGCATCGCAGCCGGTGAAGCGGCGCATGCGGGCGATGTCGGCCACTGTGCACACATCGCCGTTGCCGATGACCGGGATGCGCAGCGCGGTCTTGACCTCGGCGATGGCTTCCCAATTGGCCTCGCCGCCGTAGGCCTGCTTTTTGGTGCGGCCGTGCACGGCCAGCAGCTGGCCGCCGTTGTCCTGCACGATGCGGGCGATCTCCAAGTAGTTGAGGCTGTCATCGTCCCAGCCCAGGCGCATCTTGCCGGTGACCGGGATATCCAACGCTCGGCTGAGGGCGCTGAAGATCTGGGCGACCTTGGCCGGCTGGCGCAGCAGTCCGGCGCCGGCGCCGCGGCCGGCGACGGTCTTGGCCGAGCAGCCCATGTTGACGTCAATAATGTCCGGGTCGTATTGGCGCAGGCGCAGGGCCGCTTCCAGCAGGCGGGCCGGGTCGTCGTCGAAAAGCTGGAAGACCATCGGACGCTCAGCGGCGGTGTAGGCGATCTTCTGCTGCACGGAGGGATGGCCCTGCATGACATCGATGGCGTTGATGAACTCCGAATAGCTCATCGCCGAGCCCAAGCGGCGGGCCATGGCGCGAAATGGCAGGTCGGAGAAGCCGTCCATGGGCGAAAGGATCGCCTCGCCATGGATGGGCAGGTCGCCTATATAGAAGGAAGGGGTGCCGGGAACGCTCATCACCAGCTAGTATACTGTGCGCACTCGACAACCTTCTTTTCCCCCAAGGTGACCTAATGATCCCTGATTTCGACAAAAAGCTTGACCTGTACGCCGAACTTATCCTCAAAGTGGGTTTGAACCTGCAGCCCGGCCAGAAGCTGGTGATCAGCGGCAAAAACCTGTTCCGCGGCGCGCCGCTGCGCTCTGCCCCGCTGGTGCGCCGCATCGCCGCCCAGGCCTACCAGATGGGCTCGCCGCTGGTGGACGTGATGTGGGACGATGACCAGACGCAGCTGATGCGCTTCCAAAACGCTCCCCGCGACGCCTTTGGCGAATTCCCCAGCTGGCGCACCCAAGCCTTGTTTGATTACGCCAACAGCGGCGCGGCGATCGTTTCGTTTTATGGGGAAGACCCCGACCTACTCAGTGGTCAGGACCCTAAGCTGGTGACCCAGGCCCAGCGCACCATGGAGCAGCACATGCAGTCCCAAATGGAACTGCTGATGAAGAACGCCTATGCCTGGCTGCTGGCCGCTGTGCCGCACCCGACCTGGGCGGCCAAGGTCTTTCCGGACCTGCCGGCCGACCAGCAGGAAGACGCCCTCTGGGAGCAGATCTTCACCCTCTGCCGGCTGGACCAGCCCGACCCGTTGGCTGCCTGGCAGGCACACATCCAACAGCTCAACGAAGCCAGCACCTATTTGAACGAGAAGCAATACGACGCCCTGCACTATACCGGCCCGGGCACCGACTTCACCGCCGGCCTGCCCGCCGGACATGTGTGGAACAGCGCCCAATCCGACACGCTGGGCGGCATCACCTTTACGCCCAACCTGCCCACTGAGGAGGTCTTCACCCTGGGACATAAGGACCGCGCCGAGGGCCAACTGGCGGCCAGTATGCCGCTCAGCTACGGCGGGCGCTTAGTGGAGGACTTCAGCCTGACCTTCAAAGACGGCCGCGTGACCGATGTGAAGGCCAAGAAGGGCGAGGAGGTGCTGCGCGACATCCTGGCAAGCGACGATGGCGCCGGCCGGGTAGGCGAGATCGCCCTGGTGCCGCACAGCTCGCCCATCGCCCAGTCCGGCGTGCTGTTCTACAACACGCTGTTCGACGAGAACGCCGCCAGCCACATCGCCATCGGCCGCGCCTACCGCTTCACGCTGGACGGCGGCGAGACGATGAGTGATGAGCAGTTCGCCGCCGCCGGCGGCAACGACAGCCTGGTGCATGTGGACTTCATGATCGGTTCAGAGAAGATGGATATCGATGGCATCGCCAAGGACGGCAGCCGCGAGCCGCTGATGCGCCAGGGCGAATGGGCGTATAAGAGTTAGCTCGTCATTCCAAGGAGCGAGACAAACGCCTTTGCGCGACCGGCTGAAAATGCTGGCGCGCAAAGGCGTTTGGGTTATCCCCCTTGACTTCATAGATTATTTGTTCTATATTGGAGCATCTTAATCCCGAGGAGGGCAATGCGATGCCCATGGAAACCTATTCGTTAGCAGAGGAGCAAGGCCGAGGGTATTTGGCCCTGCCGCCTGAGGGCCGCGGCCCGGGGCTGCTGCTTTTGCATGCTTGGTGGGGGCTGACCGACCTTTTCACCAAGCTGGCCGACAAGCTCGCTGCCGAAGGCTTCGTGGTCTTCGCCCCGGACTTCTTCGCCGGCGCGCAAACCGCCGACGTCGCCGAGGCGGAAAAGCTGGTGACCGCCGCCGAAGAGGATTTCCCCGCCATGGCAGCCTTGGCCGCCGCGGCGGCTGCCTACTTGGCAGCTCACCCGGCGGTGACCCGCGAGAAGCTGGCGTCAGTGGGCTTCTCCTTCGGCGCGGCTTACGCGCTGGTGCTGGATGAGGGCATGCCAGACGCTTTTGAGCGCGTGGTGTTGTTCTACGGCATGGCCGGCGCCGATGTGAGTAAGAGCAAAGCGCATATCCTGGCCCACTATGCCGAAAACGATCCGTTCGAGTCCACCGAAGCAGCTCGCGCCATGCAGGCGCCCAACCTGGAAGTGCACATTTACCCCGGCACGGGCCATTGGTTCTTCGAGCACAACCGCCCAGATGCGTATAACGCCGAAGCCGCCGAGCTGGCCTGGCAGCGCACGCTGGCCTTCTTGAAGGACGAGAGCGAAAACGCGGACGCAACCTAGCCCATAGCGCTGGGCTGACTGAAAACCTGTTTCGTGACCAGGGCTGCCGCCTCTTATAGGGAACCACGGTGTTATTATTTTCACCGTGGTTTTTCTTTGGAGGAGACTGCTATGCAACAAGTCTTGGCTGAAAAAGTACTGACCCGCTCCGGCGCCAAACCCGGCGCCCTGGCGGATGGCTTGCTGATCCTGCTGGGCGGGCTGTTCATCGCCGCCCTGGCCCAGGTGCGTATCCCACTACAGCCAGTGCCGATCACCGGCCAAACCCTGGCTGTGCTGCTGGTGGGCATGGCCCTGGGCAGCCGGCGCGGCCCGGTGGCCGTGCTAGGCTACCTGGGCATGGCCGGCGCAGGCCTGCCCTTCTTCACTGGCGCGCAAGCCGGCCTGGCCTATATGGCCGGCCCCACGGGCGGTTATCTGCTGGGGTTCATCCCTGCCGCCTGGTTGGTGGGCTGGCTCGCCGAACGCGGGTGGGACCGCAGCTTATGGACCACCCTGGCGGCGATGGGGCTGGGCAACTTGGTGATCTACGTCTTTGGCATTGCCTGGCTGCAAACCCTGATGGGCGGCTGGTCGCAAGCTTTGGCGGCCGGCCTGTATCCTTTCCTAATAGGTGATACCATCAAGGCCTTACTGGCCGCCCTGCTGTTGCCAGCAGCCTGGAAGTTGGTAAAGAACTAATCTAAAGTACGAGGAAAAGAATGGCACAACAAACTGTTAATTTCATCGACCTGTTCAGCGCAGCCACGGACGCGCTGCAGCAAAATCGTTCGCAGCTGAACAAGGCCGATAGCTACAATGGCAACCACGGCGACAACATGGTGCAGATCATGGAAGTCGTGCAGCAGGCCATGCGCGAAAAGAAGACCGCCGACCTGCCCAGCCAACTGGAGTATGCGGCTGACCTGGTGCGCCAGAAGAGCCAGAGCGGCTCCGCCAATGTGCTGGCTGGCGGTTTGGCCCAGGCGGCCAAGCAGGCCTTGGGCGAAAAGGCGGATGGGCTGCCAATTGACCTGGCGCTTAACCTATTGATGACCATCCTCAACGGTGGTCAGAAGAGCAGCGCCAGCTCCGGCCAGGATTTGGCTGGCAGTCTGCTGGGCAGCCTGGTGTCTGGCCTGGCTGGCAGCCAGAAGAGCACGGCCAGCAGCCAACAAAGCGGCGGCACCGACTGGTTGAGCCTGGGCCTGGATCTGCTGCAGTCTTCACAGGACGCGGGGATTGATATTGGCCAACTGGCCCAGACGCTGGTCTCCGGTACGGAGATGGGCAAGAGTGAACACCGCTCTCAGTCCGGGCAGCTGATCGCCAATGCGGCGCTCAAGATGCTGATGTCCAACCTAAACAAAAAGTAGACCGACACAGAAATGCAAAACGGGCGCCGAGAGGCGCCCGTTTTTTGTTTTGCATGAGGCGATTAAAGCGACAAGCGCCTAGGTGAGGGGGGCACCCAGACGCTCGTCAAGGTGATTATACCGATTGCGAATTGCGTGTCAAGGTAAAGGGCTTTCTCTAATCTAAGAATAGGTTAAACAAAAAACCGCTCGCTGCGAGCGGTCTTGAGTGCCGAAGGTGGGAGTCGAACCCACACTCCCGGAGGAACACGAGTTTGAGTCGTGCGCGTCTGCCAGTTCCGCCACTTCGGCAAGGCAGAGCGAAAGTATAATCATTCGAATGTCCAAGGTCAAGCACCCCACTAAATTGCAAACAAAAATTCAAGTTTGGAGCGGCCGCCCGCACGGCGGGTTAGCCACTCTCGAGGCGCAGGATCTATGCGCTTAGGAATTATTGGCCTGCCGCAGGCGGGCAAAACCACCATCTTTAACGCGCTGACGCGCAGCGACCGCCCGCTGGCGATGAGCGCCGGTCGCATCGAGACCACCACCGCGGTGGTGGACGTGCCGGACGAGCGCCTGCAGCAGCTGGCTGATCTGTTCTCTTCCAAGAAGATCGTGCACGCCCAGATCTCTTTTGCGGATGTGGCCGGCATGGGCTCCGGCGAAGCCGGCAAAGACCTATCGCCGCAGCTGCTTAATGCCCTGACGGGCATGGACGGCTTGCTGCTGGTGCTGCGCGCCTTCGAGAACGACAGCGTGGCGCACCCCCACGAGACCGTGGATGCTGCCCGTGATTTCGCCTACACCCAGGATGAGCTGCTGCTCAACGATCTGGTGATCGTCGAGCGCCGCCTGGGCAAACTGAGTGAGGAGCGCGGCAAGGGCGGCCGCGATATGGCGGCGATCGAGCGCGAGCAGGCCCTGTACGGCCGCCTGCAGGAAGCGCTGGCCGCCAACCAGCCGCTGCGCGCTCTGGGGCTGAGCGCCGAGGAGATCGCCCAGGTGGGCGGCGCCGGCCTGCTGACCCTCAAGCCGTTGCTGGTGGTGCTGAACCTGGGCGAGGGCCAGAGCGCTCCAGCGCTGCCAGAAGCCGGTGTGCCGGTGCTGGCCCTGCAAGGCAAGCTGGAGATGGAACTGACCCAGCTGCCCGCCGAAGACGCCGCCACCTTTTTGGCCGAGTACGGCCTTAGCGAGAGCGGGGCGCAGCGCGTGATCCGCGCCGCCTACGACCTGCTGGACACGCAGACCTTCTACACGGTCGGCGAGCCGGAAGCGCACGCCTGGATGCTGCGGCGCGGCGAAAGCGCTCTGGAGGCGGCTGGCACGATACACAGTGATATCGCCCGCGGCTTCATCCGCGCCGAGATCATCGCCGCCGCCGACCTGCTGGCGCTGGGCGGCATGGCCGCCGCCCGCGAGGCGGGCAAGCTGCGCCTGGAGGGCAAGGAGTACGTGATGCAGGATGGGGACATCATCAACGTGCGCTTTAATGTGTAGGGTATATCCAATTCGAGAAGCAGTGTGGGGCCAGGTTTAAACCTGGCCCCTCTGGTTTTAATGAAAATGGGCATTTGACTTGGGTACTATCTAGCCTCAACTGCTGGAGAGGAGGCGAAGATGTCCAAACTCCCATTGACAGCCCTATTATTGCTGCTGGCCGCCTGTGGCCCGGCGGCCTTCGAGGCTGGTCTGCCGCCCGGCGAACTGCGAGCCGAAGCCAACGGCATCACTGTCACTGCCGGCAACTTCCGCGTGGAACGCCTGCATTTTGTGGCCGACATTTGCTTTGAGCGCCCAAGCGTTGCGGACTGGCTGTTGGGAGACCAGACCCTGTTAACCTACGGCACGGAGAGCGTGCGGGTGCGTGAGATGGGCCTGCTCGATCCCACCACTGAGATCGATTCGCCGACTCGCTGTGATGCTGTGCGGTTCCCGGTTGGAACAGACGAAATAATCGAATTCCAACTGGTCATCCCTTTCCTGCAGACAAGCTACCCAACACATGACTGCGCTACGGCGCAGGCTCGCTTGGACGAGGCCCATAGCGGCATTGAAATTTCCTGCTATTCGGAAGTCCTCGAAAATGGCGGGATGGGTGGCTATCGCATCGAAGCCAAGCCGGATAATCTGCCTGACGAAGAGGCCAACGCGTGGATCTACCAGGCGTTCGTGGACCGGGTCGACGGCTCCTGGATCTTCGAGGGCATCGTGGAGTAGCGACAGCCACAAGTACACCGCCTCATCCCCAGCGCAAATCGGCCCCATTGTCCATAATGGGGCCGATGCTTACATTGCCCCTCAACCAAATCCTGGTGGGCGACTGCCTGCAAGAACTGGCGCGCCTGCCTGCCGAGTCGGTGGATCTGGTCTTCGCCGACCCGCCCTACAACCTGCAGCTGCAAAACGAGCTGCGCCGCCCCAACGACAGCACAGTGCGCGGCGTGCGCGAGAGCTGGGACCAGTTCGCCGACTTCGCCGCCTACGATGAGTTCACCCGCGCTTGGCTGGCGGCCTGCCGCCGGGTGCTGAAGCCCAGCGGCACGCTGTGGGTGATCGGCAGCTATCACAACATCCACCGCGTGGGCAACGCTCTGCAAGACCTGGGTTATTGGCTGCTCAACTCGGTGGTCTGGGTCAAAGCCAACCCCACGCCCAATTTCCGCGGTGTGCGTTTCACCAACGCCCACGAGACGCTGCTGTGGGCGCAGAAGGAGAAGGGCGCGCCTTACACCTTCAACCACCATGCCATGAAAGCCCTCAACGAAGGCTTGCAGATGCGCAGCGACTGGTGGCTGCCGGTCAGCTCCGGCGGTGAGCGCATCCGCCTGCCAGACGGCCAAGCGGCCCACCCCACGCAGAAGCCGGAAGCGCTGCTGTACCGGGTGCTGCTCTCCAGCAGCCGCCCGGGCGACGTGGTGCTGGACCCGTTCTTCGGTTCCGGCACCACCGGAGCGGTAGCCAAGCGCATGCACCGCCACTGGATCGGGATCGAACGCGAGGAGAGCTACGCCCAGGTAGCTTTCAAGCGCATTGCCCAGATCGAGCCGGTCGCCTATGAAGCCGAGCTCTTCGAGCCGGCTGAACCGCGCCGCGAGCCGCGCATCCCCTTCGGCAATCTATTGGAGGCGGGCCTGCTTGAAGCCGGCCAGCGCCTGTATCTGGGCGAGCGCAGCCGCATCAGCGCCCGCATCCTGGCGGACGGCTCATTGAAAGCCGGTGCGGAGCGCGGCTCCATCCACCAGCTGGCCAAACAGCTGCTGGACGCCCCGGCCAATGGCTGGCAGCACTGGTATTATGTGGACGCCGAGAGCGGCCAGCGCCGCTCCATCGATACCCTGCGGCAAATTTTGCGTGAAGGAATACGAGAACGATGACAACTTCGGAATACACCCCGCAACGCTGGAGCCTGGCGGACCTGTTCCCCGGCCACGACAGCAAGGAAATGAAAGCGACCATCAAGGAGCTGGAAAGCCATGTGGCCGAATTCGAAAAATGGCGCGACAAGCTCAATGAGAATATCAGCGAAGCGGACTTCCTCAAATTGGTGCAAGCCATGGAGAAGAACACCCGCCTGGCGGTGCGCATCGACCAGTTCGCCGGCCTGTGGTTCTCTGAAGACACTCAGAACCAGGACGCCCAGACCTTCCAGTCTCAGGTGGAACAGCGCATGGCGGAACTGCAGAACCGCACGCTGTTCTTCAGCCTGTGGTGGAAAGCCCTGGATGATGCCAATGCTGATCGCCTGCTCAAGGCCAGCGGGCCGGATTTTGAGTACTGGCTGCGCCAGATCCGCAATTTCAAGCCCTATACGCTGAAGGAAGCCGAAGAAAAGATCGTCAATATCAAAGACGTCACCGGGGCCAAGGCGCTGCAGACCCTGTACAGCTCGATCACCGACCGCTACACCTTCAAAGTGGATGTGGACGGCGAAACCAAGGAGTTCAACCGCTCTGAGTTGATGCAGCTGGTCTACTCCCCCAACGCAGAACACCGCGCCAAGGCCTACCAGGAGATGTACCGGGTATACGGCCATGACGGCCCGATCCTCGGCCAGATCTACCAGACCCTGAGCCGCGATTGGCACAACGAGAACATTGAGATGCGCAAGTTCAGCAGCCCGATCGCCGTGCGCAACTTGAGCAATGATGTGCCCGACGAAGTGGTCGACACGCTGCTGGGCGTCTCGGAAGAGAATACGCGCATCTTCCAGCGCTTCTTCAAGCTCAAGGCCAAGCTGCTGGGCATGGACAAGCTGCGCCGCTACGATATTTATGCCCCCGTGGCCAGCTCGGACAAGAAATACAGCTACGACCAGGCCGTGCGCCTGACCTTGGATTCCTTTGGCGAATTCGATCCTAAGTTGGCTGAACTGTCCAAGCGGGTCTTCGATGAGAAGCACGTGGACAGCGAGACGCGCAAGGGCAAGCGCGGCGGGGCCTTCTGCTCCTCCGGCGACCCGGCGCTCTCGCCCTGGGTGCTGATGAGCTACAACGGCAGCGCCCGCGATGTCTCGACCCTGGCGCATGAGTTCGGCCATGCGGTGCACGCCATGCTGGCCTCACACCACAACGTCTTCAACTTCCACTCCTCGCTGCCATTGGCCGAGACGGCCTCCACTTTCGGTGAGATGCTGCTGGTGGACAAGCTGCTGGAGCAGGAGACGGATGAGGCCGTGCGTCGCGATATCCTCTTCGCCAAAGTGGACGACTCTTACGCCACCATCATGCGCCAGGTGTACTTCGCGCTCTTCGAGCGCAAGGCGCACGACCTGGTCAAGGGCGGCGCTTCGGTGGACGATCTGTCCGGCGGCTATATGGAGAGCCTGAAAGAACAGTTCGGCGACTCGATGGACGTGGGCGAGGAATTCAAGTGGGAATGGGTCTCCATTCCGCACATCTTCTACTATCCGTTCTATGTGTATGCCTACGCCTTCGGCCAGCTGTTGGTCTTCGCCTTATACCAGCAGTACAAGGCCGAAGGCAAAGCCTTCGTGCCGCGTTACCTGGAACTGCTCTCGGCCGGCGGCTCGCGCTCGCCGGAGGACATCCTGACCGGCGCCGGCATCAACATCCGCGATGCAGCCTTCTGGCAGGGCGGTTTTGATGTGGTCAACGGC
The DNA here is from genome assembly GCA_019637805.1 of Anaerolineales bacterium. Classification (NCBI taxonomy): domain Bacteria; kingdom Bacillati; phylum Chloroflexota; class Anaerolineae; order Anaerolineales; species Anaerolineales bacterium. The sequence continues at coordinate 746,120 of JAHBVB010000001.1, read as the reverse complement.
ATGGTGGACGAGCTGGAGAAGTTGACCGCCAAGTAAAAGCTCAAGGCAATAAAAGAGCGCACCAGTCGGTGCGCTCTTTTTGTTCCCGTTTATATTCTATCGCTAGAGTATTAGCGTAAGTTCCAATATGACAGCTGGTCAATGCTATAGGTGTAGTTGCCAGCCGCGCCGGCATTGACGAACAGGCCAAAGCGGCCGGCGCTGTAGCGACTGTCCTCGATCGAGTCGAGCTCGAAGCCGTTGGCATACAGCACGATCTCACTCCCCACCATCTCCACACCCAGCACGTTGTCCTGGTTGGCGCCGTCGTTGATGTAGTCGGTCTGCGTCCAGGGGATCAGTTCCACCTTGGTGTAGGGGGCGGTGCTGTCCAGGCGGTCTAGGCGGTAGCTGCCGTCGCAGGCGAAGCTGTAGATGTAGCCGCGGCCCGAGTCGCCGGCGCTCTGCGGGCCGCGCAGGATCAAGCCATAGGCCTGCTGGCCGCTGCAGTTGCCGCTGTTGACATGCATCTCGATGAAGAAGTCGCTAGGCGCGGTGGCAGTGAACCACCAGGTGTCCCAACCCACTTGCTTGCCGGTCACGTTCAAGCGGCCATTGCCCAGGGCCAGGCGCAGGTACTGGTCGTCTGGCAGCCCGCTGCCGCTGGCCCAGTTGCGGTTGTCGTCCATGTTGTCTCGCAGGCTGGGCGTGCCGTAGCTGGCGGAGGGGTCAAAGGGCAGCGGTGTGGCCGTCGGCGTGATCGTGGGGGTCTCGCTCGGCTCTGGGGTTTCGCTGGGCGGCGGCGTTTCGGTTGGGGTCTCGCTGGGCGGCGCGGTCGGCGTATCGGTGGGGCTGGCGGCCAGAGTGGGCGTGCTGCTGGGCAGCACGATCTCAGTGGCAGTGGCGGTCGGCTCCACGAAGAAGGGCAGCGGCATGGAGCAGGCGGCCTGGGCCAGGCTCAGGATGAGTACAAAGGGGATCAGTCGTTTCATTGGTCCTCGTTGAGCACACTATAGCATTTTGGCGGCTTTCCTGCAGGCCAAAGCGGCCTTAAACCCGACTGTGAGAGGGTCATCGTGGTATGCTAAAAATCACCATGTATATTGCCATAGAAGGTGTTATCGGAGTGGGCAAGACCACTCTGGCGCGGCTGCTGCAGGATGAATTTCAGGCGGAACTGCAGTTGGAAGTCTTTGAAGAAAATCCTTTCCTCAGCCAGTTTTATTCGGACCGGGCGCGCTACGCCTTCCAGACCCAGATCTTCTTTTTGCTCAGCCGCTACCAGCAGCAAAACCGCGCCGTGCCCGACGCGCTCAAGCGCGGCAAGAACCTGATCGCCGACTATACCTTCGCCAAAGATGCCCTCTTCGCGCGCATCAACCTGCAGGGCAACGAGCTGGATATGTATTACAAGGTGCACGATGCCCTGGCGGAGAAGATCCCGCGCCCCGACTTGGTGGTCTACCTCAGCGCGCGCACGCCGGTGCTGATGCAGCGCATCACCCTGCGTGACCGGCCCTACGAGCGCAACATGGAAGAAGCCTACATCGCCACACTCAATGACGCCTACGAAGACTTCTTCGACAACTATTTCCAGGGCGTGCCCGTGCTGCGCGTGGATACCAATGAGCTCAACATCATCAGCCAGCGCGAGGATTTGGAAAGGGTCATCGGCCTGATCCAGCAATGGTTGGCTGAGGCGCCTCGCCAGACCGAGCTGCCGCTCACGTAAACAAAAAGCGCCGCTGGTATCAGCGGCGCTTTTTGTTTATGTGTCGAAACGGCTGTCGTCTATTTGGCGGCGGCTGCGCTCAGCGGCCTCATCGCCACGGGCGGCTTGCTGGTCCTGACCGCGCCAGCGCGCCTCGGCGGTGGCCAGGTCTGCCGGCTTGGCGCGCCCCACCCAGGCCCATTTGCCGCAGTGCGGGCAGCGCTGCAACCGGCGGGTGATCAGCCGCGGCGCCAGCCAGTGCAGCGCATACGGCAGCTGGCATTGCGGGCAAACCGCCCCGCCCAACAGGCCGTAGCTGCCGTCAAAGGGCTTGCTGCTGACCCGCAGGCTCAAGGCACCTATTAGCAAACTGATCAGCAGAGTAACGCCCAGGATAGGCCCAACGGTGCGCACCAGCATCTGGCGCGATTCTTCTGCGCTCAGCAATACACGCTTTAGCTGGTTGGACTGCAATTGCTCGCCAGAGGTGGTGAAGCCACGCGCTGAGAAGACATGCTCACCCGCCGGGTATTGATTGGTGTTGAACTGGTAGCGGAAAGGCGGCTCGTTCACCGTCGCCATTAACTGGTTGTCGATGTAGAACTCCACCCGGGTCAGCGTCTGCGGCCCTTCGGCGCGCAGGCTGAACAAACCCTCGATTTGATTGTCGAAACCGCCATAGCCAAAATCGCGGCTCATACGCAGTGTCAGCGCCTCGCTTTGTGCCTGGGCCGCGGCCGGGCTGGGCAGCCACAACGCCAGGGCCAGGGCCGCCCAAAAGATTATCGATCGAATTTTCATCTTCACTTCCAACGCGTCAGGATGTTTTCACGCTGAAACAACTGCACCGCAAAGAAGAGCAAGGCCGCATCCACCAGCACCAGGCCGGCGGCCACCCACAGCATAAAGGTCTGGTCGACCACCAACAGACCGAACAGTTGGCCCATGAACAGCGCCGTGATCGGCAAGACCAGCAGAGCGGTGAGCTGTTCGGCGGCGCGCGGCTCACTGACCCGCGAGGAGATCATCACTGCCAGGCTGACCCCGGCCAGAGAGAGCAGCGGGCCGACGGTAAAGATGCCCAGCAACCACAGCGGGCTGAACAGTTGGGCAGCCACTGCTGGGCTGGCCAGGAAGTTTGCGCCGGCGACGAAGATGAAAAAGCTGGAAAATGAGCCCACCACGGCCGGGATGACCGCCGCCAAGGCCTTGCCGGCCAGCAATTCTTCTGTGCTGATCGGTGTGGCCAGCAGCGGTTCCAGAGTGCGCGTATTCTTCTCGCCTACGATGCTGTAGGCGGCGATGGTCACCGGGATAATGGCCGGCATCATCAAAAACAGGATCATGAACTGCTGCAGCAGCAAATACTGCCCGCAATCCACGCCCTGCAGCGTACCGCACAGCTGGGCCATCATCTCAGCGCCCATGCCCATACCCAGCTCGCTTTCCAGGCTGCTCATGTCCGTGGCCCCTTGCAGACCGCTGAGGATGCCGATGGGAATGGCGCTAAAGAGCAGCGGCACGCCGATGGTGGTGTACAGCACAATACGGTTGCGAAAAACTTCGTCCCATTCCTTGCGAATAATGATCCAGATCTTTTTCATGCTGCGCTTCCATTTTCCATGAGCTGCAGATAGACATCTTCCAAACTTTGGCGCATTTCGCCCACGAACTGCACTTGGGCGCCTAAATTGACCAGTTCAGCCACCAATTGAGGGTTGCGCTTCTCTGGGTCATCCAGTTTCACCACCAGCTTGTTCTCCAGGGTTTCCACGCTCTGCACAAAAGGCAGGGCCGCCAGCGCTTTGGCGAAGACCGCCTTGGCCTTGCCCAGGTGAAAGACCACCGAGCGCCCGAACAGCTGGCGGCGCAGGTTGGTAGGCGTGTCCAGGGCCAGCAAGCGGCCGCGCAGCACGCCGATCCGGTCGCACAGGCGGTCGGCTTCGTCCAGGTTGTGCGTGCTGAGGATGATGGTGCGGCCTTCTGCCTTGAGCTCCGAGATGAATTCGCGCACCAGGCGGGAGGCCTCGGGGTCCAGCCCGCTGGTAGGCTCGTCCAGAAAAAGCACCTTGGGCTCGTGCAGCAGCGCCCGGGCAATGGCCAGCTTTTGGCGCATGCCCTTGGAGAAGGTGCCTACCGGGTCATTGCGCCGCCCCCACAAGCCCAGCATGCGCAGGTAGCGCTCTACCTGCTTGTCTACCTTGGGCACCTCGTAGAGTTGGGCGAAGAAGCTCAGGTTGCGCTGGGCGCTGAGCTGCTCGTACATGCCCGGCGTCTCGGTCAGAATGCCGACTTCTTTGCGGATCAGGTTGTCTTCCTCGCCGATGCGGTGGCCGGCCACCCAGGCGTGGCCGCGGGTCGGAGCGATCAGCGCGCTGAGCATGCGGATGGTGGTGGTTTTGCCGGCGCCGTTGGGACCCAACAAGCCAAACACCTGACCGGCGGGGATCTCCACGTTGAGCTCGTCCACTGCCGTGACTGTGCTGAACTGCTTGCCCAGGTTTTCCGTGGCGATCATCGTGCCGCGTTTGGGCGTGCGCGTGGGCGGCGGGTTGGTTTCACGTGAAACAACGGCGGTGTCGTCGCCGCGCCACAGCAGATAAGCGGCCAGCAGCACCCAGGGCAGGCCGCCGATCAAGCCCACAGGCAGCGGGCCAATCAGCGGGTTGGGCTGTGCATCCACGCCAAGAAAAAGTGCGTTGATGCTGGCGATGCCGTTGAGCCCGGCATGGGCGATGACCGCCGGCCACACACTGCGCCCGCGCAGGGTCAGCCAGCCAAACACGACGCCGACTGTGATGCAGAACCAAGTCATCATCAGGATGCCAGTCCAGGGGGCGCCGAAATAGCCGAAGCCGTAGTTGTGCCCCATGGCGATCACCGGGGCGTGCCAGACCCCCCAGATGACGCCCAGCAGCAGCATAGCTTTACGGAAACCCAGCGGCATCAGCTTGTCTTGCAGGTAGGCGCGCCAGCCAAACTCCTCACCAAAAGTGAACAGGCTGTTGATCAACGGGGCCAACACCACCGCCTGCCCCAACTGGATCAGCATAATGGTCCAGACATCAAACGGAATGGCTTGGCCGGTGACCTGGACCGCGTTGTTGAGCAGCTCGGAGAGCATTCCCAGTTCGGGATCGTAGTGATGTGGGAAGACCAAGAAGTAGGCCACGGCGCCCAGCAGGGTCAGGATGGTCGGCAGCAGCCAAGCCAGTGCCGGGGCCTTCCAGCGGCCCTCGCCCAGGTTGAGGTTGAGACCGCTGTTCTTCCAGCCTTCTTTGGTGATCACCCGAGTCAGGATATGGGCGATGGCGGGCGACCACATGTACAGGGTGGCGATCAGCACCAGCGCCAGGCTGATGCCCGTGTTGGGGATCAGTTCCGGGCTGTTGACGATGCCGCCGGTCAGGTGGACGGCCAGGGCGGTCAGCCAGGCCAAGCCGAAGGCAATAAATAAAAACAGGGTGATGCGGCGGGTGTCTAGTGTGGATTTCATGCGACTCCTAAGGTTTCACGTGAAACATACTCCCAGTCTACACCCGGGAGTGTGTTTCGATACGCCGGTGTCAGACCAGCCTCAGCAGGTTGAGCACGACGAAGAACAGGATGAAGAAGGCCAGGATGGCGCCGACCACCCACAGGGCGATCCCGGCTTCGGATATGCCGTAGGTGGTGCGGTAAGGGTCGTACCCCTGCGGGCGACTGGCATCCTGCCGGCGGGCGCCTACTGGGCGGCGGAAACGCACGCGCGACTCGTCGAACTTCTCGAGCAGTTCCCAGTCTCCCTGGCGCTCTTCGGCGATGGCGCGCTGCAGGGCCTGGGGATTGCGGAACTGGTTGATGTGCGAACGCAGGATCTTGAACTCCCATTGGCTCAAGTCTTGTGGGTCGTAGCGGGTCATATCTTCCTCCTCTTGTTGGCGGATGCGGGCGGCTTGGGCCGCCGCGGCGGCAACAGCTGCAGAGCTCATGGCGCTTCCTTGCGGTTGAAGCGGCGCAGGTCGCGCTTCCAACCTTCAAACTGTTTGTTGAAGATGGCCTGGGCCTGGGTGGGAGCAAACCCCAGGCGTTCGGCTTCGTGCAGAAAATGCTCGGCCAGCACGCTCAGTTGCTGGCGGCGCAGGCTTTCTGGGTCGCGCTTGGCCTGGCCGGAGATGAAGGTGCCGCGTCCGCGTTGGGTGGAGATGATGCCCTTTTTGTCCAGCAGGCGGTAGGCTCGCGCCACGGTGTTGAAGTTGACCTCCAGTTCGTTGGCCAACTGGCGTACTGTTGGCAGTTTGTCCCCAGCCTGCAGCTGGCCGGCGTCCAAAGCGGCGCGCACCTGCTCTACGATCTGCAGGTAGACGGGATGGTGGGTGGTCAGATCAACGTGTATCTTCATGTTTGTATCATTGTATATTTGTATTATTGTATATACGCCGGGGGATTTTGTCAAGCATTGGTTGTCCCTTTTGTAGCCTGTTTGACGATTTAATAGATAGAGGCCAACCCACCCATGCCGCCACCAGACCCCGCCATGATCCGCAGCGCTCAACGCGACCGCGCCCAGTTCGCGGCGATCTATGAGTATTACGTCCAGCCCGTGTTCCGCTACCTGTTCAGCCGGGTGAGCAACCGCCAAGATGCCGAAGAGCTCACCGCCCAGACCTTTCTGGCGGCGCTGGAGAGTTTGCCGGGTTATCGACACAGCGGCGCCTTCAGCGCCTGGTTGTTCTCGATTGCCCGGCGCAAAGCCGCCGATCACTTCCGCCGCCAAAGCCGCGCCGGCCACCCCGCTTCGCCGGACGAGGTCGAGCAACTGGCGGCGGTTTCCGCTCAAGGACAGCTTGAACTCGCCGCCCTGATCGCCGGGTTGCCCGCGGCTGAACGCGAATTGCTGCAGTTGCGCTACGTGGCCGACTTGAGCTTCGTTGAGATCGGCGCGCTGCTGGAGCGCAAGCCGGACACAGTCAAGAAGAGCGTCTATCGCTTGCTGGCGCGTTTACAAGCTGAAATGGAGTCCCCCAATGAGTGACCAGCCTGCTGCCTATTTTGAAGAGCAAGTGCGCGCCGCCCTGGCAGCACCGGGGGCGGAGGCCGCCTTTGTGCACCGCCTGCGCCAGCAGTTGCTGGACCAGGCGGCCCACGCGCCGCGCCGCCATGCTGCGCGGCGCGGGCTGGCACTGGGCGCCGCGGCGCTCTTGCTGGCAGTGGTCCTGGCCCTCGGCCCGGGGCGTGTGCTGGCCCAGCAGGTGCTGGACTGGTTGGGCGGATATATCCCCGGTATTGGTTTCGTGCAGACTGAAGGCGGCCTGCGCGTCTTGGAGAGTCCCGTGACGGTTGAGCGCGACGGCATCACCCTGCACGTGGAGCAGGGTGTGATTGATGACGAGCGCACCCGGCTGACGATCTTTTTCGAAGGCATCCGCCCCGATCAGTGGCCTAACGACGAAGCCGATACGGGCTGCCTGCTGAACCCGTATCTGCTTACGCCCGAGGGCGAGCGGTTTGATAGCCACCATGCCAGTGGGGGCGGCGGGCTCAATTGGCGAGAGATCAGCCTGGAAGCAGCCAGCCTGCCGGCAGGCGTGGGGCCGGTCACATTGGTGGCCCCTTGTCTGCCCGGCACCCGGGAGGACAATACCCCTCAGGACTGGCAGGCCTCCCTGAACTTCATCCCGGCCCCGGAAGGCTTTGAGGTGCTCCCGATTGTGCATTTGCCGCACAATCCGCAAGAGACGCCTCCGCCCGCGGACGGAATCCGTCTTTCCGTCAATCAATTGGTGGAGGTCGAAGGCGGCTACCTGTTCCCCGTGTCCTTTTCCTGGGCAGACACGCCGTATGAGTTCGTATCAATTTCTGAGCTTGAACTGCTGGATGCCAAAGGCAGTCGCGTGCTCTTCGAAGTGGACTATCCCAACAATTCCAGTGACTGGGAGAATAAATCAGAAACCTGGAGCATTCGCACCCAGACGACGCAGATCGCTTCACCGCTGACGTTTCGCCTGCAAGCGGTAACCACCCCGCGCCAGCTCAGCACAGAGCAGAGGCCGGTGGTGGAGATTGACCTGGGGGAGAACCCTCAAGATCAGCAGGTCTGGCCGCTCAACCAGACCCTTACCGTCGACGGCTACCGGGTTGAGGTGTTGACAGTGCGCTTTGTGGCCGCCGCGGATGGCAACTTTGGACTGCAGCTGACGATACAACTTGATGAACAGCTGGCCTCCGTCAGCTTTATCGACCCAGACAACCAGAGTCAGATGTTGTTTGGCGGGGGTGGCGGTGGAGCGGATGGGTCCATGACCCAGATGATTGGCTATGACTATGTGCCGCGCGGCCTGCGCCGGATTGAGCTGTCTCATATGGAAGTGGTGGTTGAAGGCCCCTGGGAGACCCAGGTGGATCTGCCCCATGCGGCGCCACAAACCACAACGAGCCAGCCCGAAACCTCTGGCGCTTGTTTTAGCCGCTTGAGCTACCAGCAACGCGCCCAGCAAGTTCCGGCTGAGTGGCTGACCGGTACGGTGCTGGTCCAGGATTTCTCGGCCGGCGGCCCCCTGCCCCAGTTGGTCCTGATTTCGCTGCCGGATGGTCAACGCCGAACCATCGCCACGGGCAGCTCGGCCTTCCTCTCTCCGGATGGCAGCCAGGTGGCTTATGCCCGCGACGGCCTGCGCCTGTTTGATATCGCCAGCGGGCAGGACCGCCTGTTGCCGGCCGGCCAAACCTATCGCCCGCTGGCCTGGTCGCCGGATGGAGCGCAACTGCTGCTGGGCGGCGATGGTTTGGCTGTGCTTAACGCGGATGGCAGCGACTTGCGGACTGTGCCCGGCGATACGCAATATGTTGTGGCGGTGGCTGGCTGGCCTGAGGGCCAGCAGATCGTGGTCAGCCGCCTGACCGCCAATGGCACAGAATTGCAGTCGCTGGAATTGACCAGCGGCGCTGCGCAGAGCTTGCACGTCTTCAATAATGTGAAGGGCGGGTTTCCTGCCCTGTCCTCAGATGGGCGCTATGCTACTTATGGCGAACAGCTCTTCGGCGGCTTCAATTACAGCCTGCATCTGGTCGAGCTGCCCAAGGGAGCCCCACGCGTGCTGGCCGAATCCGACGCGGAGGTTCAATTCTCTGCCGGGGCTTGGATGGATGCTGACTGGCTGCTGATCAACGTGCTGGACGCAAACCTCTCCACCTGGCAGCCGCCTCTGCTACTGAATGTAAATGACTGCAAGGCCTACACGCTGCCGCTGCCAAGCCTGCAGGTGATGGGCTGGGCGCCTTGAGGCAAACCAGCCTATAATTTTGGGCATGCAATTTGACCGGGCCTTCATTGTGGCAACGGTACTGGTGGTACCGCCCACCCTGCTTGGCTTTGCTCCCCACGACGCGGCTGGCTGGTTGCTGGCCCTTGCCGCCGGCCTTGGCCTGACGGCCTTCTTTTACTGGGTGCAACGCCGCATCCAATCCTTGGGGCGCGGCCAGTTGGGCCGTGAGATGGCGTTGGGGGCCTTGCTGCAGCCTCTGGCTGGCGCGGGGTTGGTCAGCAGCCTTATGCTGGGCCAGGTGTTGCTGGGCAGCTTCATCAACCCAGCCCAGGCCGCGGCCATACCCACCGCAGGGCTGGACCCACTGACTGAAGGCCACCGGCCGTTTGCCTTGGCTGCCGACCTGGTGGAACTGGGCGTTGGTGGTTTGGCCGTCTTCGGCGTGTGGGCCCTGAGCGTCTGCGGCCTGTCAATCCTCGCCTTGTTGTTTGCCCTGCTGTATCCACCACTGCGCAATTGGCTGGGTCGCCCAACCCAAACGCCATGACCATCGCTCACCTGGGTGGCGCAAAAGCTCCTGGCCCGCCGCTGGACGCCTATGTCGAGACGCTGTGGTATCAAAATATCCCCATCTACCAGGCGCGCGAGATCATTCTGCCCAGCCCCTATATCGAACTAATCTTCAACTTTGGCCGGCCTCACCGAGTGTATGAAGGAGCGGACCTGCAGGCCCATGAAGAGCATTCCGTCGCTTGGCTGGCCGGACCGCAGAGCCGCTACATCACGATTGAATCGCAAACCAGCCACATGGTCGGGGCGCGGCTGAAGCCGGGCGGCGCGGCGGCCCTCTTCCCGCAGGCGGTAAGCAGCTTCGCCGACCGCGTCGTGCCCCTGGCCGAGATCATCGGCGTCCAGAAAACCTCCCAACTGCACGCCAGCTTGTCAGCTGCCGGCCCGCTGCGCTTTACCCTTCTGGAAGACTTCCTGCGTGCCCAACTCGACCCGCGGCGCCGCGGCCTGGCTCTGGTCTTGGCCGCAGTCGCCCGCATGCAGGCGGCCGGCGGCAACATTAACCTGGCCGCGCTCAGCGCCGATTTGAACGTCAGTCACAAACACCTTATCCAGCAGTTCACTGTCTTGGTCGGCCTGCGGCCCAAGCAGTTCGCCCGTGTGCTGCGTTTTGCCGCATTGCTGCCCAGCTTAGGCATGCAGGGCACACCCGACTGGGCCGCCTTGGCGCAGATGGCGGGATACCATGACCAGGCGCATTTCAATCGAGAATTCCAGCGCTTTGCCGGGTTGACGCCCCGCCAATACATCCAGCGGCGCCAGGCCTATCGAGAGGCCTATGACCTGGATGGGGATACGCGCTTCGTCCCATTGGGTTGATCTGCCCGATTCCGGCGACTATTGTGAGGCCGGCCCAAAGAGTAGAATCAGCGTCCTCCACTCCAGGAAGGAGCTAGCATGCAGCAGCCCTCACTCACTTTTCGCGAAGTAACCCAGGCCAATTGGGCGGATATGGCCGCTCTGTTCGAAAGCAAGGGCGCACCTGGCTACTGCTGGTGCATGGCTTGGCGGCCGCTGGCCGGTGACCGCAACAAGGCCAGCAATGCGCAGCGCAAGCAAGCCTTGCAGAGCATGGTGCAGGCGGGGACGCCGGTAGGGATCCTGGCTTACCATGGAGACAAAGCGGTGGCCTGGTGCTCGATCGCTCCGCGCCCCAGCCACAACGCGCTGGGCGGCCCGGACTATGCGGGCGTAGCCGCGGACCAGGTCTGGTCGCTGACCTGCTTCTATGTGCCGCGCGCCTTGCGCGGCGAGGGCCTAATGAAACAACTACTGCAGCAGGCCACCGAGACAGCGCGCCGGCGCGGGGCGCGTATCGTGGAGGCCTACCCGGTGGACCCGGATTCGCCCAGCTATCGTTTCATGGGCTTTGTGCCCACTTTTGAACAGGCGGGCTTCATCGAAACCGGCCGGGCGGGCAGCCGCCGGCATGTGATGCATTTGCGTCTGAGCTAGTAGCCGCAGCGCGCACAGTTCGATAACCCCGCATGGTAGAATTTTTTTTGCGAAATACGTCCCCTCCCGGAGCTGTGATGGAAACCCAAGTAGCCACTTTTGAAGTCAAGGCCGGACTGGCCCAGATGTTGAAAGGCGGCGTGATCATGGATGTGGTCACCGCTGAGCAAGCCAAGATCGCTGAGAACGCCGGCGCCTGCGCCGTGATGGCTTTGGAGCGCGTCCCCGCCGACATTCGCGCCCACGGTGGTGTGGCGCGCATGAGCGACCCCGGCCTGATCGAAGACATCATGGCCGCGGTCAGCATCCCGGTGATGGCCAAGGTGCGCATCGGCCACTTCGTCGAGGCGCAGATCCTGGAATATCTGGGCGTGGACTACGTGGATGAATCCGAGGTGCTCACCCCGGCCGACGAGGCCCATCACATCAACAAACATGACTTCAAGATTCCCTTCGTGTGCGGCTGCCGCAACTTGGGCGAAGCCCTGCGCCGTATCGGTGAAGGCGCGGCGATGATCCGCACCAAAGGCGAAGCCGGCACCGGGGATGTGGTCGAAGCCGTGCGCCATGCGCGCACCGTGTTGGGCGAGATTCGCCGCCTGCAGACCATGGCGGATGAAGAGTTGTACACCTATGCCAAAGACATCCAAGCGCCCTATACCCTGGTCAAGCAGACCCAGGAACTGGGCCGCCTGCCGGTGGTCAACTTCGCCGCCGGCGGCCTCGCCACCCCGGCCGACGCGGCGCTGATGATGCAGCTGGGCGTGGACGGCGTGTTCGTTGGCTCCGGCATCTTCAAGTCCGGCGACCCGGCCAAGCGCGCCGAGGCGATCGTCAAAGCCACCACCCACTACAAGAATCCTGAGATCCTGGCGGAAGTCAGCCGCAACCTGGGCGAGCCGATGGTCGGCCGCCAGGTGACCGATATTCCACAAGAAGAGTTGCTCGCCAAGCGCGGCTGGTAAGTCCAACCAATCACCAGTTGATGTAACTGGGAATTTTGAAGGCTCCTTCTATGCACATCGGTGTCCTCGCCCTGCAGGGCGACTTTGCTGAGCATTTGGCCGCCCTGGCCCGTCTGGGTGTGGCCACCCGCGAGGTGCGCCTGCCGGCTGAGCTCGACGGCCTGGATGGGCTGATCATCCCCGGCGGCGAGTCGACCACCATCGGCAAGCTGGCGGTGGACTTCGGTCTGGTTGAGCCGTTGCGGGCTTTCGGCCGCGAGAAGGCCATCTGGGGCACCTGCGCCGGAGCCATCTTCCTTTCCAAGGATGCTCGCCGACAGCAACCCCTGCTGAGTCTGATGGACATCACTGTGGAGCGCAACGCCTTTGGCCGCCAGGTGCAAAGCTTTGAGGCTGACCTGCACATCCCGGCCCTCAAGGAAGTCGACCCCAGCGATGCGCCCCTGCATGTGGTTTTCATCCGCGCCCCGCTCATTGAGCAGATCTCAGGTGACGCCGAGGTGCTGTGCGCTCTGGCTGACGGGCGCATTGTGGCAGCCAAACAGGGCCGCCTGTTGGCCACCTCGTTCCATCCGGAGATCAGTGGCGACGACCGCTTCCATAAATACTTCCTGCGGCTGGCCGAACGCGCATAAGAATTACATAATCTTTACAAATGCGCCCACGCGGCCGCCAAGGCGCTGTTGTAGAATAGTTGCGTGGTAAGCGCTTTTACAATTACAAAGTATGTCCAGTTCCGCCAGGCGACCCGGCGGGCCGTGTTCCTCAACAGTCAAGTTTTACATACACGCGGCACCCGCTCTCTGTCCCTGGGCGCGCTGTTCTCCCCATTGTCTCCGCTTACCGGCATTTATACCTATGCTTGCGAAAGAGCCGGCCAGGGTTCCTCTCTGTTCGCCCAGGTCTACCATCCCGAAGGATCGGGAGCGGCTTACTGCCTGTTCCTGGCGCCGGCCAGGGCCATCAACGCCGCAGGCGTGGCGCAGCTGCTGGATGACATCATCGCCGACCTGGGCAATCAGGGTGTGCACCACCTGGTGGCCGAGGTGGATGAGCAGCACCAGGTGGTGACCCTGCTGCGCAAGAATGGCTTCAGCATCTATACCCGCCAGCAGGTGTGGCGCGTCACCCAGGACCCGGCCCCGCGGGCGCAGGCCAGCTGGCGGCCAATGGAAGCGCGCGACCATCTGACCGCCGACCTCCTGCACAAGGCCGTGGTTCCCGGCCAGGTGCTGCAGATGGAACTGCAGCCGCGCCACCAGCGCGAGAGCTTTGCTTATTACCGCCAGGGCGAAATGCTGGCCTTCGCAGAAGTCGAACCTGGCTCCAGAGGCCTGTGGGTGCAGCCTTTCGTGCACCCGGATGCGGTGCCCTTTGAACAGCCTCTGGCGGAGCTGCTTTCCCACCTGGGCCCGGCGCCGCGCAAACCCGTCTATGTGGTCTTGCGCGCCTACCAGGACTGGCTGCAGAGCGCTCTGCAAGATTTAGGCGGCCGCCCCGGGCCGCGGCAGGTGGTTATGGTGCGCCGCACCAGCTTGCCGCTGCCTGTAGAAGACCCCTTGCTGCGCCTGGCCCTGTCCGGCCGGCCAGACCCCAGCGCACCAATCCGGGCCCGGCAAACGTTTTACGAGAACTAATGGACGTTTTTATGACACGACGAGAAATCACAGACGATCTGGACGCCCTGCTTTCCGCCCTGCCTAAAGATATTGAGCGGGCGGTGCGCGAGCGCAATCACACCGCCGATCTACTGGAAGTGATCCTGGACCTGGGGCGCATGCCCACCGTGCGCACGTCCAGCGAAGAAGCTGTGGTGCTGGAGCGCGAGATCACCCATGAGGACATCGCTCATGTGGTTCAAGGTCTGGGCGATTTTGACGAGGACAACCGCGCCGGCATCGAGCGCACCCTGCACCGCATCTCCGGCATTCGCAACCGCCGCGGCGACGTCGTCGGCCTGACGCTGCGCGTTGGCCGCGCCGTCTTCGGCACCTTTGACATCATCAAAGATCTGATCGAAGATGGAAAAAGCCTGCTGCTGCTGGGCCGCCCCGGTGTGGGCAAGACCACCCTGCTGCGTGAAGCGGCGCGCTATTTGGCTGAGGGCAAGCGCGTGGTGATCGTCGACACGTCCAACGAGATCGGCGGCGACGGCGACGTGCCGCACCCGGCGGTGGGCCGCGCCCGCCGCATGCAGGTGGCCACGCCCTCACGCCAGCACGAAGTCATGATTGAAGCCGTGGAAAACCACAACCCGGAGGTGATCGTCATCGACGAGATCGGCCGTGAGCTGGAAGCTATGGCCGCCCGAACCATCGCCGAGCGCGGTGTGCAGTTGATCGGTACAGCCCATGGCAATTCACTCGAAAATCTGATGCTCAACCCGACCTTGTCCGACCTGGTCGGCGGTATCGAATCCGTCACCCTTTCCGACGAAGAAGCCCGCCGCCGCGGCACCCAGAAGACCGTGCTGGAACGCCGCTCGCCGCCCACGTTTGACGTGCTGGTGGAGATCCAACACCGCAACACCCTGGCGGTGCACCGCGATGTGGCCGCCGCGGTGGATGCCTTGCTGCGCGGCTATCCGCTTTCGCCGGAGCTGCGCACCCGCGGCGAAAATGGCGAAGTCCACATCCAGGCCGGCATGGCCCCGCCGCGCCAACCGGCGCGCGGCAACAGCAATGGCGGCTCCTCCGGCCCGCGGCGCAGCGAAGCGGCGCCTATAGCGTCGGAGCAGGCCTATGCCCGCCGCCCGGCAGGCGAACAGGCCGAGCTGGACATGGAATTGCCGCCGCGGCGCAGTTCAGCCACCAACCTTAAACCCGTGCGCATTTATCCTTATGGCGTGGCCCGCAACCGCCTGGCGAACGCCGCCAAGCGCCTGGGTTTGCCGGTGGTGCCGGTCAACGAAGCGGGCGAGGCAGACGTGCTGGTCACGCTGCGCTCGTATTACCGTAAGCGCCAGCGCGCCATCGTGGATGCCGAGCAGCGCGGCACGCCGGTGTATGTGCTGCGCGCCAACACCATCACCCAAATGGAGCGCTTCCTGAGCGGCCTGTTCGACCTGCCCGGCGCGGCAGAAGAAGAGGCCAGCGTGGAGGACCAGATGCAATCCACGCAGCAGGCGATCAATGCGGTCCTTAACGGTGAACGCTGGGTGGAATTGGCCCCGGCCAGTTCGTATGTACGCAGGCTGCAACACGCCCTGGCGCAGCAGTCCAATCTGGTCTCGCACTCCTACGGCAAAGAGCCCAACCGGCGCGTGCGCATCTTCCGCGAATAACCATGAGCAAACACATTGGCATTGTCGGCGTCTCCTATGAAGGCGCTGCCTTGTGTTATCGCACCATCTGCCAGGAGGGCAAGGACTGGCTGGGGATGTACGAACACCCCCAAGTGACGATGCACACCTTCAACATGAATGATTACAAGAAGCCCTCGGACGCTGAGAACTGGGCTCAAGTGGGCGAATTGCTGCTGGCCTCTGCCCAGATCCTGGCCAATGCCGGGGCAGACTTTGTGATTTGCCCGGACAATACCGTGCATGTCTCGCTCGATCCGCTCTTGGCGCGTTCCCCGCTGCCCTGGCTGCACATCGCCGAAGAGGTGGCCGCTGCAGCCGCTCTGGCGGGCTATCGCCGGCTCGGCATCCTCGGCACTCAGCCGCTGATGGAAGGCCCGGTGTACCCCAGCCGGCTGGAGCCGGTGGGTTTGCAGTGGCGCACGCCGGACCTCCCGGCCCGCCAGAGCGTCCATCAATACATTGTCGAAGAGCTGATCTACGGCACCGTGCTGCCGGAGACGCGAGCCTACTTCCAGGGCTTGATTCAAGAATTCGCCGAGGCGGGTTGTGATGCCGTGGTGCTGGGCTGCACCGAGATCCCGCTGCTGATCAACCCCGAAGATTCGGTACTGCCCACGCTCGATTCGACCCGCCTGCTGGCGCGGGCCGCCCTGCAAGCCGCGCTCTGACAGGATATAAAAAGGGCGGGTCGTTAGACCCGCCCTAGGCATTCCCGGCACGCAGTGTGTGTGCTTAGTGGTGGTGATGGTCGCCGTGGGAGTGCACGTGTCCGTGGGCGATCTCTTCAGCGGTGGCGGGGCGCACGTCGACGACCTTGATCTCGAAGTGCAGTTCCTTGCCCGCCAGCGGGTGGTTGAAGTCCATGGTCACGCTCTCGTCGCCAATGGCGACGATGCGCCCATACAGGTCATTGCCTTCCGCGTCTTTGAGCTCCAGTTCCATATCCATTTCCGGGGTGACGTCTTCCGGGAACTCGCTCAGCGGCACTTCGTCAAAGGCGTCCTCATCGACTGCGCCATAGCCTTCCTCGGCCGAGACGCTGACTGTCTTGCTCTCGCCGACTTTCATGCCGTCCAGCTGGCTCTCCAGCCCGCTGATAATGTTGCGGTGGCCCTGCAGGAATTCGATCGCATCCTGCTCGTCGGCCATATCAATGATTTCGCCGTCCACGGTCAGGGTGTAAGCCAGTTTGACCACGGTGTCTTTCGCCACAATATTGTCTGCCATTGTCAATCCTTTCGTGCGCCTGAAGCGCCAAGAGGGCGATTCTATCAGCCCTTCGTCCACTGGCCATCGCAGTGATTTGGATGCTGACATTCTACGCTAGCCATTTGTCCAAGGCCACCTACCCGAATGGCGGATGCCTCAAATTATCGAAAGCTATAAACTGATATTGAAACGCAACCCCATCTGTTAGTCTTAAGGAGGACTATGTCAAAGAATACTGAGTTACACACCTTGTCCAATGCCCTGAGCGCCGCAGTAGAAGCGGCCGGGGCTTCCGTGGTCAGCGTGGCTGCCCGCCGGCGTATCCCCGCCAGCGGCGTGGTCATTCGCCCCGGGATCGTCCTGACCGCCAGCCATGTGGTGCAGGAAGACGAAATCCGCGTGACCCTGCCCGGCGGCCAGGAACTGGCCGCCGAGCTGCTGGGCCGCGACCCAGGCAGTGACCTGGCCGTGCTGAAGCTGGCCGAAGAAACCGGCCAACCGGCGCAAACTGCCGCCGCCCAGGTGGGCCAGCTGGCCTTGGCGCTGGGCCGGCCGGGCAGCAGCGTACAAGCCAGCCTGGGCATCGTCAGCGCGGCAGGCGGCCCGGTGCCGTTGCGCCGCGGCGGCGTGCTGCAGGCCTACCTGCGCACAGATGCAGTACCTTACCCCGGTTTCTCCGGCGGCCCGTTGGTGGACGTCGAAGGCCGCGTCCTGGGCATCAACACCTCAGGCTTGGGTTGGGGCGCCGGTCTGACCATCCCGGCCGAACAGGCCTGGCAAATCGCCGCCTCCATTGAGGAGCACGGCGGCATCAAGCGCGGTTTCCTGGGTTTGCGCAGCCAACTGGTGGAGCTTTCCACTGAGGCGCGCAAGGCGCTGGGCCGTGAACAAGCGGCTGGTTTGCTGGTCATCAATGTCGAGGATGAGAGCCCGGCGGCGGCCGCCGGCCTGATCGTGGGCGACGTGCTCACTGGTCTGGGCGGCCAACCCGTGGAGGACCACGACGACCTGATGCTGCATCTCAACCAGACCGCCGGACAGGCCAGCGCACTGGATGTGCTGCGCGGCGGCCAGCCGCAATCCCTGCCCGTCACCGTGGGTGAGCAGGTCTGGGAAGGCAAGCATCGCCGTCGCGGCCGCCGCTTTGGCTTCGGCGAGCATCGTCACGGGCATCACGAGAATAAGCATGGCCGGGGGCGCAAGCGCTAATGCGCTCCCTTGGCCGGCGCTTCCCCACTTTGACCCTATCCCTCAGCCATCAGGGGCAGGAGGCCCTGTCCTCTGATGGCTGAGGCGTCAGCCGCCATCCGGGTCGCCATTCTGGCGCCCACCCCGGCGCTGCGCAGCGGTTTGCGCGCCCTGCTGGCCGCCGGCGAAGAGATGGATATCTTCGCCGAGGCGGCCGTGGCCGAGCAACTGTCGCTGGTAGACGATGTGGATGTGCTGGTGCTGTCTGGCGGTGAGAACGCCCTGCCAGACCTGCGGCCCTGGCTGGAAGAGTTGGAGACGCCTGCTGGTCTGGTAATGCTCAGCGAGGAGCCCCGCGCGGCCCGCAGCCTGGCAAGCCTGCCGCTCCGGGCCTGGGGCATACTCTCCGCCGAAGCCAGCGAAGAGGAATTGCTGGCCGCCGTGCAGGCCGTGCATCACGGTCTGCTGGCCGGTGCGCCGCAATTCCTGCAGCCGCTGCTGGGGACGCCGCCCGAGGCGGACGAAGACCTGATCGAGGAGCTGAGCGAACGTGAGGGTCAGGTGCTGCAGCTTCTCGCTGAAGGCTTGCCTAACAAGCAAATTGCGCTGGAACTGGGCATCAGCGAACACACCGCCAAGTTC
This sequence comes from Anaerolineales bacterium, assembly GCA_019637805.1. Taxonomy (NCBI): domain Bacteria; kingdom Bacillati; phylum Chloroflexota; class Anaerolineae; order Anaerolineales; species Anaerolineales bacterium. The sequence continues at coordinate 727,853 of JAHBVB010000001.1, read as the reverse complement.
CACGTCTCGGCGATCTATGCCAAGCTGGGCGTCACCAACCGGACAGAGGCGCTGCGGCGCGGAGCGCGCCTGGGCTTGATCACTCTCTAAGGAGCAGGCATGTTTACCCAAACCGAACTGGAGTACATTCGTTCGCAGAAGCTGGCCCGCATTGGCACCGCCTCTGCGGAAGGCCGCCCGGACGTGGCGGCAGTGGCCTTCGACTTCGATGGGGAATACTTTTACATCAGCGGTTACGTTAACCAACGCACGCACAAGTACCGCAACACCAAGGCCAACCCGCGCGCTTCGCTGGTTATCGACGATCTGGCCAGTGAGCGGCCCTGGAAGCCGCGCGGCATCAAGCTGTTCGCCTCAGTAGACTTTGTGCAGCGCAGCGGCTATGTTGGCGAGAAGGAATACCTGCGTCTGAAGCCTTTGCGCAAGCATGCCTGGGGTTTGGACTAGCGCGTTCTGTCGCGTGCGCTCCGCTGAGTGTTTGTTGTGCATTGTTGGTTTATCCATAGGAGGAATACATTTGAATATAAAAACGAACCTTAATCATTGTCGCATGGGGGCTTACTAATGTACGGCATGCGCCGCATGCTGCGCTACGAGGATGTGCCCGGCGGCACCAAGCTGGACCGGGAACTGTTGCGCCGCGTCTGGGGTTACGCCAAACCATACCTGGGACGCCTGTCCTGGATGCTGGTGGCGATCGTGCTGGTCTCGCTGATCGAGCTGGTGCCGCCGCTGCTGTACCGGGACTTGTTCGATACGGTATTGCCCAACCAGGATTACAACCGCCTGACCCTCCTGGGCTTGCTCATGCTGGCTGTGCCTTTGCTGAGCAGCGTGATCGGTCTCGGCCAGCGCTACCTCAGCGCCCAGATCGGCGAGGGTGTCATCTTCGACCTGCGCCAGGGCATGTACGACCACCTGCAACGCATGGGTCTGCGCTTTTTTACCAATACCAAATCTGGTGTGATCATCTCGCGCTTTGAAGAAGACGTAGTCGGCGCGCAAAATGCCATTACAGGCACGCTGCCCAGCCTGCTGACCAACGGCGTCACCTTGCTCAGTACCCTGGCGGTCATGCTGGCCATCGAGTGGCGCCTGACCTTGATGGCGATTGTGGCCGTGCCGCTCTTTCTGCTGCCCGCCCGCCGGGTAAGCCGCATTTTGCGCGACATTCGCCGCCAGGCGATGGACTACAACGCCCAAATGTCCACCATCGTGGGCGAGACACTCAGCATCAGCGGCGCGCTGCTTTCCAAGACCTTTGGCCGCCAACCGGAGGAGCGCGAGCGCTATCGCCAGAACAATGAGAATGTGCGCAGCACCGGTCTGCGCCGCGCCTTGATCGGCCGCTTGTTCTCCATGTGGTTGGAACTGGCCGGCACGATCGGCATGGTGCTCATCTTCTGGGGCGGCGGCTATTTCGTGCTGCAGGGCACCATCAGCTCCGGCAGCATTGTTGCCTTCGTCGCCTACATTTTCAGCTTGTACGGGCCGATCGCCTCGCTTTCCAACCTGCAGGTGGAATTCGCCACCTCGATGGTCAGCTTTGAGCGCGTCTTTGAATTTTTGGATATGCCGATCGAGATCCAAGACAAGCCCAACGCGATCACGCCGGCCAGTGTGAAGGGCGATATTCGTTTTGAGAATGTCTCTTTCAGCTATCTGGACGAGAAAGAAATCGCCAAACTGGACGAGCGTGGTCAAGACGACAATCAAGTCGTGGTGCCTACCCGCAGCCAGGCGCTTCGCGATATCAGCTTTCACATCCGGCCCGGGCAGTTGGCCGCTCTGGTTGGCCCCAGTGGCGCGGGCAAAACCACGGCCACTTATCTGCTGCCGCGCCTCTATGACCCAAACCAGGGCCGTATTCTGCTGGACGGCAATGACCTGCGCGATCTGAAGCAGGAATGGCTGGCGCACCAGATCGGCGTGGTCACGCAGGAGAGCTACCTGTTCCACGACACAGTACGTGCTAACCTGCTTTACGCCCGCCCGGAGGCGACCCAGGCCGATCTGGAAACCGCTGCCAGGGCTGCCAACATTCACGACATGATCGCCGGCCTGCCCAACGGCTACGACACCATCGTGGGTGAGCGCGGCTACCGCATGAGTGGCGGCGAAAAGCAACGCCTCTCCATTGCCCGCGTGATTCTCAAGGACCCGCGCATCCTCATTCTGGACGAGGCCACCTCGCACCTCGACTCGCAGTCCGAGGCGCTGATCCAGGCCGCGCTGGAACCGCTGATGCGCGGCCGCACCAGTCTGGTCATCGCCCACCGCTTGTCCACCATCCTGGCGGCGGATGTCATCCTGGTGCTCAAGGACGGCCGCCTGGTGGAGCAGGGCACCCACGCCGAGCTGCTGGCTCTGGATGGCCTGTACGCTGATCTCTACGAGACCCAGTTCCGCCATACCCAAACAGAACAGACGCCTGCCGTTTAGGCAGGCGTCTGCCTTGCGGTACACTTCACGGCATGTTCATCACCCTGGAAGGCCCGGAGGGCAGCGGCAAAACCACCCAGGTACCCTTGCTGGCAGATTTTCTGCGCGGCCGGGGTCACCGGGTTCTGACCACGCGTGAGCCGGGCGGCACGCCGATCGGCGACCAGATCCGCCAGGTGCTTTTCAGCCTGGACAACAAAGCCATGCACCCGCGCAGCGAGATCCTGCTCTTTCAGGCTTCGCGGGCCCAACTGGTCGAGACGGTCATTCGTCCCGCCCTGGCCGAGGGCCAGTTGGTGTTGTGTGACCGTTACGCCGACAGCACTCTGGCCTACCAAGGCTATGGGCACGGCGTGGATTTGGGCGCCCTGCGCGAGATCATCCACTTTGCCACTGGCGGCTTGCAGCCCGACCTGACCATCTTTCTCGACATTGAAGTAGAAGAAGGCCTGCGCCGCCGTGACCGTGGCGGCGACTGGAACCGTCTGGACGATTACCAGCTGGACTTCCACCGTCGCGTGCGCGCCGGCTATCTAGAGCTGATCGACGCCGAGCCGGACCGTTGGCTGGTGGTCAACGCCGCCCAGCCGCTGGATGCCGTGGCCGCCGCCCTGCAAGACGTTTTGCAGCAAAGGCTGCCGTTGTTGGGCTAGCAGCCAGCTCTTATAATAAGGAAGCCAGTATGACCGACCACACCCTCGAATTCGGCCCCCCGCAGGCCCCTTTGCTGATCATCATCTCCGGCCCATCTGGCGTTGGCAAGGACAGCGTGCTGCAACGCATGAAAGACAAAGGCCTGCCCTTCCATTTTGTGGTCACGGCCACCACCCGGCCGCAGCGCCCGGAAGAGCAGGAGGGTGTGGATTATATTTTTGTGGGCCGTGAAGAATTTGCCCACATGATCGATCAGAATGAATTGCTTGAATACGCCTTGGTCTACGGGGACTACAAAGGCATTCCCAAGGCGCAAGTGCGTAAAGCCCTGCAGAGTGGCAAAGATGTGGTGATGCGCGTGGACGTGCAAGGCGCCGCCACCGTGCGCAAGATCTCGCCCGAGGCCATTCTGATTTTTCTCACCACGGCCAGCGAAGAAGAACTGGTACAGCGCTTAGAGAATCGCAATACCGAGAGCTCTGAGGACCTCAAGCTGCGCATCGCCACGGCCCGTCAGGAATTCAAGCGCATCGCCGAGTTCGACTACATCGTGGTCAACCGTGACAATGCCCTCGACGAGACGGTGGACGTGATCAAAGCCATCATCGATGCCGAACACCACCGCGTCCAGCCCAGACGGGTCAATCTGTGACCCAGCCGGCCCCCGGCAGCGATGCCCGGCCTCCCGAAGAGCCCCAGTCCGTCCAGGTAGAAGTGCGCAACCGCCAGGGCCAGCGGCCTTGGGTGGTGTATGCCCTGCTGGCCACCACAATTTCGGTGTTTCTCCTGCAGCTCGGCACCCAAGACCCTCGCCTGGCGATCAACGGCATGGCCTGCGGCAACCTGCCCACCTGCATCGGTGTGAAAATCAACCAACTCATCTTGGAAGGTCAATGGTGGCGGTTGATCACGCCGATTTTGCTGCATGGCAGCTTGCTGCACCTGGGCTTCAATATGTATGCCTTGTATGTATTGGGACCTGAGGTGGAACACCACTACGGGCATCTGACTTTCCTAGTCTTGTATCTGCTTAGCGGTTTTTCGGGCGTGGTGCTCTCCTTCATGTTCACCGTGCAGCCCTCCCTTGGCGCCTCATCCTCCATCTTCGGCATGCTGGCCGCCCATGCCGTCTTCGTCTTCCGCAACCGGAACATCTTTGGCGTACAGGGCCAGGCCGTGATGCGCAGCATCCTCAACGTGGCCCTGATCAATCTGCTGATCAGCCTGACCCCTGGAGTGGACGGATGGGGCCACCTGGGCGGCGCCATTGGCGGCGGTTTGTTTGCCGGCCTGGCTGCCCCCCAGTACAAGATCGAAAAAGACGAGAACGGCTATTTCCTCGCCAACCAAACCTCGGCTGGCTACGTCTGGCTGGCGAGTTTGGTGGTGCTAATTTTGTTTGCTGGTTTGACGGCAGTCAGGCTCTTGAGCTAACAAAAAACTGGCGTCCATCGGACGCCAGTTTTTATTTTAAGAGATGCTTGTTGGCTAGGCAGTCACTTGTTTGCGGCGCAGGTTGCGCAGCAGGAACCACTTGGTGATCTCAGCTGCAATAGCAGGCACCAAGGCCAGCGGCAGAATGTAGATCCAGTGCTCCAACCCCATCGGGGTGGTTTCAAAGATGCCCTGCAGGCCAGGGACATAAACCACGATCAACAGCAGGACGCTGGAGAGCAGCACCGCCCAGTTCATGTTCTTATTGCTGAACACGCCGCCGTGGAACATGGAGTAGTGCTCCGAACGAGCGGTGTAGGCGCGTGCCAGCTCGCAGAAGCCCAGGGTCAGGAAAGCCATTGTCTCGGCGGTCAGGTTGATGCCTTCGCTGACCGGGAAAAGCTGCAGGCCGGCGATGTAAGCGCCCAGTACCGCGACGGTCTTGACGATGGTCTGGATGATGATGCCCAAGCGCATCTCGCCGTCAATGATCGGCTCGTCCTTGCCGCGCGGTTGGGCTTCCATCACATCTGGGTCGCCCTTCTCGGTGCCCAGCGCCAGCGCCGGGGCGCCGTCGGTGAGCAGGTTCAGCCACAGCAGCTGGATCGGCGCCAGCGGCGCCGGCAGGCCCATCATGATCGCGGTGAAGATGATCATGATCTCCGCAGTATTGCAGGAGAGCAGGAAGAAGACGAACTTGCGGATGTTGCTGTAGATCACCCGGCCCTGCTCCACCGCCGAGACGATGCTGGCGTAGTTGTCGTCGGTCAGCACCATGTCGGCGGTTTCCTTGGCGACGTCTGTGCCGGTGATGCCCATCGCCACGCCGATATCGGCCTGCTTCAGGGCGGGAGCGTCATTGACGCCGTCGCCGGTCATCGCCACCACGTTGCCGTTGGCGCGCAGGGCGCTGACAATGCGCACCTTGTGCTCCGGCGAGACGCGGGCGAAGACGCTGGTGCGGTGCAGCTCTTGCTGCAGCTGCTCGTCGCTCATCTCGTTCAGCTCTGTGCCGGAGATGACTTGGCTGTTCTCCTCATTCACCAGGCCGATCTGCAGCGCGATGGCCCGGGCGGTTTGCGGATAGTCGCCGGTGATCATTACAGTGCGGATGCCCGCTTTGCGCGCCTTTTGCAACGCGCCCTGCACTTCGGGTCGCGGCGGGTCGATCATACCCAGCAGGCCCACAAACACCAGGTCCTTCTCCACATGTTCGGGGGTCAGCTTGTCGGGCACGTCCTTCACCAGGCGGTAAGCCACGGCGATGACGCGCAGCGCATCCTGTGCCATGTGGTCGTTGGCCTCCAACACGCGGTTGCGCATATCGTCGGTCAGGTCCACGACTTTGTCGTCCATTGTGGCGTATTGCTGGCAGAGGCCCAGCACCACATCCGGGGCGCCCTTGACGGCCACCACATGCCAACCTTGTTTCTGATCATCGGAAGCGAAGGGTGATAGATCGCTATTGGCCGGTTGGGCCACATGGTGGATGGTGGACATACGTTTGCGGGTCGAGTCGAAGGGGATCTCCTGCACCCGCGGGAAGGTGTGTTTTAATTCTTCGTAAGCGGCGTAGGCCTTGGCTGCAGCCACCAGCATGGCGGCTTCGGTAGGGTCACCGATCACCCGCAGGGTTTGTTGGCTTTCGCTCTCGCCACTGGGTTCCAGGATGGCGTCGTTGTTCAGGGCCGCCAACCACAGGGCCGTGCCCAGGCCGTCGTTCTTGCTCAGGTCCAGGGGTTTGCCGTCCAGGCTGAATTCGCCGCGCGGCACGTAACCTGTGCCGGAGATGGAAACGCGCCGCCCGTCCACCCATACGTCGGTGACGGTCATGGCGTTTTGGGTCAGCGTGCCGGTCTTGTCTGAGCCGATCACGGTGGCGGAGCCGAGCGTCTCTACAGACGACAGGCGGCGGATGAGCGCATTGCGCTGGATCATCTCGCGCATGCCCAGCGCCAGGGCGATGGTCACCACCGCCGGCAGGCCTTCTGGCACCGCCGCGATCGCCAGGGTCACAGCGACCTCAAACATGTGCAGCGCATCCTGGCCGCGCAGCCAGCCCACCAGAAAGACCACGCCGCAGATCACCAGGGCCGCCCAGCCCAGCCAGCGGCCCAGTTCCTCCAGGCGGCGTTGCAGCGGGGTTTGTTCCTGGTGCACAGCTTGCAGCATCTCGGCGATCAGGCCCACCTGAGTGCGCATGCCGGTGCCGATCACAATGCCGCGGCCGCGGCCGTAGGCCACCAGCGTGCCCATAAAGGCGGTATTGACCCGGTCGCCCAGCGAGACATCCGCCTGCTCCAGGCGGGCGGCGGATTTCTCCACTGGCACCGATTCGCCGGTCAGAGCGGCTTCTTCAATCCGTAGATTGACCGACTCCAGCAGGCGCAGGTCAGCGGGGATATAGTTGCCCGCTTCGACAAAGACGATGTCGCCGGGCACCACCTCGTGCGAAGGGATCGTCAGGCGGCGGCCGTCGCGCAGCACTTGCGCGTCGGGCGAGGCCAGCTGGCGCAGAGCCGCCAGGGCTTGCTCAGCCCGGCGCTCTTGGATGATGCCGAAGCCGGCGTTCAACACCACGATGGCCAGCACCGCGCTGGCTTCCACCCACTCGCCCAACACCATTGAAATGCCGGCTGCGGCGAAGAGCAGGTAAACCACAAAGTTGTTTAACTGCTCCCACAGCATTGCCAAAAAGCCCTTGGGCGGAGCTTCCTCCAGGCGATTGGGGCCATATTTTTGCAGACGTTGTTGCGCCTCGGCTTCACTTAAGCCGCGCTCACCGGAGCTGCCGAGTTTTTCGGCAACTTCTTGGCGGCCCAGTTGGTGCCAAGGCTGATCAATTTGTGCTTCTCGGTTAATAGGTAAAGGCGTACGTGCCACTAGCGTCCTCCTTCAGGGACAACTTGCGGAATGTATGAATGATATTAAGCAGGCTTTTGGTCTGGGCTTGCGCCCCGAGGGAAATTGCGGCACAGCACGCCGCATCCAACTGCATAGACGGAAATCATTATAACAAAACCCGCTTTGGTTTGTGTGAAAAATCACCGGAAGAAAGCCGCTTGGAGGGGCTAGTATAATTCCGGCAAAAAGCCGTGGAGATATGCATGACCTATAAAGATGTGACAGTCCCTGAGGGCGGCACCATCAGCATCAAAGACGGTGTACTCAACGTACCCGATAACCCGATCATTCCCTTTATCGAAGGCGATGGCACCGGTCGCGACATTTGGCGCGCCAGCCAGCGCGTGCTGGACGCCGCGGTGGAGAAGGCTTACGGCGGTAAGCGCAAACTGGTCTGGATGGAAGTCTATGCCGGCGAAAAGGCCTTCAATAAGTTCGACAATTGGCTGCCCGAGGAGACCTTGCAGGCCTTCCGCCAGTTCCTGGTCGGCATCAAGGGTCCGCTGACCACTCCCATCGGTGGCGGTATGCGCTCGCTGAATGTGGCCTTGCGCAAGGAGCTGGACCTCTACGTCTGCCTGCGTCCAGTGCGCTGGTTCCAGGGCGTGCCCTCGCCGGTCAAGAACCCGCAGGACGTGGACATGGTCGTCTTCCGTGAAAACACCGAGGACATCTACACCGGTATCGAATTCGAGAACGGCACCGAAGACAACCAGCGCTTCAAACAGCTGTTGAAAGAAGCCTTCCCCAAGGAATACGCCAAGATCCGTTTCCCGGACAGCTCTGGCTTCGGCCTCAAGCCCGTTTCGCAGGAAGGCACGGCGCGCCTGGTGCGCGCCGCCATCCAGTGGGCCTTGGATAACAAGCGCCGCAACGTGACCCTGGTGCACAAGGGCAACATCATGAAGTACACCGAGGGTGCCTTCCGCAACTGGGGCTACGACTTGGCTGAGGCCGAGTTCGGCGACAAGGTCTATACTTGGCAGACTTGGGAGCAGACCAAGGCTGATAAGGGCGAAGAGGCCGCCAACACTGAGCAGGACGCCGCGCTGAAAGCCGGCAAGCTACTGATCAAGGATGTGATCGCCGACATCGTTTTCCAGCAGACGATCACGCGGGCCAGCGAGTTCGACGTGCTGGCGACCATGAACCTCAACGGTGACTACCTTTCGGACGCGCTGGCCGCCCAGGTAGGCGGCATCGGCATCGCGCCGGGCGGCAACATCAATTACGTCACCGGCCATGCCATCTTCGAGGCCACGCACGGCACGGCGCCTAAATACGCGGATAAGGATGTGGTCAACCCCGGCTCCGTGATTTTGTCTGGCGAGATGATGCTGCGCTACATGGGCTGGCGCGAAGCCGCCGACCTGATCATTCAGGGCATGGACGGCGCCATTGCGGCCAAGACGGTGACCTACGACTTCCACCGCATGATGGACGGCGCCACCAAGTTGAGCACCTCGGCTTTCGGCGACGCGGTCATCGCCAAGATGTAACCCATATCGCGTAGGGGCGCAGCCTTGCCCTGAGCGAAGCGAGGAATGTTACACCCCTACTGCAGCCAGCCTCGTCATTGCGAGGAGCACGCCCAGCCGAAGGCTGGGTAGCGGACGAAGCAATCTCGGTGCTCTATTGTAAATAACCTCAAGATTGCTTTGTCGGCCCTGGCTAACGCCGGGCCTCCTCGCAATGAGGGAAGGTATGGCCAATGGACAACAACCTCACCATCCTCCCGGCCAATCAAGCTTCCTGGGATGACCTGCTGGCCGTGCTCGGCCCGGCGCGCTGCCACGGCAATCCCTGCTACTGCCAACGCTTCAAGATCTATGGGCGCGACTGGAGCGTGGTCAGCGACCAGCAGCGCGCTGAGCGCCTGCGTGCCCAGACTCAGTGTGGCGACCCGGCCGCGTCGCAGACCAGCGGCCTGGTTGCCTGGCTGGATGGCGAGCCGGTGGGCTGGTGCGCGGTGGAGCCACGTGAGGCTTATATTGAACTGATGCGCAGGAATTGGATCTGGGCGGGCCGCGACGAAGCGGAGGAAGGCGTTTGGGCGGTGACCTGCTTCATCATCCGCAACGGCTACCGCCGCCGCGGCCTCACCTACGCCCTGGCGCTGGCCGCAGTGAACTTCGCCCGCCAGCGCGGCGCCCGCGCCCTGGAAGCCTATTCGATGATCACCTACCCCGGCAAAATCATCACCTGGGGCGAACTGCATGTGGGCAGCTACAACATCTTTGAAGAGGCGGGCTTCAAGAAGGTCAGCCAACCCAGCAAACGGCGCATCATCATGCGTGTAGACTTTGAATAGGTTTGGGCCTCGCTTGGGGTGCACGGCCGTGAGCCCCAAATTGTCATTGCTGAGCGCTGATAGCTTACGGGTTAGAGCTTACAGCTATAACACCAGTGCTATAATCAAAAAGGCTTTCTAAACCATAGCTTTCCACAACTTTGCAGGAGGCCTTCTTGGCTAGTTCCGTTTCACCCATCAAAACCACCGCTGCTGGATATGTGGGCTACCAGGGTAGGGAAGGGCATTACGCTTTCCTGCTCCATCGCCTGACCGGGTTGGGCACCTTGCTCTTCCTGCTCATCCATATTCTCGACACCTCCACCGTCTATTTCTTCCCCGCCCTCTACGAGCACGCCATTGCGCTCTACCGCAGCACGCCCTTCATGTTGGGTGAGATCGGCTTGGTCTTCGCCGTGGTCTATCACGGTGTTAACGGTCTGCGCATCGCCGTCACCGACCTGTGGATGCCCAAACGTTGGGCGATCAACACCCAGCGCAATGCCGTGCGCATGACCCTGCTGATCAGCGTCATCCTCTGGGCGCCTGCCGCGCTGTGGATGCTGTACAACATGCTGCTGCACAACCACGGCATCAACATCCTGCCCTTCATCGGAACGCACTAAGCCATGACTACACAAGCCAAAGTTAAACCCAGTTTCGAGGCGATTGCCTGGCGCGCCATGCGCTACAGTGGCATTCTGCTGATCCCCTTGGCCTGGTTCCATGTCTATTTGCAAGATGTGATTGTTGGCGTGCACGCCATCGACATTGACTACGTGGCCCTGCGCTTGGACATGGTTGCCTGGGTGGTATACGACATGGCCTTGCTGGCCTTTGCCTTCGCCCACGGCATGTATGGCTTGCGCCAGGTCAGCTTTGAATTTATTCACGGGGAACGCGCCCGCCGCAACGTCAGCCTGCTCATTCTGGGCCTGTGGCTGGTTGTCAGCCTGATTGGCGCCGTCGCTTTGATCGGCGGCGCCCGGCCGGAACTGATCTCCCACTAAGGAACTCAAGGAACCCTCATGGTGCAACATCATCAACATGAAGTAGTCATCGTGGGCGCCGGCGGCGCCGGCCTGATGGCCGCCCTGTACGCTTCACGCGGCGCCGACACTGCCGTGCTCAGCAAGCTCTACCCCACCCGTTCGCACACCGGTGCTGCCCAGGGCGGCATTGGCGCCGCGCTGGGCAACCTGGAAGAGGACCACGCCGACTGGCACACCTTCGACACCGTCAAAGGCAGTGACTACCTCGGTGACCAGGATGCCATCGAATACATGTGCCAGCAGGCCGTGCCCGTGGTCTACGAGCTCGAGCATATGGGCCTGCCTTTCTCCCGCAATCCGGACGGCACCATCGCCCAACGCCGCTTTGGCGGGCACACCAATAATGAAACCAAGAAACCGGTGCAGCGCGCCTGCTATGCCGCGGACCGCACCGGCCACATGATCTTGCAGACCCTCTACCAGCAGTGCATAAAGAACAAGGTGCACTTCTATGATGAATTCCACGTGCTCGACCTGTTGATGCGCGATGGCGTGGTCAACGGGGTGGTCGCCGTGGAGCTCGCCACCGGCGACCTGCACGTCTTCCACGCCAAGTCGGTGGTCTTCGCCACCGGCGGCCACGGCCGCGTCTGGGAGGTCACCTCCAACGCTTACGCCTACACCGGCGACGGGGTGGCGATCGCCATGCGCCGCGGTCTGCCCGCTCAGGACATGGAATTCTTTCAGTTCCACCCCACCGGTATCTTTAAAATGGGCATCCTCATCACCGAAGGTGTGCGCGGTGAGGGCGGCATCCTGATCAACCACCAGGGCGAGCGCTTCATGGAGCGCTACGCCCCCACGGTCAAAGACCTGGCCTCGCGCGACGTGGTCAGCCGCTCCATCTATCTTGAAGTCAAAGAAGGCCGCGGCATCAACGGCGGCCGCTACGTCTACCTGGACATGCGCCCGGAGACGGTCAACAAATATCTGGCTCTGGACGGCCGCACCGGGCCGGATGGCAAGCCGCTGGTGGTCACCGGCGACCAACTGCTGGCCAAGGTGCCTGACATTGTCGACTTTGCCCGCACTTACCTGGGCGTCGACCCGATCAAAGAACCTATGCCCATCCAGCCCACCGCGCACTACGCCATGGGCGGCATTCCCACCAACTACTACACCCAGGTGCTGGCAGACGCCCAAGGCACCGTGGTCCCCGGCTTCTTCGCCGCCGGCGAAGTCGCCTGCGTCTCCGTGCACGGCGCCAACCGCCTGGGCACCAACTCGCTGCTGGACCTGGTGGTCTTCGGCAAGGAAGCCGGCAAGCAAGCCGCCGAATACGCCAAGGGCGCTGACTACAAGCCGTTGGAGGACGACCCCACTGCCTTCACCCGCCAGCAGCTCGACCGCATCCTCTCCAACCAAGGCGGGGAAAAAATCGTCACGCTCGGCGAAGAAATGAAGATGAAGATGATGGACGATGTGGGTGTGTTCCGCACCGCCGAGGGCATGCAAAGCGCCGCCGAGAAAATGCGTGAGCTGCGCGGCCGCTACCCCAATATCAGCGTGGACGACCATGGCCGCCGCTTCAACACCGATCTGCTCAATGCCTGGGAACTAGGCTGCCTGCTGGATGTAGCCCTGGTCACCGCTGTCTCCGCCGAAGCTCGGCCGGAGAGCCGCGGCGCCCACTCCCGTGAAGATTTCCCCAAGCGCGACGATGTCGACTGGCTGAAACACACCCTGGCTTGGTTAGACGGCGACCAGGTCAAACTGGACTACAAGCCGGTGACGATTACCAAGCACCAACCCATGGAACGCGTGTATTAAGGAGCCGCCATGCTGGTTTATCTCAAAATCTATCGCTACAACCCGGAGGCCGGACGCAATGTCCCCTCCTACGACACCTACAACATAGAGGCTGAACCGACTGACCGCGTGCTCGACCTGCTGGAAGAGGTGAAGGGCCACATCGACGGCACCTTGTCCTATCGCCGTTCCTGTGCTCACGGCGTCTGCGGCTCCGACGCCATGCGCATTAACGGCCGCAACATGCTGGCCTGCAAAGCGCTGGTCAAAGACGTGGGCAGTGAGATCACCGTGGAGCCGATCCTGGGTTTGCCGGTGCTCAAGGACATGATCGTGGACATGGAGCCGTTCTTTGACAGCTACAAGGCGGTCATGCCTTTCCTGGTCAACGACGAAATCCCGGCTGACGGCAAGGAACGCCGCCAAAGCCCGGAGCAGCGCGAGCGCTTTGACGACACCACCAAGTGCATCATGTGCGCCGCCTGCACCACGTCCTGCCCGGTCTTCTGGGCGGATGACCAGTATGTCGGCCCGGCGGCCGTGGTGGCGGCGCACCGTTTCATTTTCGACAGCCGAGACCAGGCCGGCGACGACCGCCTCAAGATCCTCTCGGATCACGGCGGCGTCTTCCGCTGCCGCACGGCTTTCAACTGCACCGAGGCCTGCCCGCGTGAGATCCATGTCACCCAGGCCATCGCCGAGGTCAAGCAGGCCATCACCAGTTAACCCTGTAACAGGTCGGTTTCCATCAGCGTTTTATTGGAAACCATGAAATATTGCGGGTTGTTGCTCATCCCCCTATTGCTGGTTGCCTGCACGGGGGTTTCTGCGGAGGCGCAGGCCACCACGATGGCGATGGCCGTCGAATTGACCTTGCAGGCCGCCCATCGCGAGACGCTTACGGCTCAGCCGACCGAGACGCCGGTAGAGATCGCAACTGAAACGCCCGTCGAAACGGCCAGCAGCACCCCGGAACCCACCGCAACCAACCCGCCCACAGCTACTTATACCGTTACAGCTTACCCAGTCCCCGACTGGCCGTTGTTGCGCAATGGGGATAGCGGACCGGAGGTCTTCGCCGTCCAACACCTGCTGCGTTCCCATGGCTACGATGTCACCGTGGATGGCCAGTTCGGCCCACAGACCCGACTGCGTGTGATTGCTTTCCAGAACGACAAAAACTTGGGCGCCGACGGTATCGTTGGCCCGCAGACCTGGGCCGCTCTGATTCAGGGCCGTACCCTCAGCCAGGGCGATACCGGACAGGGCGTGCGCGCCCTGCAGCGCTTGCTGGTCAAGTTTGGCTACAACGTCAATGTGGACGCCACCTTTGGCCCCGCCACCCGCACCGCCTTGGTATCCTTCCAAGGTAACTATGGCCTGACCGCTGACGGCGTGGCTGGTCCCGACACCTGGAAAGCGCTGGTGGCCATCGTGCCTTAGGCGCGGCCAAGCTTGCTCATAAAAACGCCCCTTTCGGGGCGTTTTTTAGTGGACCTCTACTAGAACTGCGGATACCGCCCGCCGATAGTTGTAGTTGCCTGTTCCCGGATCAAAACCTTCACAGGTGAGCAGGGTCAGCCAGGCGTAGCCGTCATTGCGTTTGAGGATGTTCAGGTTCTTCTGCGAGACCAGCTGGGAACTGCGCACTTCGTAGACGTATGTGCGCCCATCGGCGCGTATCTCCACCCGGTCGCCGTATTTCAAGTTGTGCAGCTCAGCAAACACGCCCGGCGTGTTGTCACTGTCCCAGACGTGACCGGTGAGCACGCTGTTGCCGACCCAGGTAGGCCAGGTGGTGCCTTGCAGGTAGCCGGCTTGGTCGCCCAGCCAGCTCACATCCCATTGGCCGTCGACCAGCGGCACGCCAACCACGGTGGTCTGCACATCCAGCGCGGGGATGGCCAACCCGATGGCGGTTGAGGCATACTCGGCGCGTTGCGGTGGCAAAGCGGCCATGCCACCCGGAGCGAAGCCGGTGGCCGGCAGCGCTTGCGGGCTACGCGGGCTGGCCTGCGCTGCTGCCGTTGAGACGTCTGGGACGAAGGCCATCTTCAGCGCGCTGTTGGTCACATCATAGTAGCTGATGTAGGCGCTGCCCAACTGCAGGGAGGTATCCCAGCCCACATCGCCGGTGCTGTCCACTACGCTGATGGTTGCCGAGACGCAGTTGGCGTCGGCGCAGCGGGCCAGTTTGAGGTCCCCGTTGGTTTCATCGTAATAGCTGATCACCGGCAGGCTGCCATCCAGCTTCATGGAGGAGTACTGCCCCACATTGGCCGCATCATCCACTACCCTCACAGTAGGGGACCCGCTGCAGGACACATCAATGCAATGGGCCAGTTTGAGACGCTGGTTGGTCAAATCGTAATAACTCATCAGCGGATACCCGGCCGCGTTCAACTGCAACGAGATGCCATTGAAGCCTACATGGCTGCTGGCATCTACTAGGAAGTCGGTGATCACAGAGCAGTTGGCCGCAGTACAGCGCAGCAAGCGCACGCTGTCTGCAGTGGCATCGTAGTAGCTGATCACGGGAAAACCACTTGAATCCAACTGAAGTGAACTGAACATACCTACATCGCTGGCCGAAGCGGTAAGTGAATGGATGTTGCTGGCGCTGCAGTCAGCGTTGGTGCAAATTGCCACCTTCAATTCACCGTTTCCGCCATCATAGTAGCTGATCACGGGATTGTTGCCCGCCAGCGCAAGCGAAGTGTACGAACCCACCCCGCCGCTGTCTACGGTCACGTCGCTGAAGCCGTTGCAGGCCGGGTCGGTGCAGCGCAGCAGGTGCAGTGTTTCAACTGGGAATGTGTAGTAGCTGATGACGGGCTGGTTGCTGGCGTCCAGCTTCATGCTGGTAAATGTGCCTTGTCCACCCACACCGGCCACCAGGGTCTTTGTGGTTGGGCTGCTGCAGGCTTTGTCATTGCAGAAAGCAATCTTTAGTGAGGAGTTGCTCCTGTCGTAATAAGCAATAACCGCATTGCCGTTTGAATCGACATCCAGCGCGGTGTAATACCCCACATCAGCGGCGTTGTCCACGATCTGGGCGCTAGTGGCAGCCTTAACAACGCCGATGTTAATCAGGCTGAGCAGAAGCACAAAGAGGGTCGCCAGACGCCTTTGCATATTTGTAAGAAGTGTAAATTTTAGCACAGCCTTTTTTGATGGGCTACTGTGCCTAAAATAAAAGCCGCCCCGAAACGGGGCGGCTTTTTAGTCGCTTCAAGCATCCCCCATCTTTGCTACTAGCTAGCGGCTAGTTGCCCACCGCTAGCTAGGCCTCTACGTCTTGCGTTTTCTTGACGCCGGAGGGCTTGCCCGCCTTGAAAACGGTGTCTTCGCCCTTCTCGTCCACATCGACCAGGATGCTGTCGCCGGGCTTGAAGTCGCCGGCCAGCAGCTGCTTGGAGAGCGGGCTCTCCACGTACTTCTGCAGGGCGCGCTTCAGGGGGCGGGCGCCGAAGGCGGCGTCGTAGCCCTGCTTGGCCAGCCACTCGCGCACCGCGTCGCTCAGGGAGACGCTAACGCCCTTCTCGGCCAGGCGCTCCTGGATCTCGGTCATTTGCAGGTCAACGATCTGCATCATGTCCTCGGTGGACAGCGGCGAGAAAGTGATGATCTCGTCGATGCGGTTGATGAACTCCGGCCGGAAAGTGTCGCGCAGCGCCTTTTGGATCTTCTCGCTGGACTGGCGCTCTTCGTCGCTGCCGGTCTCCTGCAGGAAGCCCAGTGAGCCGGACTTGCGCACGAATTCCGTGCCCAGGTTGCTGGTCATGATCAGCACGGTGTTGCGGAAGTCCACCGTGCGGCCCTGGCCGTCGGTCAAGCGGCCGTCGTCCAGGATCTGCAGCAGGGCGTTCCACACGTCGGGGTGCGCCTTTTCGATCTCGTCGAAGAGGATGACCCGGTAGGGGCGGCGGCGCACCGCTTCAGTGAGCTGGCCGCCCTCTTCGTAGCCGATGTAGCCTGGAGGGGCGCCGAAGAGGCGGGCGGTGGTGTGCTGCTCTCGGTATTCGCTCATGTCGATGCGCAGCAGCGCATCTTCATCGTCGAACATGAATTCGGCCAGCGCCTTGGCCAGCTCGGTCTTGCCCACGCCCGAGGGGCCAATGAAGATGAACGAGCCGATCGGGCGCTTGGGATCCTTGAGGCCGGAGCGCGCCCGGCGGATGGCGTCGGACACGGCGGCGATGGCTTCGTGCTGGCCGATCAGGCGCTCGTGCAGGCGGTCTTCCATCTGCAGCAGCTTCTCGGCTTCGGTCTCCATCATCTGGCTGACCGGGATGCCGGTCCACTGGTGGATTACGTCGGCGATGTCGTTGACATCTACGACTTCGTCCAGCTGATGCTCGCCTTCCCAGGCTTCACGCTTGGCTTTGAATTCTTCTTCAATGCGCAGGCGGGCCGACTTCTTCTCGGCGGCGCGCTCGTAGTTGCGTTCCACGCCGGCCTGCTCTTCTTCGGCCTGCAGGCGGTCGATCTCGGTCTTGAGGTTCTTGAGCTCCTCCGGCAGGGAGTAGAGCGCCACGCGCAGCTTGGCGGCGGCCTCGTCCATCAGGTCGATGGCCTTGTCCGGCAGGTGGCGGTCGGTCACGTAACGGTGCGAGAGGCGCACGGCTTCGACCAGCGCCTCGTCGGCGAAGCGCACATTGTGGTGCGCTTCGTAGCGGTCGCGCAGGCCCATCAGCATTTGGATGGTGTCCTCGACATTGGGCTCTTCGACATAGACCGGAGCGAAGCGGCGCTCCAGGGCGGCGTCCTTCTCGATGAACTTGTGATACTCGTCCAGCGTGGTGGCGCCCACCGCATGCAGCTCGCCGCGCGCCAGGGCCGGCTTGAGCATGTTGCTGGCGTCCATGGCGCCCTGTGCGGCGCCGGCGCCGACCACGGTGTGCAGCTCGTCAATGAAGAGGATGATCTCGCCGCCGGCGCGCTGGACTTCTTCCAGCGTGGCCTTGAGGCGCTCTTCGAACTCGCCGCGGAAGCGTGAGCCGGCGATCATGGCGCCCAGGTCCAGCGAGATGACCCGCTTGCCGCTGAGGATCTCCGGCACGTCGTTGCTGGCGATCTTCTGGGCCAGGCCCTCGACGATGGCGGTCTTGCCCACGCCGGCCTCACCGATCAGTACCGGGTTGTTCTTGGTGCGCCGGGAGAGGATCTGGATCACGCGCAGGATCTCCATATCACGGCCGATGACCGGGTCCAGCTTGCCCTCGCGGGCCGCCTGGGTCAGGTCGCGTGAGTATTTTTCGAGGGTGCGGTAGCGCGACTCGGCCTGCGGGTCGGTGACCCGCTGCCCGCCGCGTAGCTGCTGCACCGCATCCAGCACCCGTTCGCGGGTCAGGCCGGAGCCCTCCAGCAGGCGGGCGGCTGGGGTGCTGCGCTCGTTGAGGATGGCCAGGAAGATGTGCTCGGTGGAGATGTACTCGTCCTTGAGCTTGTTGGCCTCTTCGTTGGCGATATCCACGATGCGCTTGACGCGCGGGGTGATGAATATCTGCCCCGCGCCCCCGCCGAAGATGTTGGCTTTGGGGCTGGTGCGCAGGATGTAGTCGAGGCGCTCTTTGAGCGACTCGGCGTCGATCTTGAGGATCTCAAGCAGCTGGCCGACGACGCCTTCCGGCTGTTCGATCAGGGCCAGCAGTATATGTTCGGTATCAATTTGATTGTGCCCATAGCGCTGGATGATCTCTGCTGCCCTTTGGGCAGCTTCCTGGGCACGCTCGGTAAATCGGTCAAATCTCATCATAATCAGTACCTACCTTTAAAGAAACGCATTGGGGCGTTGGCAGGATTATATAGGAGTGGGTTGCAAGGGTATACAAGAATCGTGTTAGAAAAGCAGGGAGTCGTTTGCTTTCCTTGCTTTGATTTTGGATATTAGCCACATGCACAAAAAAGTAAAACCCTAGTGAATCCTATGCATTTGCATTTGTCCCATTGCACAGAGCATCTATGATTTGTTTCATACCCGTTGCCCTATTGTGCAGGAAATCCTTATATTCAGAGCTTGAGAGATCCTTAAAGTCAATAGAGTGGGACTTAAGGCGTCGCTCTATTTCTTTTTCTCCTAAGTTGCTGGCGTCCGCCCGCTCCCGTAAATAATCTATTGGGTCTTTTGCGGCCACCTTTCTATTAGTTTTCCAGCTGATTAATGCGCAATTTAACGCCCTGTTTGCAAGCTGTTCATCGTATCCCTTTTGACGTAAAAAGCCGATAGGGAATAGATGATGGTACTCGCGCTTAATTACGTTACTTCTAGTCACTTGTGACCCATCGGCTATATCAAGAGCTCCCCGAATTAGCGAAACCATCAAAACTGCTCTTGCAAGTCTATCTCTCTTCTTTGGCCAGCCAGCTTGTTCAATGGATTCGATAGTGGGAAGCGGGTGTTGTGCTTCATTTAGACATGGTATGTTTTCTTCTGGTGCCGACCCGGTAAGGTAATCACGAATAGCCCTATAATCCTGTAAGCTAGCTGTTGCAGCAGCACGCTCATATCGGTCTGTAAAGAAAGACCGCCACAGATATTTTCGCAATAAGATTTGAGCATTCCCAATCTCGTCGGGATCATTGGAAACATGTGACCAAGCAACTATAAGCGGAGCAAGAATACTCTCGGTTGGTAAGCGGGAGTTGTCAAAAACGCGTTCCTGCTCAAGGAAGTCTACAGCCTTTTGAGCAGCAGAAACCATCTTTGGCCAGTCGTTTACTACTTTTCTGAAATCCATTCCTAAATAGCCGGTCTGATTTGGGACCCGGTCTTGAAACAAAGCCATGCTTCCCAGCACAATATCTTCGGGTGTATCGTAAGAAGATAAACCTGGAACCGTACTTGCTAAACTCTCTACTAGATCATGCAAGGATTCTCCAACTGCATCCTCGACTTGAGCGACGATAATATCAAATGTTGTTAATCTAACTGTGCGAGTATTCATCTTGATAAAGACTTCAAGTGCTACTTCTCGCGGTGTCTCTATAGGTAGGGATAAGAAGGGAAGGTTATATGTAGCAATTTTTTGACGTAACTTTAAAATCAAATTTGTGAGATTTTTGTTTTCGGTGGAATCATTGCCGATTGCCGCATCCACCCAATCATCCATGTTCTTTTCTCCCACATCACCTGGCAACAAAAGACTTATGGGTATAAACCCCCTTTCCCAACTCGCACGTGGTTCATCTGCCCATGCTGGAAATCTTTTACCGTCACGCTCCCAACGATTAACTGACATTATTTCTGTATCATCTTCCTGGTTTGGGATAACAGAGACAAAATATTTTCTGTCGCTATAGTCATCGGTTAGCGCTCTCCAGATAGCTGTAATTCTCTGTTGCCCATCTAAAAGCAGTTCTGTTGTGCTTTCTGAAACTTTTGTTACTCCAGAAATAGTTCTCGACTGAAAGGGTATCTCGTTACCAACCCCCAGGATGAGGAAAGAGCCAACAGGTAAACCACGAAGCATTGCATTGAGTAAGTCTGTAATTTCTCTGTAGCCCCAAGCTTCTAATCTTTGAAACCTAGGCAGCTGAATTTGGCCGGTCCTTACTCTTGTTAACCAGTCAGGTAATTGTCGGTTGCGAGCTTCCACTAGTGTCTCCCTTTGAATTTAGGCGTGTTTGTCAATTTTACGCATAAAAAGAGAGCTAGATAACACTTCGATAGTGATATAATTCACATGTGGTTGCCGTGCCCAAGAATTCACCTGTCGAGCTTTGCCGGGGGCAGCTTCGAAGCAGTACGCTACCCGAAGGAGCCGCACGATGCAGATGGACAAATACCGCCCCTGGTTCTACGCGGCCGCGCTGTACAACCTGTTCTGGGGCGCGCTGAATATCTTCTTCCCCGCCGCACTGTTCAGTTGGATCGGCATGCCGCCGCCGGCGGACACGGCGATCTGGCAGGTGGTGGGCATGTTCGTGCTGGTCTACGCGCCCGCCTTCGGCTGGGTGATCGTGTTCAACGACCTGGTCTGGTGGCCGGCCTTCGGCAGCTTCCTGCGGGCCATGGCGCGAGGTCACGGCCGGAAGGCGCTGATCACAGGACAATAGACCCATCCCAGGCGACGGCCGCCGCTCTACAATGGAGGCAATAGAAACAGCCTCTATCAAAGGAACAGCAATGAAAGTACAAGACAAAGTGATTGTGGTCACCGGCGCCGGCAGCGGCATCGGCCGGGCGCTGGTGCTGGCCCTGCTGGACCAAGGCGCCCGCGTGGCGGCGGTGGATGTGAGCCAGAGCGGCCTGCAAGAGACGCTGGCCCAGGCCGGCGCGGCCGAGGAGCGCATCTCGACGCATGTGCTAGACCTGAGCGATAAGGCCAAGGTCGAAGCGCTGCCCGCCCAAGTCATCGCCGCCCACGGCGCGGTGGACGCCATCATCAACAACGCCGGCATCATCCAGCCCTTCGTGCCCTTCAACGACCTGGACTACAAAGACATCGAGCGCGTGCTGCACGTCAACCTCTACAGCCAGATCTACATGGTCAAAAGCTTCCTGCCGGAGTTGCTCAAGCGGCCCGAGGCGCATGTGGTCAATGTCTCCAGCATGGGCGGCTTCTTCCCCTTCCCCGGGCAGACGCTGTACGGCGCCACCAAGGCGGCGGTCAAGCTGCTCACCGAAGGGCTGTACGCCGAGCTGTTGGAGACCCAGGTGGGCGTGACAGTCATCTTCCCTGGCGCCATCGCCACCGACATCGCCAAGAACTCTGGCGTGCGCATGGCCGGGGCGGACAGCGCCGAGTCCTCGGGCATGTCGATGACCAGCGCGGCTTCCGCCGCGCAGCAGATCATCGCCGCCATGGAGAAGAACAAGTTCCAGGCCTTCGTGGGCAATGACTCCAAGATGATGAACCTGTTCTACCGGCTGAACCCCGGAGCAGCCACGCGCTTCATCCAGAAACAGATGAAGAAACTGCTGCAATAAGCAAAGAGTTCCACCGGTATCCAGAGCGCAGGCAAATCGCCTGCGCTCTTTTGATGTTTGCTGTTGACAATACTGTGTGTAATACAGTAATATTCATCACATGGTAACACAAGAGGAGTACCCCGCTTTACTGGAGAACCTCAGCCTGGAGCTGCGCCGCGGCGCGCTGGTGCTGGCCGTGCTCAGCCAATTGAGCGAAAAGCAATACGGCTATTCGCTCAAACAGCAGCTGGCCAGCCAGGCTTTGGAGATCCCCGAGGGCACCTTGTACCCGTTGCTGCGCCGTCTGGAGGCGCAGGGCCTGCTGGAAAGCGAGTGGGAGCTGGCCGACGAGGCGCGCCCGCGGCGCTACTATCGCCTGAGCGCACAGGGCCGGCAGGCGCTCCAAGACCTTAAACAAGAATGGCAGGCGCTGAGCGCCGCCCTGGGCGGCCTGCTGCGAGAAGGCAAGAAATGAACGAACACAACCTGATTGAACGCTATGTCCACGAAGTGGGCGCCCACCTGCCGCGGCGCAGCCGGACGGATGTGCAGCTGGAACTGCGCAGCCTGCTGTTGGACGAGCTGGCCGCCCGCGGCCTGGAAGCAGATAACCCGGCCGATACCGGCCGCGTGGCCGAGCTGCTGAAAGAATACGGCCACCCCGAGGAACTGGCCGCCCGCTACCACACCGAGCAGTTCCTGATCAGCCCGCCGGCCTTCCCCGCCTTCCGGCTCAGTTACGGGATCGCGGCGGTGGTGGTTACGCTGGTCTATCTGGTCGGGCTGGGCCTGCGCCTCAACCAGGGCGGCCTCGGCCTCACCGAACTGGCTGG
The DNA here is from genome assembly GCA_019637805.1 of Anaerolineales bacterium. Classification (NCBI taxonomy): domain Bacteria; kingdom Bacillati; phylum Chloroflexota; class Anaerolineae; order Anaerolineales; species Anaerolineales bacterium. The sequence goes on along the minus strand of JAHBVB010000001.1, from coordinate 705,581 downwards.
GTTCCTGGGGTCTTATGTGGAGACCATGCTGCTCAACTTCGGCCTTGTGGCTTTCGTCTTTTACCTGCTGGAAGGCCTGGGGTGGATCAAGCCCGCCAAAACCGGGGCCGACTGGGACCCGCACAAGCTGCCGGCGGTCAAAGACCCTGACCGCATCAACCGCACGGAACTGCTGGTGGGCATCTTCTTTATGATCGCGGCGCTGCTGGTCTTCAACTTCGTGCCGCACTGGATCGGCATTGTGGGCTGGCACGACGACGGTTTCGGCGTGATGCCCATGCTGTCAGCCAGTTTTCTGGCCTATGTGCCCTGGCTGAGCGCCCTGTGGGCCGGGGAACTGGGACTAAAAGCCCTGCTCTACCGGGCTGGGCGTTGGACGCGCCGCCTGCGTGCGCTGGAATTGGCCCTGTCTCTGGCCGGCCTCTTCGTGCTTTACACCATCGTGCAGAATGCGGTCATCGTTGAAATCGGCATTGTGGATGCCATCGTCAAATTCGCCTTGTGGATCGTGTTGGGCATTGGCGTGCTGGAAGCTGCGCTGCAGCTCTACCGCCTGCTGACCGGCAAAGCGAACAATCCTCTCGGGGTTCCGAGCACTACGGAGAACCAATGAAACCATCCCAGTTGATCGACCGCTATTTGGCCGCGGTGGGCATGCACCTGCCGGGCAAAACCCGCGCCGATGTGCAGCTCGAACTACGCACCGCCATCCAGGATGCCTTGGACGAGCGCGGGCTGGACGCAGACAAGCTGCAAGACCAGCCCGCGGTGACCGCGCTGCTGCGCGAGTTCGGCCGCCCGGAGGCGATCGCTCTGAGCTACGGCAGCCACAGCTATCTGATCGGCCCGCAAAGCATGCCCTACTACACCATGGTGCTGCGCGTTTCGGGCACGATCATCGCCGTTTTGCACCTGATCGGCCTGGCCGCGGCGCTGGTGACCAGCGGGCAAACACCTTTCAGCGCAGGGAACGTGCTGAGCAATTTCTTCAGCACACTCTTCACCGCTTTCGGCATCATCACCCTGATCTTTGCGCTGATCGAGCGGCGCGTGCTCAACATCAACCTGGCCGAGGACGACTGGGACCCGCAAAGCCTGCCGGAGGTGCAGCCAGACCCGCAGCGCGTCAATCTCTTCGAAAAGGGGTTCGAGCTGCTTTTCCTGGCCGGCCTTATCGCGGTGGTGAACTTCTTCCCGGATTGGTCGCCAGCTGCACTGGACTTTGCCCCGGTGCCGACGGACTTCGACATCATCCCGGCCATTGTGGGCCAGCTGGGCGCACACAAAGCCTGGTTCACCCTTGTGTGGTCCGGGGAACTGATCGTCGGTCTGATCGCCCTGGTACGCCGGCGCTGGAACAAGGCCCTGCGCATCGCAGACGTCATCTTTGCTTTCGGCTCTGTGGCCCTGGTGGGCCGCATCACGGCCAACCTTACCAGCCGGGCCGGCGCGGGAGTGCTGGAGCAGACGGTGATGATCAGCTTCGTGATCAGTTTCCTGATCCTGCTGGTGGACGCCTCGGTGCGGCTGTACCGGCTGCTGCGAACCAATCAGGTGCTGAGCGGCCTGCTGAAAGAAGGAGAGAAGAAGTGAGCAATTTGATCGACCGTTACCTCGTGGAGGTAGGACGCCTGCTGCCCGAAGCGCAGCGCGACGACGTGCAGCTGGAACTGCGCAGCGCGCTGCAGGACGGCTTGGAGGCGCGCGGCCTGGAGGCGGACAAGAAATCCGACCAGGCTGGCGTGGCCGATCTGCTGCGCGAGTTCGGCCCACCCATAGAGATGGCCAAGGGCTACGGTCTACGCACCTTCTTGATTGGCCCGGAACTGCAGCCCATGTACCGCCTGGTACTGCGCATCAACGCCATTGCCACCACGGTGGTGCAGCTTATCCGCTTCGTGCAGACCGCCAATGCCGAGACCGCGGTGAGCGCGGCTTTCGGGGCCGCGGTAGGCGGCTTCGTCAACCAACTGCTGTTCAGTTTCGCCATTGTCACCATCGTCTTTGGCCTGCTGGATTACTTTCTGCCGGATGTGAAGTCGCAGATGAAGATGAAGGACTGGGATCCCAACAGCCTGCCCGAAATCACCCGGGACAGCGACGGCCCCCGCTGGTTTGAGGTGGTCGCGGAGGCGGTGGTGGAGATGGTCTTCGGGGCGGCGCTGATCGGCGTGGCGGCCACGCTGCCCAACTGGACACTGCCTGCGCCCCTGGCCGCCTTCGTAGCGCCGCTGCTGCCCTTCTTGCCTTGGGTAGTGGCCCTGGCCAGCGCGCGATTGGCGGTGCTGGTCTTCCTACTGCTGCGCGGCCGCTGGGCGGACTGGCTGCGTTGGGCAGACCTGGCCATCGCCCTGGGCTGGGTACTGTTAGCCGGCGCCCTTTTCCGGCTGCACCCCTTCGGTGATGCGCCCGGCATGAGCAGCGCCTTCCAAATCTCGGCCGGCGTGGCCTTCGCCGTCATCCTGATAGAGTTTGCGGGCAAACTCTATCGACTGACGCGGCCCAGGCGCTAGCAGGCGCAGTCCTCAAGCCAAGCGGCGTACCGATATTCGGTGCGCCGCTTTTTTCGTCTTTGCGCGGGGTTTCAATCGCGGTATGCTTGGGCTGGGCGCACGGTCGTGGCCCCCAACCCCAAAATGGAGAGTGTGAATGGATATACGCGGAAAGAATGCCCTCGTACTGGGAGGTTTCGGCTTGGTTGGCAGGGCGGTGTGCCGGGAATTGCTGGCACACGACCCAGCCCGCCTGCTGGTGACCTCGCTGCGCAAGGAAGAAGCCGAGCAAGCCGTTGCAGAGCTGAAAGCTGAATTTCCCAATAGTCCGACCAAATTCTTTGCCGTGTGGGGGGACATTTTCGTCCGGGCCGAGTGGCTGACGGACAACCCCTCCCGGGCGGCGATCATGGCCGACCCAGGCAAACGCAAACAGCTGGTGGCGGATATCGTCGGCGAGCTGACCCCTGAAGTGCTCTCCGCCTCGCTGCTGTACCAGATCATTTTAGGCAAATCGCCCGGCCTGGATGGCGCCCCCAGCCAGATCATTGCTGACTGCATCAATACCTCCACGGCGGTGGCCTACCAAAACATTTACGCCGCGGCGGGCAGGCTGAACAAGCTGATCGCTGCGCAAGACGCGGCCACCAACTGGCCAGACGAGGTGGAGCAGCTGCTCTCCGCCTTGTACATTCCGCAGTTGGTGCGCCATGTGCAGGTCCTGCATGACGCCATGCTGGAAGCCGGCACCCAGGCCTACATCAAAGTGGGCACCAGCGGCACCGGCGGCATGGGCCTCAACATTCCCTACACGCACGGCGAGGAGAAACCCTCGCGGGTGCTGATGTCCAAAGCAGCCCTGGCCGGCGCGCAAACCCTGCTGACCTTCCTGATGGCGCGCACCCCCGGCGGCCCGCAAGTGGTCAAAGAGGTCAAACCCTCAGCGCTGATCGCCTGGAAAGAGATCGGCTACGGTCCCATCCGCCGCGGCGGGCAGGATGTGCTGCTGTATGACTGCCCGCCCGAGCAGGCGGTGAGCCTGGACGACCCGGCCAACCTGGCCCCGCAGGGCCAGTTTGGCACCCAGACCGGCGGCGTGTTGGAAGAGGTCTACATCAACACCGGCGAGAACGGCCTGTTTGCCGCCGGCGACTTCGCCGCGATCACCGCCTTTGGCCAGATGGAATTCGTCACGCCGGAAGAGATCGCCCACAATGTGGTGCGTGAGATCCTGGGCGGCAACACCGGCAAGGACATCGTCGGCGCGCTGGACAGCGCCGTGATGGGGCCGACCTTTCGGGCGGGCATATTGCGCGAAGCCGCGCTGGAGCGTTTGCGCCAGCTGAGCGCCGAGCACGGCGAGTCGGTGGCCTTCGAGATACTTGGCCCGCCGCGCATGTCCAAGCTGCTCTACGAAGCTTTCCTGCTCAAGCAGGTTTACGGCACATTCGGGCCGGCCTTGGCCGACACGCCGCAGGCGATGGCGGCCAAACTGGAGACCCTGATCAACCAGGACGCGGCCCTGCGCCAGAAGATCATTTCCATCGGGCTGCCGATCGTGCTGCCGGACGGCAAACGCATGCTGCGCGGGCCGGTGGTCAAGTCGGAGACCGCAGAGCAAGGCTGGGTGGACCTGACCCCAGCCAACATGGGCCGCTGGCATACGCGCCTGGAGGGTATCCGCGCCATGGTGCAGGATGGGCTGGCGGGCGAGAGTTCCTCGCGCTCCGACCGCGGCTATCCGGACCTGCGCCGCTGGCAGGCCAGTGAAGCCTTTGAGATCGGCGAGATCGTGGCCTGGGTCTCGATATACGAAGATGAGGGCCGCCGCGGCAAGCACTAATAACGCCGGTTGGATGTGCGGCGTTAGCTTAAGTGACCCAACCCAGAGAAGGAGGGCTGACGATGTACAAACGAATTTTGGTGCCCCTGGACGGTTCGAAGCGCGCTGAGCGCATTCTGCCGCACGTAGAGGACCTGGCGGCGAAAGAAGCTGCCACGGTGATCCTGCTGTATGTAGTGGACCCCGGCCTGGTGCCCTTCACCCCGGGCATGAGTATGGGCATGGCTCCCGCGCCGCAAGAGTTGGAACTGTACTGGCAGAGCCTGCAGGAGGCCGAGCAGGATGCAGACAAGTATCTGCAGGCCCAGGCGGCGCGCCTGGCCAAGCACAAGATCAAGACGGAGAATCTGGTGCGCCGCGGCGACCCGGTCAACGCCATCGTTTCGGCTTCCGAGGAAGAGAACGTGGATCTGATCGCGATGAGCAGCCACGGCCGGACTGGCCTGGAACGCGTCTTTTACGGCTCTGTGACCAGTGGCGTGCTGCACAAGGTCGACCGCCCGCTGCTGTTGATCCGGGCGCAGAAAGAGGAATAGCCTCTGATCACAATCATAAAAAAGAGACCGGCCATTATGGCCGGTCTCTTTTTTATTTCTTGCGTTTGAACTTGCCCGCCGGTTTGTCCTCTGGGGCGGGCGGCGGTGGCTCTGCTGCCTCCGGCGCAGCCGGTTCGGCTGGCGCCACCGCCTGGGGGGCCTCGCCATTCGCCGGGGTTGGCGCGGCTTCCTCGGCGGGTATCGCGTCCGCTGCGGCCGGCGGTTGAAGCTGCAGCTCCACTTTCTCTTCCATCTGGATCTGGCCGCGCAGGAAGGCGCCTTCTTCGGTGGCCATGGAGGCGGTGGTGACGTTGCCCCACACGCGGCCGTTGGCGCGGATCTCGACCCGCTCGGCGAGGATGTCGCCGCGCATCGCCCCGGCGATGATCACGTGCCGGGCGCGCAGCTGCGGGCAGGTCACCCGCCCGGTGGGGCCGATGACGAACAAGCCGTCCAGCTCGATCTCGCCGTCAAAGGCGCCTTCAATGCGCACGCCGCCGGCGCCGTGCAGGCGGCCGCTCAGGCTGACGCCGTCCGCCACCACGGAGGTGATGCGCGGCAGCGGCGCGGCTTCTTTTTCCGGCGAGGCGTTCTTGCGGCGGAACATCAGGCGCTTTTGGCCTCGTCGTCGCCAATGGCGATGATATTGAAGCCCGAGTCGACGTAGAGGATGTCGCCGGTGGTGCGGGCGGAAAGGTCGGAGGCCAGGAACAAGGCGGCATTGCCGACGTCTTCAATCGTCACGCCTTCGCGCAGCGGGGCCACTTCGGCGAAGCGGGTGTGCAGGTTTTTGAAGCCGGTCACGCCGGAGGCGGCCAGGGTGCGGATGGGGCCGGCCGAGATGGCGTTGACGCGGATCTTCTGCGGGCCGAAGTCGCGCGCCAGGTAGCGCACCGAAGCCTCCAAAGCGGCCTTGGCTACGCCCATCACGTTGTAGCTGGGCACGGCCTTTTGCGAGCCGTAGTAGGTCATGGTCATCAGCGAGCCGCCGGGGCGGATGATGGGTTGGAAGGCCGCCGCCAGGGCGGTGAAGGAGTAGACCGAAATGTCCATGGCGGTGTGGAAGCCGGCCCGCGAGGTGTCGTAGTAGTAGCCGCCCAACTCCTCACGGTTGGCGAAGGCGATGGCATGCACCAGGATGTCGATCTCGCCAAAGGCTTTTTTGGCTTTCTCGGCCACGCTGGCAATGTCTTCATCCTTGGTCACGTCGCACTCTTCAACAAAGGTGCAGCCGATCGATTCGGCCAGCGGTTCGGCACGCTTCTTGAGCACCTCGCCCGCGTAGCTGATGCCGATCTCAGCGCCGTGCTCGTGCAGGGCCTTCACCACGCCCCAGGCGATGGAGCGGTCGTTGGCTACGCCAAAGACCAGGGCTTTCTTGCCTTCCAGTAATTTGGTCATATTCGTCTCCTCAGAATGTCGTAATCTCAGCCAGGAAGCGCCAGGGAATGCTCTTCCAGGGTTCGGGTACGCTGTACAAGCCAATGCGGGCGGAGCGGGCCACTTGGGCTTCCGGCACGGCTGGCCCAGCTTCGATAAATATTATAGCTTTGCTGGCGGTCAGGTCTGTCCGGTTGTGGCGGCCGTCGATCCCCAGCGCTTTGGTCAGTTTGCCCGGCCCGTCGGTCCAGCGTTTTTCGGGTTGGCCGGAACGGCGTTGGGCTACCACTTCTAACCCCTCCAGCGGCTGGATGGCGCGCACCAAAACCGCTTCAGGCTGCCCTTCCGGCCGGGTAACACAGTTGAACAGCCAGTGGTTGCCGTAGGTGAAGTAGACGTAGGCGTGCCCTGGCGGCCCGTAGAGCGGATCGGTGCGGCGGGTGCGCCCGGCCTTGGCGTGGCAGCCCAGGTCGCCCTCGCCGCAGTAAGCCTCGGTCTCGGTGATCAGGCCGGACAAGCGCTGGCCGCTGTCGGCGTCCTGGTGCACCAGGACGCAGCCCAGCAGCCCTCGGGCTACATCCAGCGTGGGCTGGGCGAAGAAATCTCGGTCAAGACGGGCGGCCATGGTTAGCGGGCGGGCTGGCGCTGCAAGAGCGGCACGAGTTCGTTGAGGTAGTCGATCACCGGGTATTCGGTGCTGGGCTCATACAGCCCTTTGGTATTGACCAGCACGGCGGGGATGCCGGCGGCGTGTGGGCCGAGCACATCGGCATAGTAATTGTCGCCCACGTAGAGGACTTCTTCTGGCCGGCGCCCGATGAACTCGAGCATATTCAGGAAAGCCTGCTTCTCGGGTTTGTAGGCGCCCAGCTGGCCGGCGGTCAGAAAGGCATCCATGAACAGGTCTAGGCCGAGGGTGTGCATCTCGTGGTAGACGGTGCGGCTGCGGTTGGTCAGCACGCCCAAGGTCAGGCCGCTGGCGCGCAGCTGCGCCAGGGTCTCCAGGGTGTGCGGGCGCAGCAGGTTGCGCGGGCGGTAGTTGGCCTGCATATAGCTGCGCAGCTTGGGGCCGAGGCTCTCGGCCTGCGCTTCGCCCAAGCCCAGGGCCAGCAGGTGCAGTCTGCTGTAATGGCTCCAGAAAGCCGGGGTGTCGTCGCCCAGGCGGGCCTCATCGGCCAGCAGTTCCGGCGAGTTGGCCCAGTACTGGTGCTCCCACAATTGCGCCGCCCGCCGGCGGGGCCAGTCCAGCTCCAGTCCCTGGCTGCGCAGGAACAGATCGACCATCTCGTTGGCGCGCGGTTCGGATTCGCGCAGCGTATCGTCCAGGTCAAAGATCACGGTAGTGATCCGTTCGGGGTCGAGGACAGGGATGGACTTAGCCGCCAATATAAGACATCTCCACTTTTACAGGATTTTTGCTCTGCCTTGAGCGCAGCTCGGAATAGCGGTCCGCCCGGCGGTTCCACACACCGGCGATGGCAGTGCGCAGCTCTTCATCGCTGGCCCCCTCACGCAGCAGCTGGCGCAGGTCGGCGCCCTGCACGGCGAACAGGCAGGTGAACAGCTTGCCATCGGCGGAGAGACGCGCCCGGGTGCAGTCGCCGCAGAAGGGCTGCGAGACCGAGGCGATGATGCCGACTTCGCCGGCGCCATCGGCGTAGCGATAGCGCTCGGCCACCTCGCCGCGATAGTTGGGCTGCAAAGGTTCCAGGGGCAGCTCGGCGTGGATGGTTTGGAAGATCTGCTTGGCGGTGACGACGTCATCCATGCGCCAGCCGTTGGTACTGCCCACATCCATGAATTCGATCAGGCGCAGAATGTGGCCGTGCTGGCGCATGTAGCGCGCCATGGGCAGGATTTGATGGTCGTTGACGCCGCGCTTGACCACCATATTGACCTTGACCGGCCCCAGCCCGGCCGCGGCGCTGGCCGCGATCCAGTCCAGCACCGCAGCCACGGGGAAGTCCACGTCGTTCATGGCTTTGAAGACCGCGTCGTCCAGGGCGTCCAGGCTGACGGTCATGCGCTTCAGCCCGGCTTCTTTGAGCCGGGCGATATTCCCCAGGGGGAAGGAACCGTTGGTGGTCAAGGCCAGGTCCTCTACCCCCGGCGTGGCGCCCAGCCTGCGCACCAGTTCGGGCAGGTCACGGCGCATCAGCGGTTCGCCGCCGGTCAGGCGCACCTTGCGCACGCCCAGGCTGGTGAAAATGCCTGTCAGGCGCGTGATCTCCTCGAAACTGAGCAGTTGTTCACGCGGCAGGAACTGGTAGTCACGCCCAAAGACTTCTTTGGGCATGCAGTAGGTGCAGCGGAAATTGCAGCGGTCCGTAACGGAAATGCGCAGGTCGTGCAGTGGGCGGCCAAGGGTGTCGATCGGAAGGTTCATGGCAACGGCTGGGTTTGAAAACTGGCACAGCTATTCACTGCGCCAGTCCAGCTACTTGGATGATTATATCGCGCCGGAATTTGGACGGCCGAACGCGGCGCTATTGATGAACCAGTTCGTTGGCGTGGGCGAATTCTTCGGCCAGGGCTGCCCGTTCTGCCTTGCTGAGCGGCAGCAGCTCGGCGGCCGCCAGGGAGCTGCGCGCCAGTTCGGCGTTGTCGGTGCGCACGGCTAGCTCGGCTCTGTACAAGTAGGCCCGGGCCAGGTCGGGGGCGGCGGCGTCCTGGTAGCGCCCCAAACCGGTTTCCAAAGTCTTGAGCGCTTGAAGCTCATCCCCGCGGGCGTCTCCCAGACGGGCGGCTACCAGAATGATCTGGGCCAACCCGCTGGCTTCTTCGCCAGCTTCAGTTTCTTCCTCGGCGCCCTGCTGGTAGACCCGCAACCAATTGCCGCCCGGGTCCACCAGGCTGAAGCCGCTCACGGTGCCGTATTTCTTGCGCGGCCGCAGCAGGCGCGGGATGCCCTGCACGGGCAGCTTGCCGTAGTGCTGGCGCAGCCCGGCCGCAAAAGCCTGGTACAGGGCGTCGGCGTCCGGCACAGTCACGATCACACTGCCGTAGGAGTTGGCCGGGTCGAAGCCGTCCATGCCGAAGAGGTGGATGTGGATATCCTCTAGAGCTACCACTGCGGAGGGGTTGGGACGCAGCTGGCGGTAGGTCCTTTTGAAGCCCAGATGTTCATAAAACGCGATGGATACGTCAATATCGACGCAGGGCAGCATGGGGTAGGTGCGTTCGTCAGCCATAGCTGAGGGCTAGTCCCAGTTAACCCGGCCGCCCAGCAGCAACCAAAAGCCGCCGATGATGAGCAGCACCGGCCAGAACTGGCCTAAAATGCGCGGCCCGCCCATAAAACTGCCGAAGACGGCAAAGATCAGCAGGCTGAACAACACCGCGCTGAGGCCCTCACGCAAGCCCGCGCCAAAGCGTCCCTGCAAGAAGTTCATCAGCATGCTGCCCACGCCGGCAAAGCCCGGGATCAGCGCCCAGGCGTAGGCCCAGCTGGCCCAATCGCCCGTGTTGTTCTGGTAGAGCAGGATGCCGCCAATGCCGGCGATAATGCTGGCCGGCACGGCCAGTGCCGGGGTGCGCCCCAGCACGCTAAAAAGCAGAAAAGCCGCGCCAGCACCAATGATCCACCACGGCCAACTGAACTGCACATTGATCAGCTGGGCCACTTCGGGGAAGAACTGACCGGCCAGGAACCAGCCCCCGACCAAAATCAGCAAAATGCCGATGAATAAATTGCCCCTACGTTCTTGGTCCATATACACTCCTTGTCTCACCAATTAATACGTATATTCTACGCTTTGGTTGCGTTTTGTTGGCGCTTGCGCCGCTCCTGAAAGACCCCGGCCACGCCGATCAGCACGAACAGACTGCCGAAGATGATCCAGGGCGTGATCTTCTCGTTCAGCACCAAGCTGCCCAGCAGCACGGCCAGCACCGGGTTGACGTACGCATAAGTCATCACGATCTGGGTCGGCAGCCGCCGCAAGGCGGTCACGTAGGCTGTAAAGGTGAAGATGGAGCCGACCACCACCAGGTAGCCGAAGGCCCACCAGGCCTGCGGGGTGGGCGTGGGCCGCGGTTCGCCCATCAGCAGGGCCACCAGGGCAAAGCCCAGCGCGCCGAAAACCATTTGGTAGGCGGAGCTGGCGCCGGGGTTGAGTGAGACCGGCCGGCGGGCCTGGAACACCGACCCGCCCGCCCAGGCGATGGCGGCGAAGACCAGCGCCAGGCTGGCCACAGTGTCGGCGGCCACGCCGCTCATCAGCTCCGGCACCACCAGCAGACCGGTGCCGATGAAGCCGGCCAGCAAGGCCAGCACCAGGCTGCGCGAAGGCCATTTGCGGTCCACAATGGCTTCAATGATGGCGGCCCAAATGGGCGAGGCCGCCACCAGCAGGGCCGCCAGGCCGGACTCAGTGCGTTGTTCGGCAAAGGTCACCAGCCCATTGCCGCCCAGCCAGAGCAGCAGGCCGGAGACGATCAGCGTGACCGTCTCGCTGCGGGTCGGCTTGAGCTGCTCCCGGCGCAGCTTGGCCCAGGCCAGCAGCACGACGGCGGCCAGGGCGGCGCGCATCAGCCCCATGGTGAAGGGCGGGAAGCCGGCGCCTTCCTGCACGGCCAGGCGAATGGCCAGGTAGGTGCTGCTCCATACGATGTAAACGACGAACAGGTTGCTCAGGCCCACCGGGTCGAGCTTGCCGCCGCTGCCGGCGGTCTGTGGGGATGTGGACATATGTCTCCTTCTAGGCAGGCTGGGCCGCAGGGGCCGCCAGTCGACTGCGATACACGACAATGATGCCGAGCAGCACCGCCGCGCCGCCCAGCCACTGCTGGGCTGAGAACTGCTCGCCCAGCAGCGGGCCGGCCAGGAAGGCGGTCAGCACCGGCTGGATCAGCAAGGTGGGCGCCACCACCGAAGCAGGCAGATAGCCCTGGGTGAACGTGATCAGCAGCCAGCCCACGCCCTGCACCACCACGCCCAGGCCCACGAAAGCCCAAATGCTGCTGGCCGGGTAGCCGGTCAGCGGGTCACCCAGCAGGAAGACCAGCACCAACAGGCAGATGGCCGAGCCCAGGGCGCTGAGCCAAAAGAAGCTCAGCGCGTTCAGGTGGTCACGGCCCTTTTGGGTGGTGAGCAGGTAAGCGCCGTAGAACACGGCTGAGACCAGCCCCCAGCCCGCCCCGGGCGTGGCCTGCAAGCCGTTCTCGAAACTGAGGTTGAGCACCACCAGCACCCCGGCCAGCGCAATCGCCAGGCCGCTCCAGAACTTCCAGTTGAGCTGCTCTTTGAAGATCAGCCAGGCGCCCAGGGCCACCCAAATGGGGGCCAGGTTGCCCAACAGCGTGGGGATGGTGGCGCCGCCGGCACGGATGGCAGTGGCCCAGGCGGCCAGATCCAGGCCGAAGAAGAGGCCGGCCAGCAGCGCCAGCCATACGCCGCGGCCGGAGAGACGCAGGCGGTCTTTGCGGAAGCTGGCCAGGAAGGGCAGCAACAGCACCAGGTTGCCGATCAGCACCCGGTAAAAGCTGACCACAGCCCCCGGGGCCTGGGCCATGGCAGTTAGGATGGCGGACAAGCTTAAAATAAGAACGCCCACAAACAGGGCGGCATAAGCCTTCCACGATGCGTTCGTGGGCATGGCGGTCATTGTACCGCCTGGGAAAGGCGGCAGGTATAATTTCTCGCACGGCATACGTTATTAACAATAACTATGGAAGGAAATCTTATGCCCGACCCCAAACGACGCAATGTTTCAAAATTTGATGGCGATTTCTTCGCCCGTTTTGGTATTCAAATCCGCCTAATCGCTCGCTTGCTGGCTGACGGCCGGGTGAGCCTGCTGGCCAAAGCCTTGCCGGTCTTTTCGATCTTGTATCTGGTCTCCCCGCTGGACATGGCCATCCCGCTGGTGGACGATGCTCTGGTGATCTGGATCGCCAACACTCTGTTCTTGGACCTGTGCCCGCCGGACGTGGTGGCCGAACACCGCAGCGAATTGGAGAACGAAGCCACCCCCAAGAGCAGCGCGGCGCGCCCCAAGCCCGATCCGGAAGTGATCGACGCGGACTACCATGACAAGGACGTCTAGTCTTTCCCTGCTCTTGGCTCTAGGCTTGCTGCTGACCGCCTGCGGCAGCCGGCCCACCCCGACTGTGGTGACCAGCCAGCCGGCGGCGCCGCCGGCCGCGGCGGCCGAAACCGAAGCGGTGGCAGACCCGCCTTCGCAAGCTGTTCAGCCGACCAGCGACGGAGGCGTGGCCCGAGCCAGCCAGCTACCCGACCCCAACGGATTCACATGGGTGCAAGTGGCCACCGGTTTTGACAGCCCGGTGTTCATGGCTGAGACGGCAGACCAGAGCGGACGCCTGTTCGTGGTGGAACAGCCCGGCCAAATTTGGGCGCTCTCTGAGCAGGGCGAAGCCAGCCTCTTTCTGGATATCCGTGAGCGGGTGGGCAGCCGGGCCAACGAGCAGGGCTTGCTGGGACTGGCTTTTCACCCCGATTATGTGCAGAACGGCTACCTGTACGTGAATTACACGGACCGCTCCGGTGATACGGTCATCTCGCGCTTCAGCAGCGACGCCAACCAGGCTGATGCCGGCAGCGAGAAGATCCTGCTGCAGGTGGACCAGCCTTACGACAACCACAACGGCGGCCATTTGGAATTCGGCTTGGATGGCTACTTGTATATTGGGCTGGGCGACGGCGGCTCGGGCGGCGACCCGCTGGGCGCCGGCCAGTCGTTGGACACCCTGCTGGGCAAGCTGTTGCGTATTGATGTGGACAACGGCAACCCCTACGCCATCCCGGCAGACAATGCCGGCGGCGGCCAGCCGGAGATCTGGGCTTATGGCCTGCGCAACCCCTGGCGCTTCAGCTTTGATGTGGCGACCGGCGACCTGTACATTGGGGATGTAGGCCAAGGCGCTTGGGAGGAGATCAACTTCTTGCCGGGCGGTACGGCTGGCGGGGCCAATTTTGGCTGGAATTACTATGAAGGCACGCACGGCTACCAAGGCAATCCCCCCGCGGGTGGCGACTTTGTCTTCCCGGTGGCGGAATATGACCACAGCTCAGGCTGCTCGGTGACCGGCGGCTATGTTTATCGCGGCCATGAACTGGAAGAATGGCGCGGCGTGTATGTCTATGGCGATTTTTGCAGTGGCGAGATCTATGGCCTGCTGCGCAATGCCGACGGCAGCTGGCAAAATGCCCGCTTGTACGACACCAATTTTCTGATATCCTCATTTGGTCGTGATAAACACGGCGGGATATATCTCGTGGATCGCGCCGGGAGTATTTACCAGCTCCAGCGCCAATAACACCTTGCCAAGCCCAACGCCCCCGACTTCTGATGTGCTGGTTGTCCACAACCCGGGCGCCAGCGCCGCCGATGCGGGGGCGTTGTCGCGCCTGATGGCAACGCATTTTGCCGGCCGCCAGGTGGACTATGTAGAATGCCACCGCCAGCAGTTGGCAGGGCGCCTGGCGCCCTGGCTGGAGCGCGGTGTGCGCCTGATCATCGCGGCGGGCGGCGACGGCACGCTTTCCGATATTGCCACGGCGCTGCCCCCCGGCGGCCCGACAGTGGGCGTGCTGCCGATGGGGACGGGCAACGTGATGGCGCGCGAGCTGGACTTGCCGCTGGACCTGGACGAGGCGGCCGCCATGCTGGCGGGCAACTTCGCCGTGCGCCGGCTGGACCTGCTGCAGGTGGACGGCCGCGCCTATCTGCTCTCCGTCAGCGCCGGGATGAGCGCCCGAGCCATGCGGGAGACCGGCCCGTGGCGCAAACGCGTCTTTGGCAAAAGCTCCTACCTGGTTAGCCTGCTGCTCAATTTCTTCGCCATGCACCCTACAGAATTCGTGGTGCGCGCCGATGGCCGCCAGGTGCGAGTGCGCGCCAGCGACCTGATGGCGCTCAACTCCGCCAGCCTGGGGTACAAGGCCCTGCGCTGGTGGCCCCAGGTGCGCCCGGACGACGGCCATATGGACATGTGCCACTTGGAAGCGGAAAACGGGGTTCGTTATCTGTGGGTGGTCTACAACTTTTTACGCGGCAACTATTTCCGCCAACCCTGGCTGGACCATGCCCCGGTGAAACGCACCCTGGTGATCGAGGAGCCGCGCGGCCTGGCGGTGCAGGGCGACGGTGACTGGATCGGTGAAACCCCTGTGGAAATCACCCTGCTGCCGGCGGCGCTGAACGTCGCCGTCCCTGCTCGATAAAACTAGGCTGTTCGCCTTTGGCGCACCACCTCAAACAAGACGATGCTGCCGGCAATGGCGACATTCAACGATTCACTGCCGCCGGGCATGGGGATGTGCAGGCTTTGGCCGGCCAAGTTGCGCGCCCCGGCGCTGGCCCCATGGGCCTCGCCGCCCAGGATGAGCGCAACCGGTTGGCGCAGGTCGGCGGCGTAGTAAGCCGGGCCTTCGCCGGCGGCGGTCAGCACAGCCTGCAGCTTGTGCTGCGCCAGTACGGCGCCGATCTCGCCCCAGCTTTGCGGGAGCACAGGCAGGCGAAAGTGCGCGCCCATGCCGCCGCGCAACGCCTTGGGGCCGTAAGCGTCGGCGCAGCCCGGGCCAAGCAGCACCGCTCCGCAGCCGGCGGCGGCCGCGCTGCGCAGCAGCGTGCCCAGGTTGCCGGGGTCGGCCAGGCCGTCCAGTACTAAAGCAAAGTCCAGCTGGGCGGGCAGCGCGGGTGGCTGCCAGGCCAGCTGCAGCAAGATGCCCTGCGGCGTCTGCGTATCGGCCGCGGCGGCCATCACCGCGTCGGATACCAGCTCAAGGCTGGCGCCTTTGGAGCGCAGTTGGCGCAGCAGGCCCGCTTCTGCGGCGGCCAGCGCCTCGGTGTACAGCGCCAGGCGCAGCGGCCAGCCGGAAAGCAGCGCTTCATTGGCCAGGCGCACGCCCTCCACCACGAAGGCGCCGGCTTGCTTGCGGCGCTTGGTTTGGCGCAACAAGGCGCGCGTCTCTTGCACTTTGGGGTTTTGGGCGGAATTGATCACCCAGTCATTCTAATTCAGCCAGTGTTAGAATGCCGAAACTCTAGCAATACCCGAGGTGCTCTGATGGCGGATGCGCGCGTGCAAAAACTGGCCCAAACCCTGGTGGAATACTCTGTGGGGGTCAAACCCGGCGATTGGGTAGTCATTTTTGGCCATCCGGTGGCCGAGGCGCTGACCAGCGAGGTCCTGCGTTACACCCTGCGGGCCGGCGGCAACCCGAGCGTGCTTTACGGCTTGGGCAGCACCAGCCAGATCTTTCTTGAGGAGGCCAATGGGGAACAGCTCAAGTTCCTTTCGCCCTTCGAGCGCATGCCGTTTGAACAGGCCGACGTCTTTGTCAGCATTGACGCCACCGAGAACACCCGCACGCTGAGCACGGCCGACAGCGAGAAGCAAAAGATCCGCTCGGTGGCGCGCAAAGAGGTGATGGAAGCCTACATGCGGCGCAGCGCCAGCGGCGAGCTGCGCTGGACGCTGACCCAGTTTCCCTGCAACGCCTTCGCCCAGGAGGCCGATATGCCCCTGGGCGCTTATGAGGACTTTGTCTACAGCGCCTGCAAGGCTGACCAGCCGGACCCGGTGAAGATCTGGAACGAGATCGAGGCTGACCAGGCGCGCCTGGTGAAATGGCTGGAGGGCAAGAAGATGCTGGAAATGCACAGTCCGACGATCGACATGCGCATGTCCATCGAGGGCCGTACCTTTATCAACTCCACCGCCAAGCACAACATGCCCGGCTCAGAGATCTTTACCGGTCCGGTGGAGGATTCGGTGAACGGCTGGGTGCAATACACTTTCCCCGCCATTCGCCTGGGGCGGGAAGTGGACGGCATCCGCCTGGAATTCAAGGATGGCAAAGTGGTCAAAGCCTCTGCCGAAAAGAATGAGGAGTACCTGATCAAGATGCTGGACCAGGACCCCGGCGCCCGCTTCCTGGGCGAGCTGGGGATTGGCACCAACTACAGCATTGACCGTTTTACGAAAAGCATTCTGTACGATGAGAAGATGGGCGGCACGATCCACATGGCGGTGGGCGCCAGCTACCCCGAGACGGGCGGCAAGAACCAATCCGCCCTGCACTGGGACATGATCTGCGACATGCGCCAGGACAGCGAGATCCGCGTGGATGGTGAGCTGTTTTATAAGGATGGGCAGTTTCAGGTGTAGGCGCACCCTCATCCTGAGCGAAGCGAAGGATCCCTGATGCCATCGCTTGGGGAGAGCCCAGGCGCTATAAGTGAGCAGGTTTAAGGGATCCTCGCGACGACTAGGTGTTGCTTGCAACACTTAGCCAGCTCAGGATGAAGGGTGCTTATTTACTAAGATTACTCAAAGAAAAGCTAATAGACGGATTGCACTAAAAGTTCTCCGGTCAAATAAAAAGGCCCGCTATGTAGCGGGCCTTTGTTTGACGGTGATAGCCTAATTGCTCTGCTGCACCAGGGCGCTGAACGCCTTGGGGTCGTGCACGGCGATCTCGGCCAGCATCTTGCGGTTCACGCCGATGTTGGTCTTCTTGAAGGCGCTCATCAGACGGCTGTATGTGGTGCCGTTGATGCGAGCGGCCGCATTGATGCGCGTGATCCACAGGCCGCGCAGGTCGCGTTTGCGGTTGCGGCGGTCGCGGTAGGCGTACCACAGGCTTTTCAACAGCGCTTCGTTGGCGCGCTTGAACAGCTTGGAGCGCGAGCCGAACTGGCCCTTGGTGGCCTTCAAAACTTTTTGGTGCCGCTTGCGGCGGGTGATACCGGTCTTTACTCTTGCCATGATTGCCTCTTACTTCGCCGTGTGGGTGCTGGGGTTGGCGCGGTACTTATGCATGTAGGGCGCCAAGCGACGGATGCGCTTGATGAACCCCTTGCCCTTCACGGGGATCATTTCACTGAACAGGGCCGCGGTGCGGGAAGAGGTGCGCCGGCGCAAGTGGCTCTTGCCGCCCTTGGTGCGCACCAATTTGCCCGAACCGGTCAAGCGGAAGCGCTTGGCGGTGGCCTTGTGGGTCTTCATGCGGAACTTTTTAACTGCCACGCTAAACTCCTACTCTGCCGCTTCTTCAAGTTCTTCGGCAGGTTGTTCTTGATTTGTGTCTGCGGCCTCAGGTTTTTCCACCTGGGCGGCTTTGGCGGCCCCTTCGTTTGGGGCCAGCACCATCAGCAGCGTGCGGCCTTCAAAAGCCGGGGCCTGCTCGATGAATGAGACATCCTGCAATTCCGCGGCGATCTCCTTGAGATCCTGCAAGGCGATCTCGGGATAATCACGTTCACGGCCGCGGAAGCGGATGCGCACGCGCACCTTTTTGCCTTCCAGCAACCAACCCCGGGCCGCCTTGGTCTTGAAACCGCGGTGGTGTTCGGTGGTCTTGGGGCGCAGACGGATCTCTTTGATCTCAATCTTCTTCTGCGCCTTGCGGGCCTCGCGCTCCTTCTTGGTGCGCTCGTAGGTGAACTTGCCGTAATTGACTACCCGGCAAACCGGAGGTTTCGAATTGGCCGCAACCTCTACCAAGTCCAGACCAGCGGCTTCGGCGATCCGCAGGGCTTCCTCGATGGAAACCACGCCGCGGTTCTCGCCGTCACCGTCGATCAGACGGACTTCTTTTGCCCGGATGGCTCTATTTACCCGGTAATCGGATGTACTAATCTGTATATTCTCCTTGCCACTTGGTGCTTATATGGGCGGGCCGCATCATACCATACCCCTTTGAAAGGAGTCAACCGACTCTGCCACGCGCACCTTTTGGGGGTTTTGTGTGTTTATACCGTTATCTGCGCCGTTCGTACTCAGGAGAAGCAAAGATGGCCAGCCCGTACGCCCTGGTCGTCGAAGACGACCCGCAAGTCGCCGGATTGTTCAGGATCGCCCTGCAAGATGCCGGCTATCAAACCGAAGTTCTGGATAATGGCCATAAGGCTCAAGTCAGCCTGATGTTCACCGCGCCCGATCTGATCTTGCTGGACCTGCACTTACCCGCCCTGGATGGCGGCGTGCTCCTGCGCCAGATCCGCAGCCAGTCCCGCTTGGCGCACACCCGCGTGATGCTGGTCACCGGCGACGAGGCCGGCGCCCAGCGCTTTGCCGACCAGGTGGATAGCACGCTCTACAAGCCGGTGGGCTACGACCAGGTCCACCAAGTGGCCCGCCAGCTCATGCCGCTCTTCGCCAGTTCCTGAATTTATAGATCGACCGTGGCCGAGTGAATGCCGGTGGCCCCGCTGGGGATCGTGCCGCGCGGCGTCAAGTCTTGCAGCTGGCCGCTGCCGTCGTAGGCGCGCACGCTGATGGTGTGCCGGCCACGCTCGTAAGGCCAGCCATACTTCCATAACGTCCAATTTAACGGGCTCAGCTCTGGCTGGATCAGCTCGGCGGCTTGCCAACCTTGGCTGTCCACCTGCACTTCCACCTTGCTGATGCCGCGCGCCCCCGCCCAGGCAATGCCGCCGGTATAGACCATGCCTCCGGCGCCTTCGCCCGGTTCGACCATCACCGTATCCACCACCGAGACCGTGTGGGGGATGGCCTCACGGTCCCAACCGCGGCGCACCCAGTAACCATCCATACGCTCGGACACGAATTCGATGCTGGTGATCCACTTGGGTTGCTTCATGCCGTAGCGGTTGGGGATGTAGATGCGCAGCGGGTAGCCGTGCTCAGAAGGCAGCGGCTCGTCGTTCATGGCGTAGACCAGCATGCAGCGCTGGTCCTGCAGATCCTCCAGAACCACGAATTCATCAAAGCCGTCTGCAGCGGTGATGTGGGCGCCCACCACGCCGGCCTGCGGGTCGACCTCGGCCAGCAGGTAAGGCAGCGGCACGCCCGTCCAACGGCTGGAGGAGGTCAGGTCGCCGCCGATCGGGTTGGAAATGCACTGCATGGTCAAGATCTGGGTTTGGGCCGGCAGGCTGCGGATGTCGCTGAGGCTGAGCTGCAGCGGATGGTTGACCAGGCCGTGCACCTGCACGCGCCAGCTGCTTTCGGCCACCTGCGGCGCCATGGTGTTAATGTCGATGCGGTAGAAATCCGCCGTGGAGGTCAATTCCGGCCGCGTGCCCGGCACGGGCGCTGGGCGCCCGGCCAGCGCTTCGGCCGAGGGCGAGGCGGCCGGCCCGGAGGTGAGCTGGCTGCCAAAGGGGTCGCTGGGGTCCAGCGCTTCGGCGGCCCCTTCGCTGCGCTCTGGCAGCCGTTTGACGCTGCCAAAAAGCTGCGCCAGCCCCCAGCTGCCCAGGGCGGCTGCGGCCAGCCCGGCGCCGCTGACGCGCAGGAACTGGCGGCGCGAGAGCGGGCTGCTGTGTGCGGCGCGGCCGCGCTGCAGCAGCGCCGCCAAACCCCAGCCCCAACCCACCAGCACCACGGCCAGCCAGACCATGGCAAAGCCACGCAAGGCCTTGCCCAGGGTGATCTCGATCAGCAGCACCCCGGCCAAAAGCGCCAGCCCGGCCAGTTGGCCGTAAAAGCTGAGTTGGCCCGGGTTGCGCCGGGCCTGCCAGCCCAGCAGGGCGCCCAGGCCGCCGCCCGCAGCCACCAGCAGGCCCAGGGCCATGCCCTGTTCGGTCAGCTTGGCGGTATCCGAGATGTTGCCAATGGGCAAGATGTTCTGCAGAGCGCGGATAACCGCCACCATGCCGGAGATGACTGAGCCGATCAGCCAGCCCGGCAGTACGCGGGCCAGCCAGTCGAACAGGTCAAAAGGCACAAAGGGCAGGGCCCACAGCTGGCTGCCCATCCACAGCAGGCCCAGCACGGCCAGGCTGCTCAGCAGGCCCAGCCACAGGCCCAAGGCGGTCAGGGAACCTTCTTGTTCGGGAGTTTTTGTGTGGGTCACGCCATCACTCCTCAACCATTATAGGAGCGTTGGCGATCTGGCAGGTTGGCGAGGGATAAGAGTCAACCCTTGGCTGGCGGTTCTTTGGTTTGTTGGCGGCGCACCAGCCAAACGATGAAAACGATCACCAGGTAAGCCGCCAGCATCATCAGGCCCAGCGGGATGGAGGCAATCGCCAGCCAGCCCATCATGCCCATGCCGTACAGCGTCTCGCCGTAATCACGGCCGCCGATGATGCAGGGGTTGACAAAGCCCTCATGCAATGTGCAGTCGTTGGCCTCGGCCACCCAGCCAGCGCCCAGAGCGAGGCTCAGCGGGCCGCAGGTGATGGCGGCGATGAGCAGCAGCGCGGTGATATGCACCCACCAGATCTTTTTCATGGTTTGAGCACCTCTCCAAAGGCGATGTCGTGTCCGTCCGGGTCTTGCACGCCAAATTCACGCGTGCCCCACGGGGTAGTGTACAACGTAAAGTCGATCGGCGCGCCGCGCTGCTTTACCTCAGCATACAGCGCGTCCACATCCGCCACCCAGATGTAAATGTTGTTGGTCTTGGGCGCCACGCGCCAGTGCGGCAAGTGGCTGGCGCTTGCCGGCTTCTGGGCCAGCATGATATGGACCTGGTCGCGCCCGATGATGGCGAAATCCGCCGGATGGTTGTACAGGTCTATCTGGGTGAAGCCGAGTTGGTCACGAAAAAAGCTGCTGGCAACGACCACATCGGCTACCAACAGTACCGGGGCCGCTTCCAGCAGCTTTGTCATCTCGAAGAATTCCTGTTAGCCGGCACTGGGCTGGTTGCGGAAGCGCCGGGCGTATTCGCGCCAGCTGATCAGCTTATGGGTTTGCTCGTCCCACAGGTGCAGGAAGATGCTCTGCAGGCTGCTGAGCAAGGTGATGGTCTTTACCTGTTGGAAGCTGGGGTTCTCGTAATGAGCCTGCTCCAGGTTGTAGTTGGGGATCTTGGGGCTGAGGTGGTGCAGGTGATGGAAGCCAATGTTGCCGCTGAACCACTGCAGCACCTTGGGCAGTTTGAAGAAGGAAGAGCCGCGCAAAGCCGCCTCGGCATAATCCCACTCTTCGTGCCAGCGCCAGTAAGTATCTTCAAACTGGTGCTGCACATAGAACAAGTACACGCCGACGGTGGCCACGAAGATCATCATCGGCAGCCACATCTTGACCAAATTCATGTAGCCAATTTGCGAACCGACGCCAAAGAAGATCAGCGCCAGCATCAGGTTGGTGAACAGCACGCTGTTGCGGTCCTGTTTATCCTTCAGGTTCTGGCCCTTGGGAATGCGATGCAGGACGATGAACAAGATGCTGGGGCCGATCACGAACAGCACCAGCGGGTGACGGTAGAAGCGGTAGCGCAGCTTGCCCCAGAAGGAGAGGGCCTGGTATTCATTGACCGTGATGGTGTCTACATCGCCAATGCCGCGGAAGTCCAGATCGCCGGAGTTGGCATGGTGGCGGGCATGCGAGCTGCGCCAGGCGTAGTAGGGCGTCAGGGTCAGTACGCCCAAAAGGGTGCCGACGCGGTTGTTCCACTTGGTGGATTTAAAGAAGGAGTTGTGACCGCAGTCGTGCTGAATGATGAAGATGCGCATCAGGAATAGGCCGTTGAGGAAGGCCAGCGCCAGAGTGATCAGATAATTGACCTGCAGGCTGTAGTACATCAGCACCCAAATGGCGAAGAAGGGCACCAGGCTGTTGACCAGCTGCCAGATGCTCTTGCGGTGATCGGGCACCGTATATTTTTTAACGATCTCTACCCAAGCGGGTTTGGTGCGGACAGCAGTTTCTTGCATTGTGAATACTCCAGTACAAAGATGGCTGATTGTAGCAGGCTTTGCCGGGTGAAGACGCGCTCAAAGACACCAGGACAGCGCTTTTTGATTAGAAAAACCTGCGTTATTGTCGAATATCTACGAAATTCTCTACCAGAACGCGGTCAAAAAGACGCAGCCAGAGCACATTGAGCAAGCGCATGACCGTT
The DNA here is from genome assembly GCA_019637805.1 of Anaerolineales bacterium. NCBI lineage: Bacteria > Bacillati > Chloroflexota > Anaerolineae > Anaerolineales > Anaerolineales bacterium. Next base: position 683,543 of record JAHBVB010000001.1, on the reverse strand, counting down.
TCGGTGAAAGCGCGCCACAACGAGGCGTAGCGCCGCCCGGAGGCGTCCACGGTAATGTCTGGCAGTAGTGTGATCTTGCCGTGCTTGGAGAGCTGCAGGCCCAGGTAGGTGTCGGCCTGGGTGTTGATCTGCGGGTCATGGCCGCCCACGGCCAGGTAGGCGTCCTTTTTGAAAGACATATTCATGCCGACCATGGTGGCGATGGTGAAGCGGAAGGAAATGCGATTGAGGACGCGCACCAGCCAACGGATCAGCTCGTGGCCGTCGTAAAACTCGAAGCCGCCGCCGACCCCGACCAGTTCGGGGTCGCGCTGGTAGGCGGCGTGGATCTTGTTGAGCCAGCTGGGAGGCACGCGCGTATCGCTATCGGTCATGGCGATAATTTCCCCCCGGGCGGCATGAATGCCGACGATGGCGGCATGCACATAGCCTTTTTCGGTGGTGCGCACGACCGTGGCGCCAAAGCTCTTAGCGATCTCAGGTGTGCGGTCGGTGGAGTTGTTGTCGCTGACGATGACTTCGCAGGGGACGCCGGCGCGAGCCACGGCTTGATTGACGTGCTGCAAGCAGATGGCCAGCACGCGTTCTTCGTTATATGCCGGAATCACTACGGAAATAACCGGTTTGGGTGGCACAGGCTGAGTATACAAGAGACCCCGCAAAGGAAAATTAAAGGTGGCTGAGCGCTAAGCGCTTGTGTAATAGATAACACTTGCCAGCCGAGTTTCGTTATGTCTTTTGCAATTAAATCCAACCTGAGGAGGAAAGTATGCGCAGAAATTTTGGTTTTACCCTTTTGGCAGTTTGGTTGATTTTGGTAGGCCTGGCTGAATTTGTCACCCTGGGGAGCATCGGTACCCTGCTGAACATTTTGGCGCTGATAGCCGGTGTGCTTATCCTGATCGGACGTTAATCCTCCCCACAGCCCGCCCGGCGAGTAAGTGGCTGGGCAGCCCCGGTTGCCGCTGGGGTCCTCTCAAAAAGGCCATCCGCACACTGTGCGGGTGGCCCTTTTGTTTGTTGAGCACGTGCGTTTGTGTAGATGCGGTCATTCGTCTCGAGCGTGTTGCTTGTGTAGGTCGTGTGGCCAGTGCGCCGTGGGTGCGGGCTGGCGGCCCATGGCAACCGCCGCCCGCTGTCCCCCTGGCGCGGCCTCCCTGCCGGCGTCCCGGCAGCCTGGTTGGGCTGAGGTGGCTTGCTGAGCTGTCCCCAAGGGCTGGCCGACCCTCGTGAACTTCGCTTGCCAGCGAAGACGCCTCAGCCTTCCCGGGCGGAAGGCTGGTGTATTAATGCCACACTATGAAAGAGAAGCAAGTCTTTGGGCGGCCTGTCAACGCCCCGACAAGTCAGGCTGTCTTGCGCAGCTCGCGCAGCATGACCACAGCCGCCAGAAAGAGCGCCAACTGGGCCGGCAGGTAGAAGAGGCCAATCGAGAAGCCCGCCAACAGGGTGAGGAGGAAGGGTGGCAGGCAGGCCGCCAGCGCCCAACCGGGCTGCTCTTGTAAATAGAAAACCAGCGGCGCGCTGTACAGCAGCAGGAAGATCACCAGGATCAGGGCGCCCCAGCCGCCCTGCGTCTCGAGCCAGGTGGTGCTGGTTGTGCTGGTGTTGCCCAGCGCGTCCATGGTCACGGCGGTGCCGCTGGGGGTCAGTAAAATGAACAAGCCCGCCGCCAAGGCCAGCAGGCTGGCGGCCAGCAAAGGAATGCGCGGGAAGTAATTGTTCATGTGCCTATTGTAGCGGGTGCGAGGCATGCCTCGCACCTACGCGGGCTGTGAGGCCATCTCCAAAGCTTCGCGCAGCGTGCGGGCTTCTTTGACGGCGATGCCTTTGGGCAGCGTCTCGCCGGCGCGCAAGCGCTTGGGCAGCACTGCGGTCTTGAAGCCCAGCGCGGCGGCCTCCTTCAGGCGGGCGGCCAGCTGGGGTGCGGCGCGCAGCTCGCCGCTCAGGCCGACCTCGCCGATCAGCACCGTGTCGGCGCGCAGCGGCAGGTCCTTGCTCGAAGAATAAATGGCGGCCGCCAGCGCCAGGTCGGCGGCCGGCTCGCCGATGCGCAGCCCGCCAACCACATTGACGAAGACATCCTGGTCGCCCAGGCGCAGCCCCAGCCGGCGGGTCAGCACGGCTGTGATCAGCAGCAGGCGGTTGAGGTCCACGCCGTTCCCGGAGCGGCGCGGGTTGCCAAAGGCGCTGGGGCTGGTCAGCCCCTGCACTTCGACCAGCAGCGGGCGGGTGCCCTCCATCGTCACGGCGATGGCCGAGCCGGGCGCATTGACCACCCGTTCGGCCAGAAAGGCCTCCGAGGGGTTGGGCACTTCCTGCAGGCCCTGGCCGCGCATCTCAAAGACGCCGACTTCGTCGGTGGCGCCAAAGCGGTTCTTGACCGCCCGCAGCAGGCGGTAGCTGTGGAAGCGGTCGCCCTCCAGGTACAGCACGGTGTCGACCATATGCTCCAGCAGGCGTGGGCCGGCGATGACGCCCTCTTTGGTCACATGGCCGATGAGGAAAACCGCCAGGCCGCTTCCCTTCGCGAGCTGGCGGAAGCGGTCGGAGCACTCACGCAGCTGGGTGACCGAACCCGCCGAAGAATCCACCCCGGGGTCATAGACGGTCTGGATCGAATCGATGATCAGCACGCGCGGCTTGACCGCCGCGACGTGCTGCAGAATGGCCTCGATGTTGGTTTCGGTGACCAGCAGCAGTTGGTCCGGCAAGGGTTGGTCGCCGTTTGCCTGGTTCATGGGTTGGCGTGTGGCGTTGCTGTCGGCAACGCCGGCGGAACGGCGCAGCCGTTCCGCACGCATCTTGATCTGCCCGGGCGACTCCTCGCCTGAGACGTACAGCACCGTGTCGCTGGCCGCCAGTTCTATGGCGGTTTGCAGCAGTAAGGTGCTTTTGCCGATGCCGGGGTCGCCGCCCAGCAGCACCAGCGAGCCAGGCACCACGCCGCCGCCCAGTACGCGGCCGAACTCGCCGATGGAGAGCGCCAGGCGCTGGTTCTCGGCGCCGCCCTCGATCTCGGCCAGCGGGCGCGGCTGGCTGCGGCCGGTGCGGCCATTGGCCGCGGCGCGACGCGGGCTGCTGCTTTCCAGGATCTCTTCGGCGTAGGTGTTCCACTCGCCGCAGCCTGGGCAGCGCCCCAGGGGCTTGGCTGCCGCCCGGCCGCAGCTGGTGCATTTGTATTGGGTGATGGTCTTGGCCATGCTAGTCTCCCGTGACCTGTTGGCGCATGTCCCAGCCCATCAGGTCGCCTTCCGGCACTTGGCCGGGGTAGCCCACGCGGTGCAGCATGTGCTGGATCTCGGCGCGGTGGTGCATGTTGTGGGTCACCAGGTGGCCGATGGCGCCGCCCAGCGTCTTTTGTTGCGGCGGGCGGTCCAGCACGTCCGTGAACAGGTGATCCAGGCGGCCTTCGCGCTCGGCCTGCAGGGCAAAAGCGGCGAAATCGCTGTAAGCCGCCTCCAGCCCGGAAAAGCAGGTCCAAGGTTGAATTGGGCCGCGGGGCGGTGCGCAGCGGGTGTTCCTGCATCAGGTCGCTCCACACTTCAATATTCGCGATCATGTGCTCGAAGGTCAGGCGCAAGGTGCCCCAACCGGCGTCGATACGCCGGTCCAACTGCTCGTCGCTGAGGGTCAGGCACAGCTCCAGCAGCTGGCGGCTGCTGTCCAGGTCGTGCCCGAGGAAGCGCTCCAACATGTTCATTGGGCTGATTGTACATCAAAAATAGAACAGATAAGCTATTTAAATTACTAAACTATTTGGTTGACAATGGGGCGCCGGGCGTGTATCCTAAACCATATGGTTGATGAAACTCCCCCTGTTTTGGACCGCGTGTTTTACGCCTTGTCCAACAGCACCCGGCGGGCGATGCTGTGCCAGCTAACGGACGGCCAGCGAAGCGTGGGCGACCTGGCCGCCCCGCACGCGATGAGCCTGGCCGGGGCGGCCAAGCACGTGCGCGTGCTGGAGGAGGCCGGCCTGGTGGCGCGCCAGGTGCGCGGCCGGGTGCACCTGGTGCGCCTGCAGCCACAGGCGCTGCAGCAGGCCAATCAATGGCTGGCGTTCTATACGCGCTTTTGGAACGAGCAGCTCGACGCCCTGGAAACTTTGTTTGCTGAAGAGGATTGACGAATGCAAAAGTACACACCTTTCTTGATGTTTGTGGGAGACCAGCACGGCAAGGCCGAAGAAGCCATGCAGTTTTATGCGGCCGTGTTTGCCCAGGCAGAGATTGCCAACCTGGAACGTTTTGGGGCGGGCGAGATGGAGCCGGAGGGCACCCTGCGCAACGGCGTGCTGCGGCTGGGCGGGCTGGACTACATTTTTATGGACAGCAGCCTGGACCATCATTTTACGTTTACGCCGGCCTTTTCGATTTTTGTGCAGTGCGAGAGTGAAGCCGAGATTGAGAGCGTGTTTGCCAAGCTGACTGAGGCTGGCCATATTTTGATGCCGCTGGACAGCTATGGTTTTAGCCGCCAGTTTGCCTGGGTGCAGGACAAATATGACGTCTCCTGGCAAATCAACCTGGCTTGAGGTGGCGTGGTGATTCGAATTCGGCAAGTTTCTGTGATTGTGGATGATCAGGACAAGGCTTTTTGCTTCTATACCGAGGTGCTGGGCTTTGTGAAGAAAACCTTGTATCCCCTGGATGTGGACGGGGTGCGCAAGAAAATTGCCCTGGTTTGCGCGCAGGACAAAGAGGGCCCTGAACTGGTGCTGGAAGCGCTGAACCCGGCTCTGGCTGGGGCCGAGACAGATTTGCAAAAGGCGCGCTACGCGCACAAGGTGGCTGCGGCGGCCTTTGAGGTGGAGGACATCAAGAAGGAATTCAAGCGCTTGAAGAAGCTGGGCGTGCAGTTTGCCCAGGAGCCGATTCGGGCCGGAGCGCCGATTACCTGGGCCTTGCTGGACGACACCTGCGGCAACCTGATTCAGATTTTTGAATACTGGGACTATGACGGTGAGACCCGTTCTGTGACAGTGGAGCGGCACATCGCCGCCCCGCCGGAGCAGGTCTTTGAGGCCTGGGTCAACCCGGAACTGGCTTGCAAGTGGCTGATGGCCTCGGCGCAGAGCGTGCCGGGGGATTACGCCCTGGACACGCAGGTGGGGGGCGAGTGGACAATCCACCGGCGGACACAGGACAAGATTTATACGGCGGTGGGCGAGTATGTGGAGATTGACCCGCCGCGGCGGCTGGTATTCACCTTCTCGATGCCGCAATTTGCCGTGGATGTGGGCACGGTGACGGTGGAGATTGAGCCAGCCGAGGGCGGCAGCCGGGTGCGCCTGACGCAGTCTGGCGACCGGCCCGGCTACGAGCGCAGCACGGCGCACGGCTGGGAAGGCATGCTGATTCGGCTGGAGCGCAGCCTGACGGGCAAGACCGGCCAGACCCTGTCCAGCCGGGCTATGCCCAAGAGCAAGAAAGCCAGCCCGGGCAAGAAGGGCTAAGGGCGGCTGCGTTGACGGGCGGCCCGGCGGCCTGTATAGTCACGGGACGATGCGCCGAGTGAAACTCTGGTTTGATGCGTTGCGTGGCGACTTGCGGCAGGTGAATCTGCAAGCGCGCCAGATGTTTGTGGTGTATAGCGTTTGCTTCATCGTCTTCTTTGGGTTGGCGATGGTGGGGGTGACGGACCTGCTGCTGCGCGGTGAAGATTGGGCAGACGGCCTGGGCCTGCTGTTGCGTGGCCTGATTGTTGAGGCTGTCTTCTTCCCCCTGCTGGGCTTTGGGTTTTTCGGCTTCCTGACTGTGCAGGTGGGGCTGCAGATTTGGCATGAGTACCAAGCCCAACGGGTGCGGCGCACCCCCACCAAGACGTAAAAAGCGCTCCTGTTGAGGAGCGCTTTTTTATTCGCCGGCCAGCAGGCGGGCGGCCAGGTGCTGGGCCTGGCTGCGAATTTCCGGGATGGCGGTTGATTCCCAGAGGATGCCCTTGAGGGCGGTGCCGAGGGTGTAGAGCCCGGGGCCGAGCCAGCCGTCTGGCTGGGCCTGCAAGCCGAGGCCGAGCGCGTCGGGGCGGATGAGGCGGCGGGCGAGCAGGTTGCGCAGCAGGGGCTGCTCCAGGCGCGCAAGGCGGCTCTCGGAGCCGGTGCAGTTGATGATGATGTCTGCCTCGCGCTGGTGCTGCTGGCCGTGCTGGCGGTAGCTGACCTGCAGGCCGGCTGGAGTGGCCTGGATGGCCTGGATGCGCCCGGTGAGGCGCTGCAACTGGCCAGCGGCTTCCAGCTCGCTGAGCACGGCGGCGCACTCGGCCGGCAGGCGGTGGCGGGCCACGTCCCAGAGGCGGCGCAGGTGGCGCAAAAAGCGGCGCTGCTCCGCGGCGGGCAACGCCTGCCAGAGGGCTTGGGTGTCTGGGCGCAGGGCATCCACCACCGCCCGCCAGTTGCTGCCATTTTGCTGTGCCAGGACCAGGTGGCGGCGCACGATGCGCAGCAGCTCCCGCACGGAAGTCTTGCCGGCCAGCTCGGCGGAAAAGCTGGGGTAGCTGTGCCCCAGCTCGTGCACGGCTGGCGCCCAGCCGTGGGTGGAGATGGCCTGGATCGGCCCGCGGTGCCCGGCTTCGTGCAGGCTGAGGATGGTGTCCACTGCGGTCAGGCCCATGCCGATGATCAGCACGCGCGCTTCGGCCGGGACCTTGTCCACCAGTTGCGGGTCCCAGGGATTGTGCTGGTAACCGGGATGGCTGCGATACTCTTGCGATCCGCCGCGCAGGTACGGCGGCAGGAAATTGCCAAAAGCCAGCACGACCTGGTCTGAGGGCAGTTGTTGGCCGGAGGCCAGCTGCACGACCAGCCCGCCGGCCGCATGGCTGACGTCCACGGCTTCGTCCTGGTGCAGTTGCAAGGTGACCGCCGCGGCGTTGCCTGCCAGGCTTTCTTCCAGCAGGGCCGCCAGGTAATCGCCGTACCAGCGGCGCGGCACGAAGGCGTCGGCCTCCAGCGCATGCCCCTGGCTGAGCAGCCAGCGGTGGAAATGCTCCGGCTCCTGCGGAAAGGCGCTCATTTTGCCGGCCGGCACATTCAGCCGGTGGGTCAGACTGGCGGCGGAATAGGCGACGCCGCGCCCGGGCTGCGGGCGGCTTTCCACCAGGTGGATGGTGAGCGGCTGCTTCTGGCTGAGGCGGATAAGTTGGATGGCCAGCAGCGTGCCCGAGGCCCCGCCGCCGATGATGGTGATTGTGTGCATGGCAATTCTTCCCGAAAGACTGAGCGCCCAATCACTTGGGCGCTCAGGTATTTTATCCTACTTTTCTAATCGGATTAGTTGCTTGCTACAGCTTCTGCCGGCGGGGTCTTCTTCTTGCGGCTGGGCTTGCCTTTGCGCAGCACAACTTCCGGCTGCTCTTCGCCGACTTCGACGTCGATCACCACGATGTCGCCGTCCTTGAAGTCGCCGCCCAGCAGCGCATCGGAGAGCGGGTCCTCGATACGGTTCTGGATCACGCGCTTCAGCGGGCGGGCGCCGTATTCACGGTCGTAGCCCAGTTCGGAGAGCAGGTCCAGAGCCGCTTCGCTGGGCTCCAGGGTCAGTTGGTGCTCTTCCAAACGAGCGGCCACCTTGGAGATCTCCAGATTGACGATCTGGCGCAGGTTGTCTTTGGTCAGCGAGCGGAAGATGACCACCGAATCGACCCGGTTGATGAACTCAGGCCGGAAGACGCGCTTCAAGGCTTCGGTCAGCTTCTTGCGCATGTCCTTGTAGGCGATCTGCTCTTCCACCTCTTCGTCGGCTTTCAACTGGAAGCCCATGTCGCCGCGGCGCATGATCATGTCGGCGCCTACGTTGGAGGTCATCACGATGATCGCATTGCGGAAGTCGACCTTGCGGCCGCGCGCATCGGAGAGGTGGCCCTCTTCCATGATCTGCAGCAGCATGTTGTGCGCTTCGGGGTGCGCCTTCTCCACTTCGTCGAAGACGACGATGGAGTACGGGCGGCGGCGGATGGCTTCGGTCAGCTGGCCGGCGTCCTCGTAGCCCACATAGCCTGGAGGGGCGCCCACCAGGCGGCTGACCGAGTGGCGTTCCATGAATTCGGACATGTCGAGCTGGATGAGGGCCTCTTCGCTGCCGAAGAGGAACTTGGCCAGGGCCTTGGTCAGCTCAGACTTACCTACGCCGGTGGGGCCGAGAAAGATGAAGGAGCCAATCGGGCGGCGCGGGTCTTTGAGGCCGGCACGGGCCCGGCGCACGGCCTTGGAGATGGCGTCAATCGCCTCTTCCTGGCCCACAATGGCTTTGTGCAGTTCGTCTTCCATGTGCAGCAGGCGTTCGCTCTCTTCCTGGGCGATCTGCATGACCGGCACGCCGGTCCACATGGAGATCAGTTCAGCAATGTCTTCCGTGCCCACCACCGGGCTGTTGTCCCGGTCCCAGGTGGTGCGCAGCGCGTCCAGGCTGCCTTCCAGGTCGCCTTCCTGGCTGCGCAGGGTTTCGCTTTCTTCTTCGCGGCCTTCGTCTTCGGCTTCCAGGCGCTTGCGGCGCACATCCTTGAGCTGTTCGGTGATGCTCTTGGCTTCCTGCGCCGCGGGGCTCTTGTACATGCGCACCCGCGAGGCGGATTCGTCGATCAGGTCGATGGCCTTGTCCGGCAGGAAGCGCTCGGTCACATAGCGGGCGGAAAGCTGTGCGGCAGCTTCCAGCGCTTCGTCGGAAATGCGCAGGCGGTGGTGCTCTTCATAGGCTGGGCGCACGCCGCGCAGGATCTCGATGGTTTCGTCCACGCTGGGTTCGTCCACCACCACGGGTTGGAAGCGGCGCTCCAGCGCCGAGTCGCTCTCGATGTGCTTGCGGTACTCTTCCAGGGTGGTGGCGCCGATGACCTGCAGCTCGCCGCGCGACAGGGCCGGCTTGAGGATGTTGGCGGCGTCCACGCTGGAGCCGGCCGCGCCGGCGCCCACCAGCATGTGCGCTTCGTCAATGAACAAGATGGCTTCGGAGGCCTTGAGCTCGTCGATGACCTTCTTGAGGCGCTCTTCGAACTGGCCGCGGTACATGGTACCGGCCACCAGCGAGCCGACGTCCAACTGCAGCACACGCTTGCCCAGCAGCGGGGCGGGCACGTCGCCGTTGTTGATGCGCTGGGCCAGGCCTTCCACGATGGCGGTCTTGCCCACGCCCGGCTCGCCGATCAGCGCCGGGTTGTTCTTGGTGCGCCGCGCCAAAATTTGGATGACGCGCTCGATTTCCATTTCCCGGCCGATGACCGGGTCCAGCTTGTCTTCCTCGGCCAGGGTGGTCAGGTCTGTGGCCAGTTGGTCGATCATGGGGGTCTTGGCGGCGCGCGCCTCACGGCGGGTGCCGCTGCGGCGTTCGGCCGGCGGGGTGGCCTTGCGCGGTGCAGAGCTTTCCTGCAGCACGCGGCGCGTCTGGCGGCGGATCTGCTCCGGCGAGACGCCCAGCTTGCGCAGCACGTTGAGGGCAATGCCCTCGCCGTAGCGCACCAGGCCCAGCAGCAGATGCTCGGTGCTGACGTAGTGGTTGCCCAGACGGCGGGCTTCTTCAAAAGCAAATTCCAGCACTTGCTGCGTGCCGGGGGAAAGGTCAATTTTGCCGCCACTTTCGTGTTGGCCGGCGCCGGTCAGGCGCTCCACAATCTCCTCGACCCGGGTGGCTTCCAGGCCCAGCTCGCGCAAGACGCGGGCGGCCACGCCGCCCTCTTCGCGGATCAGGCCCAGCAGCAAATGTTCCGTGCCGATGTAGTTGTGACGCATACGCTCGGCCTCATGGTGTGCGAGGCTGAGCACGCGCCGGGCTCGTTGGGTGAGGCGATCCATTCCTGCCACGTACAATCTCCGTTCTTGCTGGAAAAACGCCGCGCTGAGGGTCAGCACGGCATTGCCAACAACAGTTTGATTCTACCAAACTCGCATTTTATTCAGTGTCAAGATTGCTTTTTTTGCTTCAACTCCCCGGAGGTTATATCGGCTCCCAATCGGGTGATTTGTATAAAAAAAGAGCGTGAAACCACGCTCTTTTTACTTTAAAGGTTGTGCCGGTTTACTCAGCGTCGTCGCCGTCCGCTTCTTGCGCCGTTTCTTCGGCTTCTTCAGTGGGCGCCTCGGCGGGTGTCTCTTCCGCAGGGGCTTCCGCTGGTGTGTCTTCGATCGGCGCTTCAGCCGCCGGTTCCTCCGCAGGAGCTTCGTCTGTGGCTGCTTCCACTTCGGTTACGGCCTCAGGCGCGGCTTCGGCCACCGGGCTGCCTGCGTCAGCGTCCAGGCCGGCTTCGGCCAGGGCGGCTTCATAGTCCTGGTCGCTGAACTGGGCGGAGTTCACCTTGCGCAGCGAGAGGCCGATGCGGCGGTTGTCGGTCTCGATGCGAATGACACGCAGGGTGACCTGGTCGCCTTCTTTGACGACCTCTTTGGGGTGCTCCACGCGGTCTTCGCTCAATTCGGAGATGTGGATCAGACCTTCCACATATTCATCCAGACGGGCAAAGGCGCCAAACTTCACCAGGCGGGTGATGGTGCCCTGCACCAACTGGCCCACTTTGTAGCCGTCCACGTGCTTGTCCCAGGGGTCGGACTGCAGCTGACGCATGGACAAACCAATGCGCTTGCGCTCCTGGTCAATGTTGATCACTTTGACCTCGACCTCGTCGCCCACCTTGAGCAGCTTGTTGGGGTGGTCCACGCGTTCCCAGGACAATTCAGAGAGATGCACCAGGCCGTCAGCGCCGTTGATGTTCACAAAGGCGCCGAAATCTGCAATGCTGGTGACGCGACCCTTGCGGGTGTCGCCCACCTTGATCTCGGAGAGCAGGCGGTCCTTGAGGGCTTCACGCGTTTCCTGAGCGGCGGCGCGCTCCGAAAGGATCAGGCGGCGGCGCTCACGGTCCACTTCGATCACGCGGCCCACCAGCGATTCACCCACCATGTCGCCCCAGCGCTGTTCGGGCGTGTCGCCCTTGTAGCGCATGCGGCGCACCTGGCTGATCTGCGAGGCAGGCACAAAGCCGCGCAGGCGGCCGACGCGCACGATCAGGCCGCCCTTGTTGTGGCCGATCACGTCGCCTTCATAAGTTTCCTTCGACTTGAGCAGCTCTTCAGCTTGCACCCAGTCGTCGTCTTCCATTGAACGCGTGTAAGAAAGCTGCATGGCGCCGCGGCTCAGGTCGGCGCTGACCACATAGACTTGGATCTCATCGCCGACTTTCAGCTTCTCGCGCTCTTCTGCACCGAGTTGTTGGACTTCCCGCGAGGGGATTACGCCCTCCGACTTGGCCCCAATGCTGACCATAATTTCATCGTTATTTACGCTGGCGATCACGCCAGTGACCACATCACCAGACTTGGGCAGGTCCCAGTTCAGGTCCCCCTGCTGCAATAATTGCTCCATGGTCAGTTCATTTGTCGGGCTTGCAGCCTTGCTGTCATTCGCAATGGCTTCTTCCCCCTCCTGGGGGATCTGATTTTGCTCCATTAAAGTATTAACTCCAGGATCCGAGATGGGCGCTATTATAACCGCTTAAGATTGGCATGCCAGCCTGTGATAACATTAACTCTTGCGTGCATACTGACGCCCAAATAGCCTTATGCGAATGATTTACCCCTTTACCGCGATTGTCGGCCAGGAGCGCCTGAAGCGCTCCTTGATCTTGAATGCCGTGGATCTGCGCATCGGCGGCGTGCTGATCCGCGGCGAACGCGGCACGGCCAAGTCCACCGCGGCGCGTGCCCTGGCCGCCCTGCTGCCGGAGATCGACGTCTTCGCCGACTCGCCTTTCAACGACGACCCCCACAACCCGGAATCCTGGTCTGACTGGGTCAAGGAGCGCAAGGCCGCCGGCGAAGAACTGCGCGTGGCCAAACGCAAGATCGGCTTCATCGACCTGCCGGTCAGCGCCACCGAAGACCGCGTGGTGGGCACCCTGGATATCGAACGCGCCATCCAAAAAGGCGAGCGCCGCTTTGAACCCGGCGTGCTGGCCGCCGCCAACCGCGGCCTGCTCTACATCGACGAAGTCAACCTGCTGGACGACCACGTGGTCGACCTGCTGCTGGACTCGGCGGCGATGGGCGTGAACACGGTGGAACGCGAGGGCATTTCCTTCGTGCACCCGGCGCGCTTCATCCTGATCGGCACGATGAACCCGGAGGAAGGCGACCTGCGCCCGCAGCTGCTGGACCGCTTTGCCCTCTCCGTGGAAATGCAGGGCATCCGGGATGCGCGCCAGCGCGTGGAGATCATGCAGCGCAACCTGGCCTTTGAAGGCAAACCGGAAGCCTTTTACAAGCAGTGGGAACCCAAAGAACAACAGCTCGCCGAGCGCATCCTGGCCGCCCGCAACCTGGTGGACAGCGTAGATTACAGCTCGCGCGACCTGATCTCGATCGCGGCTCTGACCTCCTCCCTGCAGGTGGACGGCCACCGCGCCGACCTGGTGATCCTCAAGACCGCCCGCGCTCAGGCCGCCTTCGACAGCCGCAAGGCGATCAGCGATCTGGACATTGCCATCGCCGCCGAGCTGGCCCTGCCGCACCGCATCAAGCGCGGGCCCTTCTACCAGGCTGAAATGACCGTCACTGAACTGCAGGAACGCATTGCGGAAGTGCAGAAGGACGCCGCCAACCAGGCCGAGATGGACGCTGAAGGCGAAGAGTCTGAGACTGAAGAGCAGACCCAAGACCAAAAAAAAAACTAGACGAGCAGCAGGCTAGCGAAGCCGAGCCCACCGACCGCAGCACAGAGCCCGCGCCGCAGGACGTGTTCGGCGGCAATGACGCCCGCTGGTGGGATGGCGGCCAGCAAGTGCAGGCCAGCCAGCCCTTCGCCCCCCGCAAGATCGACAATCCGCTGGACAAGATGACCCGCCGCCAGAGCGGTCGGCGTTCGCGCACCCACACGGAGCGCAAGCGCGGCCGCTACATCCAGGCGCGCCCGGCCGGCAACGACCTGAGCGACATCGCCTTCGACGCCACCTTCCGCGCCGCCGCCCCGCACCAGCAGGCCCGCGAGGAGCAGCGCAAGCAGATGGCTTTCGCCATCCAGCGCCAGGACCTGCAGCGCAAAGTGCGCGTCAAACGCGCCGCCAACCTGGTGGTCTTCGTGGTGGATGCTTCCTGGTCCATGGCCGTGTCTGAACGCATGGCGGCCACCAAAGGCGCGATCCTCTCGCTGCTGACCGACGCTTACCAGCGCCGTGACCGGGTGGGGCTGATCGTCTTCCAGAAAGACCGCGCCAACCTGATCCTGCCGCCGACCAACTCGGTACAGCTGGCGCAGCGCGCCCTGGCTGACATCCCGGTGGGCGGCAAGACGCCGCTGTCGGCCGGCCTGGCGCTGGCCTACGAAGTCATCTCGCGCGAAAAACGCCTGCATCCTGACGTGATGCCGCTGATGATCCTGCTGACGGACGGCGCCGGCAATGTCTCGATTGGCCCGGGCGATCCCAAAAAAGAAGCGCAGCACCTGGCGGAACAGATCGCCAATGATGAGATCCGCAGCGTGGTGGTCAATATGGAGCACGCCGCCTTTGACCAGGGCCTGGCCGACCAGCTGGCCGAGCATCTCAAAGCGCCCTGCTATACCCTGGGCGAGCTGCGCGCCGAGAACCTGTACCAAACCGTGCGCGAGCAGATGGGCCGCTAAAGCGTATCAAAGTAGCGCGCCAGTTCGACCCTCAACGCCTCTACGGAATCAAAGACAAACAGGACTTCATTGAAGGTGTAAATCGCCTTCTCGTAGCCGATCACATTTTCGATGGTGAAAGGCCGTACCGGCGTTTTGCCCTCCATCACATGCTGGATCTCGCCATACGAGGACAGCAACCCCGCCCCAAAGATCTTGGTCTGGCCGCCTTCGCGGATCAACCCAAATTCCGTGCTGAACCAAGCCAGCCGTTTGATGTTCTCACGTTGCTGCGGGGTGGCCTTCAGGAAGGCCGGGGCGAACAGCTCCTGCAGGGCGGTGTAGTCCGGCAGGACCATGAAGGGCAGGTGGCCGAAGATATCGTGGAACATGTCCGGCTCAGGAGTGAAGTCCATTTCGTGCCGCTCGCGCATGTAGTCGGTGATCAGGAACTGGCGTTTGGCGAAATGGTGGTACCAGGGCACCGCATCGGAGTAGCGCACCACGGTGCGCACCGTGCGCCACCCGGTGCGCGGCGTGATGGCGGCATTCAGCTCGGCCAGCTGGGGGATGCGCTCGGCGGGCAGCCCCAGCAGCGCAAAGCCTTGCAGATATTCGGCGCAGGCGTATTTTTGGATATTGGGCAGCTGGCGGGCGTACAGGTCGCGCCAGACCGCGTGCTGCGCCTGGCTGAACGCCAGGTCGCGGCCGCTGAGGGCGACAGTTTCGTTGCGGTGCAGGGTCATTTCCTATCTCCTTGGCCGCTTAAACAAAAAACCACAGGCCGTTTGCCTGTGGTTTTGCTAAGCGGGGTTCGCGAAGGGGTTACTCTAGGCAGGACAAAACGGCCAAGTGGGGCTCAGCATAATAATAGGCGTAATCTCGGGAGCCGTTTTGGAATGCCATTGGCCGGGATTATAACAGACGGCGCTATTTGGCAGCCAGGCTTTGCATGAAATCGTCGATGTGTTGGTTGACCGCCTCGGGGTTGTCCAGGTTGGTCAGGTGGCCGGCGTTGGGGATGGAGTAGTACTGCGCGCCGGCGATGCCTTCGGTCAACGCCGCCTGTTGGCGGGCCACGAAGACGTCTTTGTCGCCATGCAGGATCACGGTAGGGCACCCCACTTTGTGCAAGTCGTGCTTGGTTTCCAGGCGCAGATTGCCCGCCCACTGGCGCAGGAATTCGTCGTGGGTCATGGAAGCGAAGCCCTTTTCCACGATGTCGCGGTGTTTGATGTTGACCGCCTGGGCGGTCCATTTGGCGGTGGTCTCGTAGGGCAGCAGGCGCACGCTGAACAGATTCATGGCCACCAGCCATTTGTCGTACCAGTGGTAGTTGTTGGAGAAGGGCGTGCCGATGAGCACCAGGCCGCGCACCCGCTCGGGGTAGCGCACCGCGGCCTGCAGTGAGATGTGCCCGCCCATCGACAGCCCGCAGAGCACGGCGGACTTGATCTTCAGCCCATCGAGCAGAGCGATGAGGTCGCGGCTGAAGGATTCAGGGTCTACCTCGCCGGGCGGCAGGCTGCTGTTCCCGTGGCCGCGCACATCCCAGAGGATGACACGGTACTTCTTGGAAAGCTCGGCCACCTGCGGTTCCCACTGCCCGTGGTACATCGAATTGCCGTGGGTGAAGACGATCGGCTCGCCTTTGCCGTGCTCTTCGTAGTACAGCTTTACGTCGTCCAGTTCAATAAAGGGCATCTTTTCTCCAGGTTGAAACAAAAAGACCCACGTTGGTGGGTCTTTTTTGTAAGGTGCTTGCTACCTAATGGTGGGCGCGATAGGACTCGAACCTACGACCTTTGCGATGTCAACGCAACGCTCTAACCAGCTGAGCTACGCGCCCAAGAGACAAAATTATATCTGATTCCCCCGCGCCCACAAGGCCAGGCAGGCCAGCGCCCACAGGCGCTTGCCGTGGTCCTGCTTGCCCGCGCCATGCTCGGCCAGCAGCTCCACCATGGCCTCGCGGCGCAGCCAGCCGGCCAGCGGGCTGCCGGGGTTCAATAGGGTTTCGTGCAGCCAGCCCTGCAGCGGGCCGCGCAGCCAGGCGCCCACCGGGATGCCGAAGCCCTGCTTGCGCTTGCTGGTGATCTCGGCGGGCAGCAGGTGCCCGAAGGCTTTGCGCAGCAGCTGCTTGCCCTGGCGGCCGCGCAGCTTGTAGCCGGCCGGCAGGCGGGCCGCCCAGGCCACCAGTTCGTGGTCCAGCAGGGGCGAGCGCCCTTCCAGGCCCTGGGCCATGGTCATGCGGTCGGCTTTGACCAGCAGGTCGCCGGGCAAATAGCTTTTCAGGTCGGCGTACAGCGTGCGGTCCAGGCGGCTGGCGGCGGGCGCCGCGGCGTACAAGGCCGCCATGTCCTGCTCGGCGCGTTTGTGATGCAAGTGGGCCGCCAGCTCGGGCTGCCACAAGGCGGCCTTATGGCTGGGCGAGAAATACGAGCCCCAGCGCAGCAGAGAGGCGCGCCGGTCGATCTCGGTCAGCTGCGGCAGGCGTTTGATGCCGTTGGCCAGGCTGCTGCCGACCGGGCCGCCCGCCCGGTCTGGCAGAGCCGCCGCCAGGGCCGGCGCCAGCCGGCGGGTGACCAGGCTGGGCAGGCGCAGGTACTGGTCGGCATAGCCGTCCAGCCAGTGCCGCCAGTAGCCGGCAAAGGATTCGTCGCCGCCGTCGCCGTTCAGTGCCACGGTGACGTGTTGGCGCGTCAGCCGCGCCAAGTGGTACAGCGGCAAAGCCGAGGGGTCTGCGAAAGGCTCGCCGAAGTGGCCCAGCAGGGTTTCCAGCGTGGCCGGGATGTCGCCAAAGGTCAGGGTGAACTCGTGGTGGTCAGTGGCGTAGCGTTCGGCCACGGCGCGGGCGTAAGGCAGCTCAGAGAAGCTAGTCTCCTCGAAACCCACCGAGAAAGTCTTGACCGGGCCGGAACTGGCCTCCGCCATCAGCGCCACCACGATGCTCGAGTCGATCCCGCCGCTCAGGTGCGCCCCCAGCGGCACTTCGCTGATCAGGCGCATCTGCACCGCCTGACGCGTCAGCCCGCGCAGCTCTTCGATCAATTCTCCTTGGCTGGCGGTGTGCTTGGGCTCGTAGTCCACTTGCCAGTACGCTTCGGTGCTCAGCTGGCCGTTCTGCCAGACCATGCGATGGGCGGCGGGCAGCTTGTGTACGCCCTGGTAGGCTGTGTGGGGCTCCGGCACGTACTGCAGGCTGAGGTAATCGTCGATCGCCTGCAGATCAACATCAGGCTGCTGGGGCAGCACGCTCAGCAGGGCTTGCAGTTCGGAGGCGAAATACAGCTGCCCGCCCTGCACGGTGTAGTGCAGCGGCTTTTTGCCCAGGCGGTCGCGGGCCAGCAGCAAGCGCTGGCGCTTGGCGTCCCATAAGGCAAAGGCGAACATGCCGCGCAGATGCTGCACGCACTCGTCGCCGTATTCTTCATATAAATGCACGATGCATTCGGTGTCAGTTTGGGTGTAAAAGCGGTGGCCCTGCTTCTCCAACTTCTCACGCAAGGCCGGGTAGTTATAGCACTCGCCATTGAAGACGATGGCGAGGCTTTTGTCCTCGTTGAAGATGGGCTGGTCACCACCCGCCACATCGATGATCGCCAGGCGGCGCATGGCCAGGCCCACGCCGGGCGCCTCGTAATAGCCTTCGCCGTCTGGGCCGCGGTGGGCGATGGCCGTGTTCAGCCGGCGCAGTTGGGCGCCGTCTGGCCGCCGCTCGCCGCCCGGGGCAATGCCGCAGATGCCGCACATCTCAGTCAGCCCTCTGGGCGGCCTGCAGCAGCTGCAAGTAGGCTTCGGCCACAGCCGGCCAGGTGTAGTGCTGCTGGACGCGCTGGCGGGCGGCCGCGCCCATACCCTGGCGCAGGTGGGCATCTGCCAGGGCGTACAGGGCGTTTTTCAAGGCAAGCGGATCTTCGCTGGGCACAAGCACTCCACAGTCCGGGGTGATCAGCTCTTCGTTGCCGGCAATCCGGCTGGCCAGCACCGGCAGGCCGCTGGCCATCGCTTCCAGCACAGCATTGGGCATGCCTTCATGGCGGGAAGGGTGTACGAACAGGTTGGCCGCCGCCAGCCTTTCGGCCAACTGCCGGCGGTCCAGCCAACCGCAAAATTCTACCCGTTCGGCCAGGCCCAGTGCGGCGGCCTGCTCTCGCAGGCTTTCCAGCCGCGGCCCGTCCCCGCCGATGGTCAGCCTCCAACCCGGCTCGCCAAAATCCGCCAGGGCGTCCAGCAGCAGGTCCAGCCCTTTCTGGTAAACCACCCGGCCCACGAAGAGCATGCGCAAAGGCTGCCAGGTGCGCCTCCCGGCCGGAAAGGCGGCCAGGTCCACGCCGTTGGGGATGATTTCGATCTCGCGCGCTGGGTCAAAGGCCTGCGCCAATTGGCGCAGGCCTTGGCTGTTGGCCACCACCGCCGCCGCCCGCCGCCAAACGCGGCGCAGCAGCGGCCCCAGCAGGCGGTGCTGGCGGCCGAAGTCGTAGGGCCGAAAGCCGGGCACATCGCCACCGCGCAGGCTGACAATATAGGGCAACCCCAGCAGATGGTTCCACAGCCAGGCGGCCACGCCGCTGGGCGCGCCGAAGAAGGCCAGAGTTACGTCCGGCTTCAGCTGCCGCGCCCAGGACAAGCCCCACAAGCAGGCCGAGAGGATGAAAATGGCTTGCTCCAGGGCCGTAGAGCGATCTTGGCGGCGGCGCAGACTGGGCAGGCGGATGATGCGCACGCCTTCCAGCGTTTCGTCGCGCGGCAGGTCGCCATAGCGCGCCGTTAACACGCTGACCTGGTGGCCGCGCGCCGCGAACTGGCGCGCCAATTGGGCGCTGGCGTTTCCGGCCCCGGCCCCGATCGGCGGGTATTCGCTATTGAGGATCAGAATATGCATTTAGCGATCATCGCATTTGGGGAAATGCGGCACCAACAACTGCACCGAAGGATTGTTGGAGGTCGCCACCGGCTCATAAGCGCACAAGATGGTGCGGGTGATCGCCTCCACCCAGGCGTTGTTCTCGGCGGCCAGCGGATCCTGGTTTTCGTCCACCAAGCGGTCATACAGCGGATCAGTCACGATCAAGCCAAATCGGTGCTCATCGACCAGTTTGGCGAAACGAGCCAGGTAGTCTTCGTTGTGGGAAATCGCCATTTCCATCAGAAACAGCTTTTCGTAGTCCGGATAGAGCGGCACGCCTTCCACCAGGCCGAAGGTGACCAGATGGCGCTGGGAGATGAACAAGACCTGCGAGCCGTTGGCCAGGGCTTTGTCGGCCTCGGTTTGGATCTGCTGCAGCAACTGTGCCGTCTCCTGTTCCGGGGCCATCTTTAACGGTCCGCCGCTGAAGATGGCGAAGCCGATCGGGATGAGCAGCAGAGCGGCCTGCAGCCCAACCGGTACGGACAGAGCGGCCAGCTTGCCGGCGGCCTGCGGCGCGTACCGGCCCACGGCCAGGGCATAGGCCAGGGTCAGCAGCAGCACCATGTAGGCGTCCATGTTGTGCAGGTTGGTGCCCCCGCCGATCTTGACACTGACCACCAGGCCGCCGGCGAAGAAGATCAGCAGCAAGGCCGCCACGCCCAGCCAGCGCCATTGGCCCAGCCCACTCCCGGGTTGGCGCAGCCGCAGCGCCAGCAGGGCCAACAGCGGCAGCGAGACCAGCACGATCCCAGGCAAAATGCCGGGCGGGAAAGCGGCATTGGGCCACAGGCGCGCCCACAGCAATGCCGATGTGAACGATGAGCCGAAATGCTCCGGCGGGTTGCCCGAGTTGAGGATATAGAAGGCGTAGGCACCCAGGCCGGCCAAGCTGCCGCCCACGGTGAACAGCGCCGGCCGCCAGAGATAGTCCGGGCTTAGGGCTTGTGCTTTAGGGCGCACTTCAATGAAATACAGCAGGGCGGCCAGCGCCCCGGGCAGCGGCACCCAGTTGATGCGGCTGAGGCCGGCCCAGATCGAAGCCAGGGCCACAAATAGCAAAGTGCGCCCGAGGCGCTTGCTGTCAAAACCGATCAGCACCAGGAATACGCAGGGCAGCAGATGGTAAAACACGGCGCCCTGCATCAGGAACAAGAAGCCCCACAGGACGAACAAGAGGCGCGCATAGCCTGCCGGGGTCTGCAAGCGGCGCGCCAGCAGCCAAGCGGTCAGCAGCGGCATGCCAACCCACAGGACAGCCTGCCAGAGACGATGCAGCCACAAGGCAGAACCGGGGAGCAGGAAAGGCAGCGACTGCAGCATGTAGCGGCTGGGGTGCGTCACCGGCCAAGGCAGATTGATGCCGTACAGGGCCTGGTCGAAGAACATGGAAGCCTGGTAGTAGCGGCTGATCTCCGACCACTCCAGCGAGAAGGGATAGCTTTGCACCATGACCAGGAAGGTGCCCGTCAGGTAGACGCTGGCGATCACCAGCAGGCTGCCCGCCAGGTTGGAGAGCCAACTGCTCCTGCGCCAAGCGGCCAACAGTGCGGCGCCCACTGCCGCCAGCGTCCAGAACAGCAGCAAGCGCGTATAGCCGCCGGTCACAAAGCGACCATAAAAGCCGAAGGCGATCAGCGGCATGGCGACGGCTACGCCAGCAAACAGCGCCAGGGCCGCGGGGCCTAACGCCTGCAGCCTGCTTTGCAGGCGCTGCAGCCCGGCCAGCAGGCGGGTTCCCAGCGGGGTCAGCGCGGCGCTGGCCAGCAGCGCCAGCACCGCCAGCAGGCCGTAGCCGGCATACAGGGCCGAACGGAAACGCGCCGAGGTGAAGAACAGCTCTTCGGCGATGATCTGATCGCTAAATTGGCTGAGCGCGGCGGCTGCCAGGACCACGCTGAGCCACAGCAGCACCCGCAAAGCACTCAGGGGGTTGGGTTTTTCAAAATGAGGCCAGGCTGCCATTTAGCCGTCCAGTTTGGTCAAAAGCGGCTGGGCTTTGGCCATGCCGGGCAGCACATCGGAGAGCGCCAGGGCGCCGGGGAGGCTGACCAATACGTACAGCGTGCGCAGTAGCAGGGCCAGCACCAGGCTGTTGGCTGGGGCCACCCCAGCCAGTGCGCTGAATGCGTAGCTGATCGAAAATTCCTGCAGGCCCCAGCCGCTGATGCTGATCGGGATCAGGGTGACCACATACACCAGGCTTTGCAAGCCAGCCACGGTCCAGAAATCCAGCGGGTCGTGCATGCCATCCAACAAGATATACAGCGTGAGGAACAGGCAGAGCATGTGCACAAATGTAAAGGCCAGTGCCTCAAGCAAAGCACGCGGCTGGCTCAGCCACAGGCCAATGGTCTTGATCAGCCGCTGCCAGATCTTGCGCACACGCTGGGTCATGCGCCCCAGCCAGCTTTCCCCGGCGGCCAGGCCCGCCAGCGGCAGGGCTCCTGCGGTGGTCAGGTTGGCCGCCGCCAGGATGCGCAGGCCGATCGGCAGGGTGAAGACGAACCCCGCCAGGCCCACCAGCCGGTCGGCCACCAGCGAAGCAGCCGATACGGCTGCATCGTAGCCCTGCTGCAGGGCGCCAGCCAGGCGGGCCACATCTCCGCCGATGGTGCTGGGTAGAAAATTGTTGGCGAACAGGCCGGCAAAGGTAATGCGCAAGCTGGTGCGCCAGCTGATGTCCACGCCCCCGGAGCGCAGCAAAATATGCCAGCGGCGCGCCACCGCCAACCGGGAGACGACCGTCAGCGCCACCGCCAGCAGGAAGCGCCACAACTCAATGCGGGCCACCGCTTCGGTAATTTCTTGCCAGCCTTGCTGGCTGATCAGGTAAACCACAAGGCCCAGGGTGATGATCGACCCTGCGCCCCGTAAGAGTGAACCCGCGGAAAGCCAGGCGGGGCGCTTAGCTTTGCTTGTCACCCTTAACCCCGATGCTGTAACGCACCGTGTAAATCGGCTTGGATTGCGATTCGTGATAAGTGCGCACAGACATCTCAGCCAGGAGGCCCATCAAGATGGACTGCACGCCGAGTACGCCCAACAGGGCGCTGAGCAGAAAGACAGGCGAATCGACCGTGCCAGTGCCATACAACATGCGGCGGACGAAGAGGAAGATCAGGCCCAAGCCACCCAGGCCCATAAAGCCCATGCCGACCCCGCCAAAAAGGTAGATCGGCTTGTTGACGAAACCGCCCATGAACTTGACGGTGAACAGATCCAAAATGACCTTGACGGTGCGCTCCAGGCCATATTTGCTGGTGCCGTGCATGCGCGGGTAATGGTTGACCGGCACTTCGGTGATGCTGGCGCCCACCTGGCCGGCATAGGCGGGAATAAAGCGGTGCATTTCGCCATAGAGGCGGAAGCCGGTCAGCACTTCACGCCGGTAGGCTTTCAGCGTGCAGCCATAATCGTGCAGGTACACGCCGGTCACGCGCGAGATGATCCAGTTGGCGATGCGCGAAGGGAAAGTGCGCGTAATGAAGTTGTCCTTGCGGAATTTGCGCCAGCCACTGGCCAGGTCATAGCCCTTGCGGATCTCTTCCAGCAGCAGCGGAATGTCGGCCGGGTCATTCTGCAGATCGCCGTCCATCAAAACGATGATCTCGCCTACGGAATGGTCAATGCCGGCAGACAGCGCGGCGGTTTGGCCGAAGTTGCGCCGCAGCGCGATGACGCGGGCGTGCTTGCGGTCTTTGGCCGCCACCACTTCCAGCGCTTGCAAGCTGCCGTCGGAGCTGCCATCGTCCACGAAGACCACTTCCCAGTCATATTGGCTGCCGTTCATGGCCGCGCTGATCTGGCGGTGCAGTTCGGGCACGCTGTCCACTTCGTTATATACCGGCACCACAATGGTCACCGTCAGGCGCTTTGTGGTTGTGCGCACTGTTTTGGGTTTGGTTTTGCTGATTGGCATGGTTAGTCTGTGCAGGCCCGCAAGTCTAGCATGCGGCGATAGTTAATGTGGGCATTGTCCCAAACCTCGGCAAAAGTAGTCACACAAGCGGCCTCAAAACCGGATGCGGCGCGCAACGCCGAGTCGAGTCTCTCCCATCCGCGGCTGTCTAAATAATAGAAGTTATAGCCATATTGCAACAGGTCGGCCAGCCGCGGGGCAGGGAAGAGCTGATGCCATTCGTTGCCGGGGTCAGGCTCACCGATTAACGCGCCGGAGAGGTGGCCACTGAGGATGGTGGCGCTGCCAACGGGGGCCAGTACTTTGGCTTCAGCGGGTAGCTTGCCCCACAGCTGGGCGGAGATGGCCGCGTCCAGCTCGTTGAAGTTCTCACCCAGTCGGGTTGTGCTGGCGGCGGAGAATTGCGTGCCGGCGATGATCAACCCACTAAAGCCGGTCAGCAGCAGGGCGACCACGCCCGCTTGGCGCAGCCAGCGGGGCCAGCGAAAGTTGCGATCGGCGATGACGAAAGACAGGAGCAGGGTCCAAGTCAGCATCGCCTGCCAAGTCAGGCGTGAAATATCGCGGTCGGACTGGTACTGGAAAAAAACGGGGATGATGAAGCCCAGCCAGGCAGCGCAGGCCAGCACGCCCAGCAGCCAGTCACCGGCCTTGGCGCGACGCCAGGCCCACTGCGTGATCCAGGGCGTGAATAAGATCACCGGACCTAGTTCAAAGAAAGCCACGATCAGCTGATGCGGCGAAAAAAGACTCAACGGCCCCAGGTGCGAAGAAACGATGGCCAGCGGCCAGCGCAGGCTGAAACCCAAGAAACTGACCGCGTTGGCTGTGTTGGCCACCGGGAGCATGCTGGAGATGCCCAGACCCAGGCTTTGCAATAGCCCGCCGCCTTCGTACCCGAAGATCATCTCTCGCACCAGTTCGGTGATCGTGCCGCCCTGCACCAACACCAACAGGCCGGAGATCAGCGCGGCGCCCAGCACTGGACGCAGTTGAGGCAGATTTAGCTTGCGCTCGCGCAGGAGGGCCAGGCCCACGAAGGTGAACAGTCCCAGGATAAAAAGCGCATAAGTGGCTTCCCACACCAGCGCCCACATGGCCAGGATGATCGCCAGGCAGGCTGCGCCCCAGCGGTTTTTTAAGCGCAGCGCCAGCAGCCAAACCAGCAGAAAGATCAGCACGGAATAGGTGTTAGGCCCTTGGTGGGCCATCACCAACGGGTCCATAATGCCGTTCAAAAACGCGAAGATATAGGGCATCGGCGGCCCGCCGTCCACCAGCCAGGGGGAGAAGAGCGCTTCAGAGAAAGGGCGATCGATCAAGGCGCTGGTGCCCTGCAACTGCACGACTCTGTCCATTTGCAGCAGCAGGCCCGGCGGCAGCAACAACAGCAGGTAGCGCGTGCCCGCCGCCAAGGCCACCAGGCCGGCAGCAGCCCAGCCGCCCCAGGCCCGGCCTGCATAGCGGCGGCCCAGCAGGCCGGCCAGCAGCAAGGTCATGGCAAACAGAAGCGCCTTGGAGACGTCAAAGGCGCTCCAGGGCAGCAGGCCGCCCAGGCGCATCAGGCTGCCTCCGATGAAGTGAAATCCGTAGTGGTAAATCAACCTAAGCGGGTATCCGGGCAGATATTCTGGTGGGATATTGCCGTTGCCAATGATCGAGATCAGTGAGAGGTTCTTGTGCTCATCAAACAGGGTCAAGCCCTTGCTCCACAACATGAAGACGTAGAACAAGGCAAACCCTGCCACCAGCCAGGGCCAAATGCGCAGGTCGGCCGAGTCCAGCCAACCGGTACCGCTGCGCCAGGCCGCCAGAACGGCCAAAACCAGCAAGAGTAACGCTGGCAGAGTGAAGGCCAGGTCTGGCGCCAACCAGCGGCCAAACAAGTTCACCAGCCAGACGTACAGCGTAAGGCCTAGTGCGAGACCCGCGATGACTCGTTCGCGAGATTGCAGGCGAAAAGTGTGGCTGGCTAATAGCCAACCGGCCAGCCACACCAGCAACATGGTCGCTAACCAGGGTAGCAGGCTAAGGGAGCTTCCGTCTCGGTACCAGTACATAATTGTTCTCGGCGGCCCGCGGCGGGATTGCCCGCCGCCGAAGGTTATTTGGCGGCTTGTGCGCTCACGCGCTCAAGGTCGGCGTCCACCATCATCTTGACCAGGCTTTCAAAGTCGACTTTGGGCTGCCAACCCAGCTTTTCCTTGGCTTTGCTAGGGTCGGAGATCAGCAAGTCCACCTCGGCCGGACGGTAGAAACGCGGGTCTTCGACCACGTATTCCAGGTAATCCAAGCCGACATGTTCAAAAGCCACTTCGCACAGGCGGCGCACGCTGTAGGTTTTGCCGGTGCCGATGACATAGTCATCCGGCTGGTTCTCTTGCAGCATCAGCCACATGGCTTCCACATAGTCGCCGGCAAAACCCCAGTCACGCTGCGCTTCCAAGTTGCCCATCGGCAGCTTGTCCGCCAGGCCCAGCTTGATGCGCGCCGCTGCGTCAGACACCTTGCGGGTCACGAACTCCAGGCCGCGGCGCGGGCTCTCATGGTTGAACAAGATGCCGGAGACGGCAAACAAGTTGTGTGATTCGCGGAAATTCACTGTGATCCAGTGTCCATACACCTTGGCCACGCCGTAAGGGCTGCGCGGGTAGAAGGGCGTGGTCTCCTTCTGGGGCACCTCGAGCACTTTGCCGAACATTTCGCTGGACGAGGCCTGGTAGAAGCGCGCCTTGGGGAGTACCTGGCGCATCGCCTCGAGGATGCGGGTGACGCCCAGGGCGGTCACCTCGCCGGTGAGCACCGGCTGGTTCCAGGAGGTGGGCACGAAAGACTGCGCCGCCAAGTTGTAGATCTCGTCTGGCTCGTAGCGCTCCATCACATCCACCAGGGAGCTTTGGTCGTGCAAGTCGCCCTGCTCAATGCTGATCTCGTTTTGGATGTGTTGGATGCGTTCGAAGGTTACCGTGCTGGATCGGCGCGCCATGCCAACCACTTTGTAGCCTTTAGCCAGCAGAAATTCGGCCAGATAGGAACCGTCTTGTCCGGTGATACCGGTGATAAGGGCAGTGGGCATTCGGTTGTTTCCTCTTCTATAGTGTGAAAGAGGAATTATATCGTAGCTGACGGCGCGGGCCCCTGCAGCACGCGCCGGGCGCGGGCCGCCCAACTGTAGCTGCTGGCCGTGGCCTGCCCGGCCGCGGCCAGGGCCGCCCGGCGCGACGGGTCTGCCTGCAGGCTGCGCAAAGCGGCCTGCCAGGCAGCCAGGTCGCCGCTGGGCAGCAAGACCGCGTTTTGCTCGTTCAGCACTTCCTGCAAAATCGGCAAGTCACTGGCTAGCAGCGGCCGCCCCGCTGCCAGGTACTCGAACATCTTGAGCGGATTGGTAAAGGCAGCGATGTCCTGCCCGCCGGAGGCAGTTACCTGCTGGCCGTAAGGCATGGTCAGCACATCGCAGGCGGCCTGGTACAGCGGCAGTTCCGCATTGGGCACAAAGCCAGTGAAGTGCACATTTTGCTGTTCGCCAGCCTGCTGGCGGCGGGCCGCCACGTCTTCCGGCCGGCCACCCACCAGCAAAAAACGCATTTCCGGCAATTGGCGGGCCAACTCCAGCAGGAAGCCGATGCCGCGGCCGGTGTATAAATGGCCGCTGTAGCCGACGGTGAAACCCTCGGCCAGGCCCAGCTGGGCGCGGGCCGCCGCCGCTGTGGGTAGGTTTTGGTAACGCGCCAGATCCACACCGTTGGGCGCCAGGGTCAGGAAGTCGCCAGCGGGCAGGCGGTAGGCGGCCTGCAGCTGCTGCGCCAAGTGGCGGGTGTTGACCACCAGTCGCCGAGCGCCGCGGCTCCGCAAAAATACGCGCAGGAACAGCGGCCCCATCCTGCCGCTGGGCATATCATGCAGTTCGAAGATCGTCGGCAGGCCCAAGGCGGCAGAGAGCGCCGCGGCCTGCGGCACACGTGTGTAGAGCAGGTCGGTGCGCCAGGCTTTGGCGGTGCGCCAGGCTGCCCAAGCGTAGTCATAGCGCCGCAGGGCCGCCCGCGCCGGCAGCCAACTGATCTCCAGCCGGCGCTCCAAGCCGTATTGGGCGGCCAGCTGCGCCCAGGGCAGCTGGGACGCCGCGCCGGGGGCCAAAATGCGCAAATCATGACCCTCGGCCGCCAGGGCCTGGGCCATTTTCATCACTTGGATGCTGTTGGCCGTTTGGGCCGGGATGGCCCCCGGGGCGACCAGGGCGATTTTCATGCCGGGGCCGTGTTGGGGTGGGCGCGCAGGTCTGAGAGGATGCGCAACACCGAAAGCGAGACGGTGAAGATGTAATATCCGGAGAGCAGCGCGGCAAAGGCCACCGCGCCGCCCGAGGAGAACAAGAATACGCCGATCACCTTGAGCACCATGCCGGCCAGGTTGACCAGGGTCGGGTAGATCGGCCGGTTGAAGGCCAGCAAGGCCGCCCGGCTCCAATAGAAGATGTTGGCAAAGCTGTAGCCGGCTACCAGGATGATCAGCGGCGCATAGGCAGGCAGAGATTCGGGGTTGCCTGAATACAGCAGGATCAGTTCACGCCCAAAGAAGATCAGCAAAAGGGCCACCGGTAGCGAATACAGGGCCGCCAGCGCCGAGCCACGGCCCAGCACTTTGCGCACCGCGGCCCAGTTGTTCTGCGCCACAGCCCGTGAGAGCTCGGGGTAGGTGGTGTAGGGCAGCGGGCTGACCGGGATTTGCAAGAAGCCGATCAATGTGCGCGCCAGGCTGTACAAGCCGCCGGCCAGGTTGCCCAGGAAAGCGTTGACCCACAGATCTTCGCTGTCTTTGGCCACCAGGCTGACCGTGGCGCTCAGGTTGGTGCTGAAGGCGAAGGCCAGCAGGCTGCGCCGGTCGCTCTGCAGAGTGGCGATCGGCGTGCGCCACCAGTCGCGGCCCCATTCCTTGGCCGCGATGCGGAAGGCCAGCAGCATCACCGCCAGCGAGCGCAGCAGGCGCCCGCCCAGCTCGGCGAGGATGATCTCGTACAAGCCGCCGCCGGTGAAATAAACCACCACGGTTAGCACCAGGCGCAGCACGCTCTGGCACACATCGATCACTGACTTGGCGTCGAAGCGGTTGAAGACCTGCAGCATGCCGTCCGAGCTGTCGTAGAACAAATTGATCAGCACCAGACTGCCGTAGGCGATGAAGATGCTCTCCATCCCGGGGATGTCCGAGAACAGCTGCACCCCCAGCGGGGCCAATAAGGCGATCAGCGCAAAAGCCACCATCGAGCCGCCTGCTTCGAGGATGGCGGCCAGCTTGTACACCGCCGCGGCCATTTTGGGTTCGCCGCGCTCCTGATACAGCCGCACGTACTTGACGACCAGTTCGTCAATCCGAAAGGAGGTGAAGCGGTTGATCACGTTGGAGAAAGTCGCTACCGCACCCAGCAGGCCGATACCGGCCACCCCCAGGCCTACATTCTCCAGAGCGCGAAACTGCAATGCCCCCTGCAGCATGCCGATCCCGGCCGAGATGACCGTGGCGCTGACCAGATAGCTGGAGTTGCGGATGATGCGCCGCAGAAATTCTGAGTCGAAGATGCGCAGATAGAGTTTTTCGAGGCGGTCCAGCGGCAGCTTGAACATAAGGATGGGGCGGGGCTCAGCCGATGTGAATATCCTTGGCCCACTCACGCTCGACCAGGTACCAATCCACCAGATGCTGCACCCCTTCACGAATGCCGACTTGCGGCTGCCAGTCCAGCGTCTTCATCGCTTTGCTCACATCCGCCCAGCTCGCCAGCATGTCGGCCGGATCCATCGGCTTGTATTCAATAATGGCTTTTTTGCCCAGAGCCTCTTCGATCAGGTGGATCAGGGCATTGATGCTGATCGACTCGTGCCCGCCCAGGTTTATGACTTCGTAGCCTACTGGTTTCAGGGCCAGGATCGTGCCGCGGGCAATATCATCGATATAGGTGAAGCCACGCGTCTGCTCGCCATCGCCAAACACTTGGATGGGCCTGCCCTCGCTGATGGCCTGCACGAAGCGGAACATGGACATATTCGGCCGCCCCGATGGCCCATACACGGTGAAATAGACCACCACGGTGACGTCGATGTCGTGCAGGAAGTGATACGAGTGCGCCAGAGTTTCAGCGCCCTTCTTGCTGGCGGCGTACGGTTGCAGAGGGCGGTTGCTCTCGGCGCTCTCTGGGGTGGGCAGCGGTGCCTCAGCCCCGTAGATGCTGGAGGTTGAGGCCAGCACGAACTTGGGCACGTTGCGCTGGCGGCACAGCTCCAGCATGTTCAGCGTGCCGGTCATGTTCGAGTCGACGTAGATCCACGGGTCCAGCACGCTGTCGCGCACCCCGGCCCGGGCCGCCAGGTTAATGACTGCATCAATCCGTTCGTCCGGGATGTGATCGATGACCTTGCGGTCAGAAATGTCCAGTCGGTGAAAGCTGAACTTCGTATCGGCCTGCAGCTTCTCCAGGCGGTGCTCTTTCATACGTACGTCGTAGGAATCGTTCATATTGTCGATGCCCACGATGCTGTGGCCTTCAGCCATCAGCAGTTCTGCCACCCGCCCGCCGATGAAGCCGGCGGCTCCCGTGATCAGGTAGCGCCCCACTACAGCCGCACCACTTTCGGGTTGCTCTTGGAAGCCGAACCCAACGCATTGCGCGTGTCCACGATCAGCTTGGCTTGTTTGAGCAGCTCAGCATAATCGTAGGCGGCGTGGTTGGTGATGATCACTACCGCGTCGGCTTGCTTGGCGGCCTTCAGATAATCATCCACCGAGTCCATGTCCCAGTCATCGTGTTGAATGTGCGGCACATGCGGGTCATGGTAGCTCACATCGGCCTTCTTTTCGCGCAGCAAGGCGATCACATCCAATGCCGGCGATTCACGCATGTCGTCAATGTCTGGTTTGTAAGCTGCGCCCAGCACCAGCACCTTGCTGCCGTTGAGGGCCTTGCCCTGGTCGTTCAGCGCTTCCAGAGCCCGGGTGACTACGTGACGCGGCATGTTGGTGTTGATCTCAGAGGCCAGTTCAATGAAGCGCGCCGTGTAGTTGAGGGACTTCATTTTCCAGGAAAGATACAACGGATCGATCGGGATGCAATGCCCCCCCAGGCCGGGGCCGGGAGTGAACTTCATAAAGCCGAATGGCTTGGTGGCCGCCGCGTCGATGACCTCCCATACGTCCACGCCCAGACGGTTGCACATCAAGGCCAGCTCGTTCACCAGGCCGATGTTGACCATGCGGAAGGTGTTCTCCAGCAGCTTGGCCATCTCGGCCACCTCGGTCGAGCTGACCGGGATCACGGTTTCCAGCGCCTGCGAGTACCAAGCGGCGGCCACTTCGCTGCAGGCCGCGGTGATGCCGCCGATGACCTTGGGCATATTGACCGTGGTCCAGTCCGTGCGGCCGGGATCCACCCGCTCCGGCGAGAAGGCCAGGAAGAAGTCTTCACCGACCTTGAGATCGTTGTTCTTGGTCAGCAGGTCCAACACCAGCTCGCGCGTGGTGCCGGGGTAGGTGGTTGATTCGAGGACGATGACCATGCCGGGGTGCAGTTGCTCGGCCAGCTTCTCGGTAGCCGAAACGATGAAGGCCAGGTCCGGATCGCCGGTCTTGCGCAGCGGCGTGGGCACACAAATGCTGACCAGGTCGATATCAGCCAGCTCGCCAAAGTCGGTGGTGGCGCGCAGCTTGCCCGCCTGGACCAACCTGGCCACCTGCTCACTCTCGATGTCGCCAATGTAGGACTCGCCCGCGGCGATGGCTTTGATCTTGCGCTCATCGGGGTCGATGCCCAGCACTTCAAAGCCGGCTTCGGCGAAGACGGCGGCCAGCGGCAGGCCCACATAGCCCAAGCCCAGCACAGCCATCTTGGCGCTGCGGTTGGCGAGTTTAGCTTCCAGTTCGGTACGAGTTTTGCTCATTCTGCCTCAAGGTTACAAGACGGAGGGCTGGCTTGGCCAGTCACTTCTTGGGAGTCTAAGTTCTAAAAATAAATCGGCAGCGGATTCTATCATGTGGGTTGATCCGCCTGTGCGCTTTGCGGCAACTGGGCCAGCTCCATCAAAACTGCGTCCTCACCATTGCTGTAAAAGCGCGGCCGTAAGCCGACTTGCCGGAAGCCAAACTGCTGGTACATGCTTTGCGCCGCCAGGTTGCCGCTGCGCACTTCTAAAAAGGCGCTGTGCAGTCCCAACCCGGCCGCTTCGGCCAGGGCGTGGGCCAGCAGACGGCGGCCGACCCCCTGCCGGCGCCGGGCGGGCGCCACGGTGAAGTTGGCGATGTGCAGTTCATCCTGCAGGCGCCAGGCCACGCAGTACCCGGCGATCTGGCCACCTTCGGCCTCGGCGGCCCACAGCAGGGCTGCCGGGTTGTCGTTCAGTTCAAAATCAAAACTCCCCTGGGTCCAGGGCCGGGGGTAGCTGTCTTGTTCCATGGTCAAGACGGCCTCTAGATCAGCGGCGACCATGCGCCGCAGGGTCAGCCCGCCTGCGCTCATTGCGGTACCGCACTGCTGGCTTGCAAATAGTGCGGCGCCAACCCCTGTGGGGCAGTGCGCTCGCCGGCCTGCCAGCGGTTCCAGGCCAGTTCCGCCAGCACCGCCGGGCGGCGCAGCCCCCAGGCAGGCGTCTGCAGCACGGCATTCTTGTACTTGCGCCCCAGGGTGCGGCGCTCGTCTTCGCTCAGCTCGCCGCTGACTAGCGTGGGGCTGGCAATGCTTTCGGTCAGTTCCTCAGCGGTCATCAACTGGGGTTCGCCTTGCGGCTGCCAGCCTTCCTTATATAGGTAACGCCCCACCGCCAGACGGCCGCGGCCGGCTTGCAGCACCGCCGCCAGCGGCAGTTCGCTGGGCGGCTGCCCAGCCGCCAAAATATCCAGGGTGGGCACCGCCAGCAGATCCAGCTTGTGGGCAAAGGCCAGCCCTTTGGCCAGCGCCAGGCCGATGCGCAGCCCGGTGTACGACCCCGGGCCGATCGCCACCGCCACCACTTGCAGGTCGGCCGCGCGCAAATGTACTGAGGCCAACAGCTTGTCGATGGCCGGGGCCAGGTTTACGCTGTGGTGCTGGCCGCCGTGCCAGCTGTGCTCAGCCAGCACTTGCAGCCCATCGTATAACGCCAGACCGCTGGTCTGTGTGGAGGTGTCAATGGCGATCAGAGTCATCACAATCCAAATACGCTATCGCGCAGGCTGGAGGCTATCGCCTGGTAGCGCTCACCCTGCGGCGAGATCTCCAGCCGGCGGCGGTCCTCGTCGATCCAGAACAGTTTGATCCACAGCCGCTCGGCCGGCAGGGCCGGCTCAATGCGCCCCGGCCATTCCACCAGCATCGGCCCCTTGGCCAGTAGATCGTCCAGGTCCAGCGCTTGGGCATCTTCGGCGGAGTTCAGCCGGTAGGCGTCCAAATGCGCCAGTTGCTGCCCATCGGGCCGGGTGTATACGTTCACCAGCACAAATGTTGGGCTGGTGACTGCCTCGGCCGAACCCCAGCCGGCGGTCACACCCTGGGTCAGCGTGGTCTTTCCGCTGCCCAGGTCGCCTTCCAGGCAAACCAAGTCGCCCGCCTGCAGCCGGCTGCCTAGCTGCATGCCCAAGCGGCGCGTTTGCTCCGGGGAATTGCTGAAGATCTCAAAGGCGCCGGCGCGCAGGATAGGCATACAGAATTATACGGCGGCGCCTAGCTTCGGCTGCGTCGTGTCAGCAGCCAGTCCAGCAGCCGGTCCGGCGCAAAACGCAGCGCGAAGATTGCCAGGGCGATCAATCGCCCCGGCGCGTAGCGCGTGCGCGGCCGCGTCGCCCTCAGGGCGTGCAGCACATCTCGAGCCACGGCCTCCGGCGGCACGCCGTGCATGCCCAGCTGCGCGGCCTGTTTCAGCCGGCTGCGCATCGCCGCACCGTACAGCGCCTCGGCTTGCTTGGGCAGCCGGGCGCTGGCCTCGGCGGCCTGGTCCAGCGACTTGTCCCAGATCGGCGTGGCCACCGGCCCAGGCAGGATGCTGGCCACATGCAGTTTCCAGGGACGCAGCTCGCGGCGTAACCCGTCGCTAAACGCCTCCAAGGCATGTTTGGAAGAGGAATACGGCACCAGGAAAGGGCTGGTCACTTTCCCGCTGATCGAGCTCATGTTGACCACCCGGCCCTTGCCTTTGCGCAGCAACGGCAAAAAGGCCTGCGTCACCGCCACCTGGCCGAGGAAGTTGACCTCGAACTGGCTGCGCAGTTCCTCGATGGGTAGGAATTCCAGCGGCCCGGTCATGGCCACCCCGGCATTGTTCACTAAGCCTTGCAGGCCGGCCCGGCCGGTCTGCTTTTGAATCGTCTTGACCGCCGCCTTGATCTGTGCCGGCTTGGTCACATCCACCGTCACGGGGGAGATGCTGGGGTGCATTTCTTCCAGCCGCTTGGCATCCGCGGCTTTGCGCACACCGGCAAACACCTGCCAGCCGCGTTCCGCCAGGTACAGCGCCGTGGCCTCTCCAATGCCGGTCGAAGCGCCGGTGATCAGCACATTTTTGTCTTTGGTGGCCATTACAAGATGTTAACCCGTCTGAAAGAATATTTTTCCGATAGAGATGGATGACATGATAAAATTTCCAAGTCTTGTCATCCGCCCGGCCTTGCCGGCGTCCAACCCTTCATCTCTGCTGAACTGCGCAGCCTGCTCAATCTAGTGTATTACGAAACATAAACATCAGCAGGCCGTTATCAGGGGAGCCAACCCGTACTCCTAGTGCAAGGAGGAAAAATGGCGAATTCAGCCTCCAAACAAAAAACCGTGGTCGCCGGCGCCCTGGGTGAGTGCGTGCATGTAGCCGGCGTGTCCAATTTTCTGCGCTTGGCACAGCAGGCTGGCTGGCGCACCGTCTTCTTGGGCCCGGCTGTGCCCATCGAACGCATGCTGGCGGTGGCGCGGGAGGAGAAAGCCGACCTGGTCGGCGTATCCTACCGGCTGACGCCGGAGACCGGTGAGCGCTTGCTGGCCGAGTTCGCCGAGGAAGCCGACGAACTGCACAGCGCCGGGGTGCAGTTCGCCTTTGCCGGCACGCCCCCGGTAGTGGAGCGCGCCGACAAGCTGGGTTTCTTCGCCGCCAGCTTTGACGGCACCGAAAGCATGGACGAAGTCCTCGCTTTCCTGCATGGCGAACAGGCCGGCCCGGCCAGCGAGGCCGACTTCCCGCAGACCACGGTGGGCCGCATCCAATGGAAGCAGCCCTACCCGCTGATCCGCCACCATTTCGGCCTACCCACCATGGAAGAGACGGTCGCGGGCATCCAGCAGATCGCCGAGGCGCGTGCCCTGGATGTGATTTCGATCGGCACTGACCAGGACGCCCAGGAGAATTTCTTCCACCCCGAGCGCCAGAACCCGCGCCGCCGCGGCGCGGGTGGCGTGCCGGTGCGCAGCGCTGACGATTTCCGCGCCCTGTATGCGGCCAGCCG
Organism: Anaerolineales bacterium; assembly: GCA_019637805.1. NCBI lineage: Bacteria > Bacillati > Chloroflexota > Anaerolineae > Anaerolineales > Anaerolineales bacterium. Next base: position 649,690 of record JAHBVB010000001.1, on the reverse strand, counting down.
CCACGGCAACTTCCCCCTGCTGCGCACCTACACCGGCACCGACGACTTCCTCAAGCTGGCTGAGATGTTCATGGAAACCATCAATATGGCCTGGGCTGCCATCCCGCTCTTCTGGTTCAACAAGATGGACGGCCGCGGCCCCTGGGACCTGCAAGGTTCACTGCGAGAGCACCAGGAGCTGATGAGTTGGTACGGTGAGCGGGATATCCCCGTCGAACTCAACGAAGCGCACCACTGGGGCATGCGTGACGCGCCGGATGCCATTTTCTGCGTGGCCCTCTACCTGGCAGCCTACAACGCCAAAGCCTATGGGGTGCACGACCACATCGTGCAGATGATGTTCAACAGCCCGCCCGGCCTCTCCGACACGATGGACCTGGCCAAGATGTTGGCCGGTCTGGAGTTGGTCTCTGAACTGGAAGACAAAGACTTCCGCGTGTGGCGCCAGACGCGCACCGGCCTGCTCAGCTACCCGGTGGATATTGAAGCTTCGCGCGGCCACCTGGCCGCAAGCGTCTATTTGCAGATGCAGCTCAAGCCGCACATCATTCACATCGTCGGCCACACCGAGGCCGACCACGCCGCCACCGCCGGCGAGGTGATCGCCGCCAGCCAAATGGGACGCCGCGCCATCGAGAACGCCCTGCGCGGCCTGCCAGATGCCACGCATGACCCGCTGATCGTCACCCGCAAGCAAGAACTGGTGGCCGAGGCGCGCCTGCTGCTGGACGCCATCCGCAAGCTGGCCGCGCCGGGTGTGCAGGACCCGCTGGCTGACGCGGCCACCCTGTCCGCCGCGGTGGAAACCGGCATCTTGGACGCGCCGCAGCTGGGCAACAACCCGCACGGCCGCGGCCAAATCCGCACCACTTTCGACGAGCGCGGGGCCTGCATCAGCGTGGACCCCGAGACCGGCAAACCGATCACAGAGAAACAGCGCCTGAACGCTTTGGCGCAGGGAGCAAGGAGTGCGCTATGAGCAAAAAAGTTGCCAAGAAGACTCGCTACACTGTAGTTGGCGCCGGCCACGGCGGCAAAGCCATGGCCGCTCACTTGGCCATCATGGGTTTCGCGGTGACCCTCTACAACCGCAACCCCGACCATATCGCCGCCATCCAGCGCCGGGGCGGCATTGACCTGGAGCCGGATGACCGCGGGCCGGAAGGTTTTGGCGAACTCAAGCTGGCCACCTCCGACATGGCGGCCGCGCTCAAGAACGCCGATGTGATCATGGTCGTGGTGCCTTCCAGCGCCCACATCGACATCGCCACCCTGGCCGCCCCGCACCTGAAGGATGGCCAGATCGTGGTGCTCAACCCCGGGCGCACCTGCGGCGCATTGGAGTTCTATCAAACCATCCGCGCTCACGGCTGCACGGCCGATGTGACCATCGCCGAGGCCGAGACGCTGATCTATGCCAGTCGTTCAGACGGCCCGGCGCAGGCGCGTATTTTCCGCATTAAAGAGGCCGTGCCGCTGGCCGCTTTTCCCGCCAAGCGCACCCAGGCGGTGTTGGATGCGCTGGCCAGCGCCTATCCGCAGTTCATTGACGGCGTCAATGTGCTGCACACCGGCCTGAACAACATGGGCGCCATCTTCCACCCGGCGCTGACCGTGCTCAACGCCGGGCGCATCGAATCAACCCATGGCGATTACGAGTTCTACATCGAAGGTGTCACGCCTTCGGTGGCCCGCGTGCTGGAGGTGCTGGACCGTGAGCGCGTCACCGTCGCCTCGGCTCTGGGCATCCGCGCCCGCACCGCCATGGAGTGGCTGCAGCAGGCTTACAGCTCCACTGGGGCGGACCTGCTGGAGGCGATCCACAACCAGCAGGGCTACCACGGCATTAAGGCCCCCAGTACGGTCAACCACCGCTATGTGACCGAAGACGTGCCGATGAGCCTGGTGCCGATCACTTCCTTCGGCCAGCGCTATGGGGTCTCGGTGCGCGGCATGGACGCCATGATTCGCATGGCTTCCTTTATGCACCGTACGGACTACTGGCACCGCGGCCGCACGCTGGACAAGCTCAACCTGGGCCAGTTGAGCGTCAGTGAGTTGACCCACTTCGTCAACGAAGGGCCGGAAGGTTTAGCGGCCACTTAACTGCCGACATCTTTTCGCAGGACAAAAACGGGCCTACAATTGGCGCATGCAACATGTGCCTGAACTCCTGGTTAATATCTCGGTGGCCCTGGGGGCTGCCTTCATTGGCGGGCTGATCGCCCGCCGCCTGGGTTTGCCCGCCATTCTTGGCTATCTGCTGGCGGGCATCGCCATTGGCCCTTTTACTCCCGGGTTCGCCGGGGATACCCAAACCATCCTGGACCTGGCCGAACTGGGCGTCATCTTCCTCATGTTCGGCGTGGGCTTGCATTTCTCTTTCGCCGATCTGTGGCGCGTGCGCAGCATCGCTGTCCCCGGCGCCATTGGCCAACTGCTGCTGGCGACCCTGATCGGTTTCCTGCTCAGCCAGGTCTGGGGGCTGTCGGTGGGCGCCAGCATCGTCATTGGCTTGGCGATTTCCATCGCCAGTACGGTGGTCCTGCTGCGCAACCTGATGGACCGCAATCTGCTCAATACGCATGCCGGCCAAGTGGCGGTGGGCTGGCTGGTGATGGAAGACCTGGCCACCATCCTGATCCTGATCCTGATGCCCGCCCTGGCCCCGCAAGGCGGCCAGTTCGAGTGGAACCAGCTGTTCATGACCCTCTTCAAAGCCGGCATCTTCGTGGCCCTCATGTTCCTGGTGGGCAAGCATTTCTTCCCCTGGCTGCTCAACTTCATCGCCCATACCCGCTCGCGTGAGCTCTTCATCTTGGCGGTGCTGTTCATCTCGCTGGGTACCGCCCTGGGGGCGGCCGAGCTGTTCGGCGTCTCGCTGGCGCTGGGCGCCTTCGCCGCCGGCGCCATCGTCAGCGAATCGCCGCAGAGCTACCAGGTCGGCGCGGATGTGCTGCCCTTTCAGGAAGCCTTTGCGGTCGTCTTTTTTGTTTCCGTCGGCATGTTGGTTAACCCAGCCTTCCTGATCGCCCATTGGATGGAGGTGGTGGCCCTGACCCTGCTGGTGGTGGTGGGTAAAGCCATCATCACCCTGGGCCTGGGCATGCTGATTAAAGGCCCGGCCCACGCCTTCCTGGTGGTGGCGGCTGGCCTCAGCCAGATCGGCGAGTTTTCCTTTATCGTCGGCCAGGCTGGCCTGCAGCTGGGCATGCTCACATCCAACGAGTATTCGCTGATCTTGGCCGCTGCCTTGATTTCCATCACGATCAACCCGGCGCTGTTCACGTTCATCGAGCCGGTTGAGAAGTGGCTGCGCAACATCCCCTGGTTGTGGCAGCGACTTAACCGCCAGGCGAGCTTCACGGATGAGCCTGTCGAGCTGGAAGAAGGCGCCGCGCCGGTGGTGATCGTGGGTTACGGCCGGGTGGGCAAGCACCTGCTGCGTGTGCTGAAACGCCTGGAAATTCCCTTGCTGATCATTGAGACTGACGCGGAAATGGTCAGCGAGTTGAACGAGATGGGCATCCCCACCATCTATGGCGACGCGGCCAATTCCGAGGTGCTGCTGCACGCCGGGCTGAAGAAGGCCAAGGCGATGGTGGTCACCTTGCCCGAAGAGGCCGCCACCGAGATCATCGTGGCCGCCGCGCACCGCGCCAACCCGGACCTGCCGATCATCGCCCGGGCGGCCACTGCCGAGAACATCGAGCAGCTCACCAAGCTGGGCGCCAAGCACGTCATCCAGCCGGAGCTGGAAGGCGGGCTGGAGATGGTGCGCCATACGCTGCTGCAGCTGGGTTTCCCGCGCCGCGAGGTGGACAGCTACGCCGAGGAAGTGCGCCACAAGCATTACGAGTTTGAGGACGAAAACCGCCGCGAGCACATGTTGCTGCGCAACTTGCTGCGCGCCGCCGGCGAAATGGAGATCACCTGGTATACGCTGGGCGAGGAGAACAACTCCATCATCGGCCACAACCTGGCCGAGAGCGACCTGCGCGGCCGCACCGGCGCTTCGATCGTGGCCATCATTCGGGGTGGCAAACTGATTCCTAACCCCAAGTCGACCACCATGTTCATCGCCGGAGACCGCATTGGGGCGATCGGCGAGGCTGAGCACCTTGAGGCGTTGGAAGCCTTGTTGAACGTCAATCAGTGATCTGCATCAAGTTAATAAAACAAAAGAGCCGCTGCAAGCGGCTCTTTTTGGTTGCCGGCGTCGTTTTTTACAGCTCCAGGGCGCGATTCAGGCGCTGCGCGTCCACATGCTTGTCGAACAGCTCTTCGAAACGCTGCAGCTTGGCCAGCTGGCCCAGGCGCGTCTTGCCGAAGACGCGGTCGATGGCCTCGACGATCTCCAGCGTGTTCCCGCTGGCCAGCATCACGGCTACGCCGCTTTCCTCGGCTTGCTTGAGGATCAGCGGACTGGGCTGCAAATTGCCGCTGAGGATCAGCGCCGCGGTGGAGGTTTCCAAAGCGGCCAACTGAATGTCGGCCCGGTCGCCGCCGGTGATGACCACTTTGTTGGGCTGCTTGCGGAAGCGGCTCAGCGCCGCGTCGGAGGTCATGGCGCCCACGGTCATCGTCTCGACCAGGGCTTGCGGGTCGTGCTTTTCGGTGAGCAGCTCGCCGCCCACCACGTCCAGCACTTCCTGCACGGTCAGCGCGCCCAGGCTGCGGTCCTCCGGCAGGCTGCCCAGCACGGTGATGCCGCGCTGCTCCAGATACGGCACGGCTTCCTCCTGCACGAACTTGGCCGCGTCGCCCGGCACGCGGTTGATCAGCACACCGCGCAGCCGTTCGCCCAGGCGGTGCTGGGCGGTCAGCGCATCATCCAGCAGGCGCACTTCGTCGCGGTATTTGACGATGGCCAGCGCGGTGCTGCCCAGCTCGGCGGCCACCTGCGGCGTGGGCAGGCCGACGGCGTAGCCCTCGCGCAAACTGCCGCCGCCTTCCAGGATCATGTAGTCCTTGCCCTGGGCGGCCGCCTCCAGCGCAGCTTTGACCCGCGCCATCAGGCTGGCTTGCTGGCCCTCGGCCAACAGTTCCTGCAGGCCTTCGCGGGTCACCACCACCGGCGACATTTCCCAAGGCTCGCTCTCCAGGCCGAGGATCTCTTTGACAAAGCCGGCATCCTCGTCGGCCCAGTGCTGGCCTACGCGCCAGGGCTGCAGGCTGAGCGGCTTCAGGTAGCCGACCTGGTGGCCGGCGGCCTGCAAGCGCTTGCCCAGCGCCAGGCTGGCGGCCGTCTTGCCCGAATAGCGTTCTACCGAGGTGATGTAAATCGATTTCATGAGTCCTCCGCGCTCTGGCTGCCGTCCAGCACCAGGCGCATATCCAGCGCCAGCGCTCCGCCCCCTTTGGGGAAGGCAATCAGCGGGTTAATGTCCAGTTCGACGATCTCGGGGAAGTCCTGCACCAGTTGGCCGATGCGCAGCAGTGCGTCGCACACCGCCGCCTTGTCCACTGCCGGCTGGCCGCGCACGCCGTCCAGCAAGGCGCTGGTGCGCAGCTCGCTGAGCATCGCCTCGGCGTCCTGGGTGGAGAAGGGCGCGATGCGGAAGGTCACGTCTTTCAGTGTCTCCACGTAGATGCCGCCCAGGCCGAAGGTCACCAGCGGGCCGAACTGCGGGTCGCGGTTCATGCCCACCAGCACTTCCATGCTGCCGCCGGTGACCATCTCCTGCACCAGGCAGCCCCAGATGCGCGCATCTGGCAGATAGCGCTGCGCCCGGTAAACCATCAGCTCGTAAGCGTCGCGCACCTCGGCGTCGCTGCGCAGGCCGACCTTCACGCCGCCCACATCGGTCTTGTGCAAAATATCCGGCGAGGCGATCTTCAGCACCACCGGGTAGCCCAGCTTGCGCGCTTGCTCCACGGCCTGGTCGGCTGTCTCGGCCAGCTCGGACTGCGGAATGCGCAGCCCGATGGCCTCCAATATCTGCCGCGATTCCAAGTCGCCGATGGTCAGGCGGCCCTCGTCGCGCGCCTTGGCGATGGCGGCCCGGATGGCGGCCTGGTCGAAGTCGAATTGCGCATACTGCGGCTCGGGCTGCTGGCGGATGCGGCGGTATTCGGCCATGGCCCAGAAGGCCTGCGCCGCCCGGTTGGGGAAGGGGTAGTTCGGCACGCCGGCCCGCATCAAGATCTCAATGCCGGGCTGGATGCGCTTGGCGCCCATGAAGCAGGTCAGCACCGGCTTTTCGCTTGCCGCAGCCAGCTGGGCCACTGCTTCGGCGGTCGCCTCGATCTCGGTCATCGCCTGTGGCGTGACCACCACCAGCACGCCGTCTACGTTGGGGTCGGCGGCCACGATATCGATGGCGGCCTGAAAGCGGTCGGCGCGGGCGTCGCCCAGCACGTCCACCGGGTTGTTGGCGCTGGCCGCCCCCGGCAGGCTGGCCTGCAGCGCCTGGATCGTGGCCGGTTCCAGGCGGGCCAGGGTCAGCCCGTAGTGCTCCAGAGCGTCGGTGGCCAGAATGCCCGGGCCGCCGGCGTTGGTGATCACCGCCACGCCGTCGCCGCGCAGCGCCGGCTGGTAGCCGAAGGCCAGCGCCATGTCGAACAGTTCTTGCATGGAATTGGCGCGGATCACGCCGGCCTGGCGGAAGGCGGCCTGGTAGGCCTGCTCCGACCCGGCCAGCGAGCCGGTGTGTGAGGACACGGCGCGCGCCCCGGCCTGGGTGGTGCCGGACTTGATTGCCACGATCGGCTTGACCCGCGAGACCTGCCGGGCGGTCTGCATGAAGCGTTGGCCGTCGGTCAGTTCCTCGCTGTAGAGCAGGATCACGCGGGTGTTCTCATCATCCTGCCAGTCTTGCAGTAGGTCAATTTCGTTGATGTCGGCTTTGTTACCCAAGCTGACGAACTTGGAGAGCCCCAGCTGGCCGCCCTGGGCCCAGTCCAGGATGGCGGTGCCCAGCGCGCCGGACTGCGAGCTGAAGGCCATCGGCCCCTGCGGCGGCGAGTCGGCCGCGAACGAGGCGTTCAGCGGGGTAAAGGTATCAATAATGCCGAGCACATTGGGGCCGATGATGCGCATGCCGTACTGCTGGGCGATGGCGATGACTTCCTGCTCGCGCTGCACGCCCTCCGGCCCGGCTTCGCGGAAGCCGGCCGAGATGATCACCGCCGCTGGGATGCCCTTCTCGCCGCACTCACGCAGCGCCCCGGCCACTGCCTTGTCCGGGATCACGATCACGGCCAGCTCGATGCCCTCAGGCACGGCGGCCACGCTGGGGTAGGCGCGCAAGCCGAGGATCTCTTCCGCTTTGGGGTTGATCGGGTAGACCTGACCGACCTTGACGTAGCCGCCCTCCACCAGGTTGCGCAGCACGGCATGGCCCAGTTTGACCGGGTCTGTGGACGCGCCGATGACGGCCACAGAGCGGGGGGCGAAGAAGGCGCGCAGCTGGCTGGCGGGCATGCCCCTATTGTAGCCGGGCCGCCGTCTGCCACCAGCCGCGTTTGTCATGCGCAGGCGGGTTGTTTGTCATGGATTGACAAGTGGCAAATCCAAATTGACAAATTTGACCGAATAACCTATGATTCTTGAAAGAGTTGACTGCATACTATTGGGGTTCCCCTGGACTTTCTGTTCCGCCCACGAATTGACGCTGGGAATTAAGATGTGGACAACTCTTTTTATTTCTTCTAGCGTTGAACTCTCCACCCGACACGGTTTCTTAGCGGGAACTTTGCGACCCCATAACCTTGTATCCTGCCATAAGGTCCTTGTCTAAATTTTTCTACTATGAGCTCAAAGTACTCATACATGGGCAGGGTACCCAATCCTTTGGTTTCCCATTCCTCTCCATGATCTCTAAATTGCCTAAACACATTGTATGCCACCGAGTCTGCAACCTGAACCAAGTGGTGTTTTGCTGAATCTGTAAATTTAAGCTCAGGCAATAAACAGTCAAATCTCATCCCTTTTATCAGCTGGGAGCCGTGTTGCCTAAGCCGTCTGTGCTGTTTAGCTAGATTTGTTTTGTATGTCGTCATCTTCGGGGTAGAACCAGACATGTCGTCAATTGTCACGCTAACACTACCTTCAATCCCTTGCGATATGCGTTGAAGTAGGACTTCGTAGCCTATTGCTGGTGCATAGTATGGATTTCCGTAATCCTCTTGTACTTGTTGCTTATCTACAATAGAAGCTACTAAAGTCATTTTGGACGCAACTAGAATCTTGTAATAGCGAGCAGTGAACTCTGTCAGTCTTTCGTCGCTAATGTTGTATTTTTTGAGGTACTTGTTTTCTCTATGGGATGGAATTCTTAACCATGTTGATTTGACTTCAACATCTTTAGTTTCGAAAATCTCTTGCTTCAAAGCAATAATTTGTCCGGTTAGCCTACTAGCCTCAGCGTTCTCCAGTAACACACCACCGAAAACAAAATATCTGCTTCGCCCATCCCCATAAGGAACCCTGTCGTCGGCGTACTCTTTGGTGCCCGATTCGTCGATAAACAAGGAATATTGTGATTCAATCAAAATAGCTTCTCTGCCAGTAAAAGGGTCGATTTAACTATCCCTAATGAGTTTTACAGGCAAATATAGCATATTTGTTCGAATAAATCTGTCTCGCCCTTTTTAAAGAACCTATTCATCCCCCCGCAATCGCGCCCACCACCATGAACGGCTCCTCGCCGGCCGCCACCGCGGCCGGCAGCGGCGCGTCCAGCGGCTGGTGCGAGATGTCCTCCTGGCAGGCGAAGAAGCGCAGGTAAGCCCGCCGCGGGCCGCCGCCGTGCTCGCGGATCGTACCGCGCAGCATCGGGTAAGCCGCCTCCAGCGCGTCCAGGATGCGGGCCGCCGTCACCGGGGCGGCCACTGCCAGCTGCACCTCCGGCCCCGTGCGGGCCAGGTTCTGCAAGTGGTAGGGGAGCGTTACGCGGACCATCGTTATCTGAGTAGGGCGGCTTGCAAGCCGCTACATATTATTCGATCGTCTGCACTTCCACCGACTTGACCGCCGGCAGGTCGCGCACGATGGCCTGCCAACTGTCGCCCTCGTCGGCCGAGGCATACACCTGGCCGCCCGTGGTGCCAAAATAAATACCACAGGGGTCCAGCTTGTCCACGCTCATCGCATCGCGCAGCACGTTTACGTAGCAGTCCTGCTGCGGCAGGCCCTGGGTGAGCGCCTGCCATTCGCCGCCGCCTCGGCTGCGGTAGACGCGCAGTTTGCCTTCCGGCGGGTAATGCTCCGAATCGCTCTTGATCGGCAGTACATACACCGTCTCCGGGTCGTGGGCGTGCACGTCGACCACGAAGCCGAAATCGCTGGGCAGGTTGCCGCTGATCTCGCGCCACTGCTCGCCGGCGTTGTCGCTGCGCATCACGTCCCAGTGCTTCTGCATGAAGAGCGTCTCCGGCCGGCTGGGGTGCAGCGCAATGCGGTGCACGCAGTGGCCGATCTCGGCATCCGGCTGCGGCAGGAAGTTGGACTGCAGGCCCTTGGTGATCGGCTTCCAGCTCGCCCCGCCGTCGTCGCTGCGGAAGGCGCCGGCCGCCGAGATGGCGACATACAAGCGCTTGGGATTGGTGGGGTCGATCAGGATGGTGTGCAGGCACAGTCCGCCGGCGCCGGGCATCCACTGTGACCCGCTTTCATGGTCGCGCAGGTTGGCCAGCTCGTTCCAGCTGGCCCCGCCGTCTGTGGACTTGAACAGCGCGGCGTCCTCCACCCCGGCGTATACCGTGTCGGCGTCGACCGGGTCAGGCTCAAAGTGCCAGACTCGTTTGAACTCCCAGGGGTGCGGCGTGCCGTCGTACCACTGGTGTTGTCCGGGCTTGCTGGCGTAGGTGAACTCGTTGTTGATCGGCTGCCAGGTCTTGCCGCCGTCGTCGCTGCGCTGCACCACCTGGCCAAACCAGTCGTCGGTCTGCGAAGCGTAGATGCGGTCCGGGTTCACCGGGGAGGCCTTGACGTGATAAATTGGCAGGCCGCCGAAGAACGGCCCGTCGACTTTCCACTGCTTGCGCTTGCCGTCCGAGTTGAGGACGAAGGCGCCTTTTTGCGTACCCACCAGCACACGAACTTTGGACATTGAGGACTCCTTGGGGGCGAAAGGTGGGGCTATTTTACTTCGCCGCCACTCAAATCTCCGGCCTCTGATTACTAATCTCCACCTCGCTCAAAATGGAACGATATTGGTGCGTCCCTCCCAATTCCCATACTCTGCAATCGGTCTGAAGCGAAGGGTCGTAAACTCGAAGTGAAAATCTTTGCGCTGGCGTTCGGCCATCGCCACCGCGTGGCGCTCAGGCTGCGGCACGGCGCTAAGTCCACGCACCATTTCGACCATTTCCCGTTGGGAGGTCCACACGGAAAAGGTGGAGACAGTGCGCGGCAGCCTCATTGCCGCTATCGCCAGGGTTGCGCCTGGGTGGTCGCGAACAAGCTCTTCGACCGGCTTGCCCCAACGAATGAAGCGCGGTACTTCGGGCAGCCTCATCCGGGCAAGCGTGACCGCTACCACCGGCGCGGCGGGGTCTTGTTTGCCAACGCTTTCGGGGAGTCCGTCAAACTCGTTCACATGACCCCAGCGGCGCTGGAAGGCCATGCGCACATGCCATCCAGTGGCCAGCGCACGGCCAAGCGGCGTATTGGCAAGGAACTCGTCTATCACCGCATCGTTCTCCCAGGCGGCAAACATGGTCAGGTGGCGCAGCTGCATCCGTGCGGGTGACAGGATGGGCGCGCCGAGCGTCATCCTGGTCATACACTCTGCGTGGTTCAGGCCGGGGATATCCTGCCCGGTAGGCCGACGAGAGAGCGCCCTGATTGTTGTGCCAATCGGGGTCTTTGCAAAATGGAAAGTAAACACTGTCATAAGCTACTTCGCTTTTCCGCCGCCATTTGCCAGAGTAGCAGCCCTGTACGCAGCAGCCCGCCCGGCGGCCCAAAGGGCAGCACCAGGCCGACCCAGAAGAGCAGCTCTACGGGCAGCAACCCCAGCGCCAGCCAGCGGCCCGCAGGCCGCCCCCGCCACAGCAGAACACCCATCAGCACTTCGGCGGCGCACACCAGTACAAAGCCGGCGATCAGCGCTTCGCTGGTGAAGATGCCCGCCCGGCGCAGCAGCGGTCCGGCCGCATGGGTGGGGAAGCCGAGGAAGTTCCATACATAGTGGTATCTGGCAAAGTGCCACAGACCATAGCTGGCCGGCAGGCCGAAGCCCAGCCCGCTGAGCAGGGCCATCAGCGCCGCGCCGCGTTGCATCCAGGAGAGGTGGGTTTTTGCAGGCATACCCGCATTGTACAGGCCAGTTCTTGATGCCGAAGCCGGCGTAGCGTCGGATGCGGCCATTTCGGCGAATTAATACTTTTTGAACGCCAAAAATGGGCTAATCGCAGTGGCGCACGCCCAGGAAGCAAGGCATCTGGTCGGCCAACAGAGTGAAGAAGCCAATGCCAATCACAACCAGCAGCGCCCCGCGGACGACCAGCGAGGCGGGGTTGGTCACGAAAAACTTGCCGGAGCGCAGGTTGCGGACCAAGGGGGTCAGGATCGCAGAGAGGAGGCTGGCCATAAACCACATGCTGCCAAACAGCACAAAGGGGAAGTCTTCGCCGTAGTCTCGGCGGTTGACCAGCTCCATCACCGCAAACGGAAGAACAACCAGGAGCCCAAACAAAACGGATGTGCCCAGCGGCGCTCCATAAAGGGCCAGCCCAGCTAGCAACATCAGCATCGGCAGCGGGGCGGCGCTGGCTGGCAATGACCAGGAACGGCTAACCCCGACCATATCTAGCAAAAAGAAGGCGGCCATGGGAAAGCAGAGCAAGGTAGCCAGCATCGTTCTGGATTTGGGGTTTGAGATCAAGTTTTTCATCGTCTCTCCGATCAGGTGGAAATGTTCCTGCAGGGCAGTTTTGAACAGGTCCGGCAGCGTGGCCAGCCACAGGCCGATCAAGCCTCGGGTGCCGGCGCTTTCCAGAGCTTCGCGGCTGCAATCCCGGAAGACCTGGGCGATCTGGTCGCCATAGGCCCTCCGGAACCCAGGCGGGTACCAGCGCAGTACCTGGACGAACAGTTTTTGGGAAGTTGCCAGCGCGTCACGAACAGGCATAGTCTACGGCAGTCAGTTTCTTGCTGTGGGCCAGCTGCAGCAGCTTTTGCAGCCGGGCCGTCTCAGCCCCGGCTGCTTTGCGCCCCAGCGCCGATATGCGGTAGTAGCGGCGACGCTCGTCGTCCAGCGCCGGGTCGGGCCGTTCGGCGCTTTCTTCGATCAGGCCCAGCTCCAGCAAGCGCTTGATCGCCTGGTACAAGGTGCCCGGGCGCAGCAGCATCTCGCCGCCCGTCTGCGCCTCGACTTCTTTCATGATGCCGTAGCCATGGCGCTCCTGGTCCATCAAGGCCAGCAGGATGTGAAACACGGCCGGGGTCAGCGGCAGCAGGTCGCGGAGGCTGGATTTATGCATGCTCTATATCCTCTATCGGTATATCCATACTGGATATATTAGTGGGAGGACCGAATTTTGTCAATAGCCTCTGGCATACTTATGTGCCTTTGTGGTGAACCTGGCTGCTTGCCTCCCGCGCCCGTTGTGCCGTATAATCACTCCCACAACTCAGCAGCACACGCGTCGACCGGGACGAGTAATGCTTTCGTTGGTCGCTTTACGACCAACGACGCGTAGCCACCAGGAAGCCGAGGCCACCGACTGAAAGCCTCCGCAGGCAGCCAGCACCAAAACCCCCCGCGAGCCGAAGCCTGAAAGGCATTTCGCATAAATGCACGACTAAGGCAACCGGGCGCTCCCGATACAGAGCAATCAAGATAGGCAGGCCAACACGGCTGCCTAAATTGGGTGGAACCGCGAGCGCACGCTTGCCCCAATACTGGGCAAGCGATTTTTGTTTAAGCGCCAAAGGCGGCGCTTAAACCTGGAGTTGCATTATTCGGCGCAGCCGAATAGCAACTCGACGCAATTCGAAACGAGGAAATCATGGCAGAGAAGAAAACCGAACGCTACGAAGACAGCCATCTTTACAAGATCCGCCACTCGGCCGCCCACATCATGGCCCAGGCCGTGGGCGAGCTGTTCACCCCCGGCGAGGCCAAGATCGCCATCGGCCCGCCCATCGAAGATGGCTTCTACTACGACTTCGACCTGCCGCGCCCGCTGACCCCGGACGACTTCCCGGCCATCGAGGCGCGCATGCGCCAGATCATCGCCGCCGACTACGCCTTCCAGAAGCAGGTCGTCTCGGCAGACCAGGCCCGGGCGCAATTTGCCGGCCAGCCCTACAAGCTGGAACTGATCGAGGGCTTGGACCAGGGCGGCCTGGACGAGAACGGCCAGCCGCTCAAGGAGAAGCCCGAGATCTCTTTCTACACGCACGACAGCTTCACCGACCTGTGCCGCGGGCCGCACGTGCCCAGCACCGCCGCCGTCCCGGCCGACGCCTTCAAGCTGCTCAGCATTGCCGGCGCCTACTGGCGCGGCGACGAGAAGAACAAGCAGCTGCAGCGCGTCTACGGCACGGCCTGGGAGGACGCCGCCCAATTGGAGGACTACCTCTGGCGCCAGGAAGAGGCCAAGAAGCGCGACCACCGCAAGCTGGGCCGTGAGCTGGGCCTGTTCCACTTCGCCGAAGATATCGGCCCCGGCATCCCGCTCTTCACCCCCAAGGGCGAAATGCTGCGCCACCTGATGGAGGGCTACGTCCGCGAAGTGCAGACTCGCTACGGCTATCAGCACGTCTGGACCGGGCATCTGGTCAAAGAGGACCTCTACAAAAAGTCCGGGCACTACGACAACTACAGCGAGGTCATGTTCCCGCCCATGCAGGACGAGGGCGTCAGCTACCGGCTCAAGCCGATGAACTGCCCCAGCCACATGACGCTCTACAAGGAGATGGGCCTGCACTCCTACCGGGAATTGCCCATGCGCTTCTGCGAGTTCGCCACGCTCTACCGCTACGAGAAGTCCGGCGAACTTTCCGGCCTGGCCCGCGTGCGCGCCCTGACCCAGGACGACTGCCATGTCTTCTGCACCCCGGACCAGATCGAGAGCGAGTTCACCCTGGCGCTGCAGCTCATCCGCGAAGTGCTCGACCGCTACAAGTTCAGCGACTACTCGGTGCGCCTCTCACTGCGCGGCGAGGAGGGCAAATACGTGGACGACCCCGAGAAGTGGGACCTGGCCGAAGCTGCCCTGCGCGCCGCGCTGGACAAGAACAAGGTGGACTACTGGGAAGCCGAGGGCGAGGCCGCCTTTTACGGCCCCAAGGCCGACTTCATCGCCAAAGACGTGCTCGGCCGCGAGTGGCAACTTTCTACCATCCAGGTGGACTTCATCCAGCCCGCCCGCCTCGGCCTGACCTACATCGGCGAGGACAACCAGGAGCACACGCCGGTGCTGCTGCACCGGGCCGTCACCGGCACCACCGAGCGCTTCATGGCCACCATCATCGAGCACTTCGCCGGCGCTTTCCCCGTCTGGCTGGCTCCGGTGCAGGCTGTACTGATCCCCATCGCCGACCGGCACAACGACTACGCCCAAGGCGTGGCCGAGCAGCTGCGCGCCGCCGGCCTGCGTGCCGAGGTCAACGCCGGCAGTGACCGCATGAGCGCCAAGATCCGCGACGCCCAGGGCCAGAAGGTGCCTTACATGCTGGTCATGGGCGACAAAGAGGCCGAGGCCGGCGCAGTCGCCCTGCGCTTGCGCTCCGGCGAAGATCTTGGCGCCATCCCGGTGGCGGACTTTATCGCCCGCGCCCAGGCCGACATCGAAAGCGGCGAGTAAGAGAAAACAAAAAGGCGTTGCGCAAGCAACGCCTTTTTTATGCAGTGCTGACCCGGTTGCGCCCGGCCAGCTTGCCCTTGTACAGCGCTTGGTCCGCCCGGCTGACCAGATCGCTAAAGGCGTCGGCCGGCTGCAAGCTGGCGCTGCCCAGCGTCAGGGTCAGCGGGATCTGCTTGCCGGCAAACTCCAGCGGCGAGCTTTCAAAGCGGGCGCGGATGCGCTCCGCCAGCGCTTCGGCGCCTTTGGCGTTGGTATTGGCCAGCAGCAGCACAAATTCTTCGCCGCCCCAGCGGCACACCACTTCGCTCTCGCGCACGCTGGTCTTTAGAAGCCGGGCGGCGTGGATCAGCGCCGTGTCTCCGGCATCATGCCCGTGTTGGTCATTGATGGCTTTAAAACGGTCCAGATCGCAGATCAGGATCGACAGCGGGCTTTCATAGCGTTTGGCGCGCACGATCTCCCGCGAGGCGATCTCGTTCATGCTGTGGCGGTTGTACAACCCGGTCAGCTGGTCGACCGTCGCAAAGGCCTGCAGGTCGGCCTGCTGCTGGGTGACGATCTGGAAGTAGCGCCACACGATCCCGGAGACGGCCAGGATCACCGAACCAAAGTTGATCGCTCGCATCGCCATCAGCGAGTTTTCTTCCAGGTCGACGATGGCGCGGTAGCTGCCCGTGTACTCCTGCAGGCCGATCACAAAAGCGCCCAGCACCAGGATGATCAGGATCTTGCTCCACACCCCGATCCGACCGGTGACCACCACCAGAGGGAACATGGGCACAAACAGGATCTCGAAACCGGCCGCTCGCCCCAGCGAAAGCGCCAGAATACTGACCGAGGTCAGAAAGATGCCCAGGAAAGCCATCAGCCCGATCACGAAGATCAGAAAGGGTCGCGCTTCATCCAGCGCCCACAGCAAGATGGTGCACAACCCCACAAAGGCCAGGCACAGCAGCCAAAGCGGGCTGTCCAAGATGTAGAGCAGAATCGCATGGCACAGGCTCACCAGAATTGCCAGCAGGGCTGTGAAGTGGGTTAACTGGCGATAGGTCTGCCGGACCAGCGGGGTGTCTTCCGGGCGTCCCGAACCGGGCAGCGGTCTTTCCATGTTTTTGAGCTTACCATGATTGCCCGCCGGGTTATGCGGCTCATCTTGACAGCCTACAATATGCAAGTATATGCTTGCCTATTGTAGGCTCTTGAGGAAGCCGAAGATCATGAAACCTGAAATACAGATCCTGCCTTACCTGACATTTGATGGCACCTGCCAAAAAGCCATGGAGTTCTATCACGGGATTTTTGGCGGTCAATTGACCATCAATCTGTTTGCCGATGTGTATGGGGAAATGCCAGAGGCGGATAAGCACAAGGTCATGCACGCCGCCCTGGAAAATGAGTTCGTATCGCTGTTCGCCAACGACACCGTGCCAGGCAGCACCACCACTTTTGGGGATAACGTGCGCGTTACCCTGACGGCACTGACGGCACTGACGGCGCCAGACTGGCCCCTTTCTTTGAAAAACTGGCCGGGAAGGCACCGTGCTGATGCCCTTCGAGAAGCAGGTGTGGGGGCAGGAGCTGGGCATGCTGACGGACAAGTTCGGCACCCACTGGCTGGTCAGCGTCGGCGCTTAGTCAAGATCTGCGGCAACAAAAAGGCCATGCACTGCATGGCCTTTTTTCATTCTTTACGTGGCCGGCACCTCGGCGATCTCGATCAGATTGCCATTGGTGTCATCAAACACGGCGCTGGTCCAACCGCCTGCGCTCATCGGCTTCTGGGTGAACTTAACCCCCAGTCCATTCAAGCGCTCGTATTCCTTTTGTACGTCCTGCACGGCGAACGAAGCGATCGGGATGCCATCTTCGGCCAATGCCTTGCGCAAGGCTTTGATGCCGTGATACTTGGCGTTGGGCTCCAGTAGCAGCTCCGGCCCGTTCGGGTCTTCGGGCGATACCAGCGTGATAAAGCGAATGCCGTGCGCCATTTCGCTATCGCGCTTCTTCACAAATCCAAGGATCTCGGTATAGAACTTGAGGGCCTTGTCGTAATTGCTGATCGGGATGCTGAGGATGTACATTCTCATTGGGTTTCCTTGCCTTTGTCCAGCCAACGCCGTTGGATGTCTTCCAGCGGGGTGGTGTTGATGAAGTGAAACTTGTAGCGACCCTGCCGTTTGACCTTCACCAGCCCGGCATCCTCCAACAGATCCAAATGCTGCGAAATCGCCTGCCGGGAAGAATTGATCTGGTGGCGCACCACCAGGCGCTGGCAGAGTTCGAAGAGGGTTTGGCCGTCATTTTCCGTCAACTCATCCAGCACGGCCCTGCGGGTCGGGTCCGCCAGGGCTTTGAACAACGCATCCATCCCTAAAGTATATGCAAGTATTGGCTTCCGTGGCAAATCAACCGGCCTGAGTAGCACTTTTGGCCTGCAAGGTCTCGGGACAATTGCCCCTATTTTTAAGAGACAGCTATCAATAAGCGTTTACCGGTGCATCCACTAGAGTCATCGAAACCATTCGCCTTCTGATTCGTCAGAAGATGACCCTTAAGAGGTGCTGATTATGAAGCGAACGTATTCCCTGTTGGCGGTTTTGGCAGTCTTGGCGCTTTCGGCGCTGGCCTGCATCGAATCGACGGACCTGGCCCAGGTCCAGCCTACCCTCGATTCGATGGCTGCTCGGTTGGACGAATTGGACGGCGGCGTCAGCCATGAACCCGGCCACGTCCCCAGCGGCGACGTGGGCGAAGCCACGATCGAATTCACCTTGCGCACGGATGCCGAAGGACACAACTTGGTATTCCGCGGCGTGGGCGGCGAGATTGACGGCCAGATCAACCCGACCCTGGTTGTCCAGCCCGGCGACGTGGTGCAGATCACGCTGATCAATGGCCAGGCCGCCGAACACGATATCGTCATTGACGAATTTGGCGTCCACAGCGCCTCGATTAAACAGATGGACGAGCGCGTCACCCTGACCTTCGTCGCCGACCAGGAAGGCAGCTTCGAATATTACTGCAGCGTCATTGGCCACCGCGCTGCCGGCATGTTCGGCACGATCCAGGTCGGCGCCGGCAGCGCGGCGGTGGATGCGGTCAGCATCATCAAGCACCCCACAGACCTGCCCGCCCCTGTTGGCGCCCGCGGCCCGCAGCTGGTCCAGGCGGAACTGGTGGCCCAGGAAGTGGTCGGCCAGCTGGCGAGCGGCAGCGCCTACACCTACTTCACCTTCAACGGCACCGTGCCCGGCCCGTTCATCCGCGCCCGGGTGGGCGACATGGTCGAGATCACCCTGCGCAATGAGACCAACAGCGCCTTCACCCACTCCGTGGATTTGCACGCCGCCACCGGCCCGGGCGGCGGTGGTGAGGTCACCCAAGTCGGGGCGGGGGAAACCAAGACCTTCACCTTCCAGGCTCTGCAGCCGGGCATCTACGTCTACCACTGCGCCACGCCCAGCGTGCCGCACCACATCGCCAGCGGCATGTATGGGCTGATCCTAATCGAGCCGGCCGGCGGCCTGCCCCCGGTGGACCGTGAGTTCTATGTCATGCAGGGCGAGATCTACACCGCCGAACCCTATGGCACACCGGGCCTGCTCAACTTCAGCCATGAGAAGATGTCCCATGAACAGCCTGAGTACTTCGTCTTCAACGGCGCCGCGGCGGCCCTGACCACCGAAGAGCATTGGCTGACCGCCAACGTGGGCGAAAGCGTGCGCATCTTCGTCGGTGTCGGCGGTCCCAACTTCACCAGCTCTTTCCACGTCATCGGTGAGATCTTTGACCGGGCCTATGCCTTCGGTTCGCTCAGCAGCCCGCCGCTGACCGATGTGCAGACCATCTCCGTCCCACCCGGCGGCGCGGTGATGGTCGAGTTCGGCCTGGACGTGCCCGGCCACTACGTGCTGGTTGACCACGCCCTCAGCCGGGCCGAGCGCGGCCTGATGGGCATCCTGCATGTCGAAGGTCAACAGAACCCCAACATCTTCCACGAAGGACCGGCCAACCCGTAAGCGGTTTTTGGGAGGGCGGCTTTAGGGCCGCCCTCCCTGCGCCCGCCTTCGCCGTGCTCTGCCATGCCCAGTTGGATCAATATCGCTCGCTGGCTGCACATTCTGAGTGCCGCCGCCTGGTTGGGAGAAATTTGCCTGATGGCTTTTGTGCTCATCCCCCAGGTGACCAAAATGCCGGCCGAGGGGCGCGGCCAGTTTATGACCCATTTCTTCCCGCGCATCTCGCGCCTGGCCTCGCACCTCATCGTCGTCACTATGCTCTCCGGCCTGTGGCTGAACTATCTGATGACCGGCTGGCGCAACATGCATGTCTATCTGACCAGCCGGCATGGGCTCTTGGTGCTGGCGGGCGGCGCGCTGGGCCTGCTGATCGCGCTGGTGCACTTTGGCGTGCTAGGCCAGTTTGAAGCCCGCTTTGCGGCCGGGGACCAGCAGGCCAAAACCCTGCGCCTGATGCAGATCGTGCCCAAGGTCGGTCTGCTGGTGGTCAGCCTGGCCTTCATCTTGATGATGGTCGCCGCGCGCGGCTACTAACTCGCAGGCTGCTCAGTCTGCCATTCGCCTTTAAGGAGGCTGTTGTGAAACCTGTTTCTCTTTTGGAAGATATTGTCTTTAAAGACGAGGCTGCCAATATCCAACCCATGCTGGTGGATGAGAGCGGCCGGGTGATGCGCTTTGCGCTCAAGCCCGGCCAAAAGATCAAGCCGCACCGCGGCCCACAGATCGCCTTGTTGATGATCGTGCTGCGGGGGAGAGGCTTGTTCCGCGGCGAAGATGACACCCCGGTCGAGTGCGGCCCCGGCACCATGCTGGTCTTCGAAGTGGGTGAGCTGCACGGCGCGCAAGCCCTGGATGAGGAACTGGTCTTCCTGGCCATCCTGCGTCAAACCCCGGCGGGCGTGGCGCTGCCGCACGGCCGCCCGGCTGGCGCGGCGCCGATCCAGGTGGAATAGGACCGGCATGCCGCCCATTACGCGCGGGTTCATCAAGGCCTCGCTGCTCTACCTGGTGCTGGCCATGGGCCTGGCCGTCTTTCAGGCGCTGCAGCCCTTGCTCGGTCTGAGCATCAGCGGCTTGTCGCCGGTCTACTTTCACTTGTTCCTGGTGGGCTGGGTGACCCAGATGATCATGGGCGTCGGCTTGTGGTTCTTCCCCAAGTACAGCCAAGCGCGCCCACGCGGCAGCCAGACCGCGGCGTGGGCCAGCTTTTGGCTGCTCAATCTCGGCTTGCTGCTGCGCGCCGTGGCCGAGCCCGCCGCCAGCGCTCAGCCGGCAGCCATCTGGCTGTGGGCCCTGGTGCTCTCAGCCGTGGCCCAGTGGCTGGCGGCGCTGTTGTTCGTGCTCAACGTCTGGCCGCGCATCAAGGAACGCTGATGCCGCGCTTCAGCGTTTGGGGCATTCGCCTGGCCCTCCTCTACTTCCTGGTCGGCATCACTTTCGGGGCCATCCTGCTGGTCAACAAGGCCTTCCCGCTGCACCCGGCCCTGTGGGCCTTGCTGCCGCTGCATATCGATTTCCTGCTCATCGGCTGGATCGTGCAGTTGGTCTTTGCCGTGGCTTACTGGATCTTTCCGCGCTTCCGCAGCGAGCCCAAGCGCGGCCGCCCCCAGCTGGCTTGGGCGGCCCTGGCCGCGCTCAACCTTAGCTTGGCCTTATTGGCAGCCGCCAGCCTGGCTCTTGAACCGGCCTGGCAGCTGCCGGCCCGCGGCCTGCAAGTCGCTGCCGCTGGCCTGCTGGCGGCCAGCCTGTGGGGCCGGGCCAAGCCCACCGAGACCGGCAAGGCGCTGAGGGACGCCGCCAACTAAGTGGCTGGCGTATAATCGCGCCATGCAAGCCGTGCAGTTCACCTTCTCCTACCCGCGCTATGGCCTGGGCCTGGCGCTGGGCGGCCTGGCCCCCGGCATCTTATGGAGCGGGGCGTCCTGCACCGTGCTGCGTGACCTGCCCGAGCCAGACCTGCCCGGCCCGGACTGGGTGCGCATCGCCACCCGCCTGGGCGGCATCTGCGGTACCGATCTGGGCAACATTACCCTCAAGACCAGCCCCTATTACTCGCCGTACAGCGCCTTTCCCTTCACCTTCGGCCACGAGAACGTGGGCGTGATCAGTGAACTGGGCGGGGCCGTCAGCGGCTTTCAACCCGGCCAGCGCGTGATCGCCGAGCCGACCCTGTGGTGCGCCCCGCGCGGCTTTGCCCCGGCCGAGTGGTGCGCCAACTGCCGGCAGGGCCTCACCAACCGCTGCCTCAACCGCCGCGCCGGTCCACTGGGCCGCGGCATGTTCATCGGCGCCAGCCCGCGCACCGGCGGCTCATGGAGCCCGGCCTTTGTGGCCCACCAAAGCCAGCTCTACGCCGTGCCCGACGCGCTCAGCGACGAAGCCGCCCTGATGGTCGAGCCTTTCGCCTGCGGCCTGCACGCCGTGCTGCTCGACCTGCCGGCGGAAAACGAGACCATCCTGATCCTGGGCGCCGGCACGATTGGCTTGGTGACCGTAGCCGCCCTGCGCGCGTTGGGCAGCCGGGCTCGGGTGCTGGTCTCCGCCCGCTACGCCCACCAGGCCGAGGCCGCCCGCCGCCTGGGCGCCGACGAGGTATTGCAGGGCGGCGACCTGTATGCCCAGGTGGCCGAATTGACAGGCGCCGAACTGCTCCAGCCGCTGATCGGCAAGCGCGTGCTGGAAGGCGGCGTGGACCGCGTCTACGAGTGCACCGGGGCCGACAGCGCCCTGGACGACGCCAACCGCTTGGCCCGCCGCGGCGGCACGGTGGTGCTGGTCGGCGTGCCCGGCATCGCCAAAGGCGTGGACTGGACCGCCATCTTCAGCCAAGAGCTGCGCGTGCTGGCCGCCACGGAATACAACCACGCTGAGCAGTACCAGGGCAAGACCCGGAAGACCTACGACTTGGCGCTCGATCTGATCAGCCAGGGCAAAGCCGACCTGGGCTGGCTGGTCAACAGGAAATATCCCTTGGGCCAATACAAGCGCGCTTTGGGTGACTTGGCCCAAAAAGGTTCGCATGGCATCATCAAGGCGGCTTTCGAGTTCTGAGAACCGGCAGACAAGCCGCAGCCTACGGGTACAATCCCCACGTGAGCCAACCCCTGATTGCCCAAATTTCCACCCGCACGCTGCGCAAACGCGTCGGCGCTAGTATTGCCCTGCTGGGCTTCATCATCTTTCTTCTCGGCGCGCAGCCGCACTGGTTCGGCTGGCCCGCCAGCCCGGTGGTGGGCGTGATCCAGATCCAAATATTCATGCTGGGCCTGGGGCTGATCGCGCTGGGCGGCTATCTAATTATGGAAGCGCTGTGGAGCCACAAGGACAAGCTGGTCATCACGGAGTTAGGCGCCCGCCTGGTGGGCACCGGCTATGTGATCGCGCTCACCTCGGGCATGGCAGACGTCTTCGGCTTGGGCACCCGCCCTTTGCCGGCGGTGCCTTTCTTTGGCTACTGGCAGGGCCGCGGCGTGCTCATCGGCCAAATGGTGATCTTCCTGGGCTTGTTCATGATGTCGCCCTGGTTGGCCCGGGTTAACTTGGGCCGCCTGGCTGCCCGGCTTCGCTCGGCCTTATCCAGGGAAAACAGCGCCAGCCAGAAACAAAAAACCACCCGGAAATAGGATTACTTCCGGGTGGCCGCTTTCAGTGACTGGATCGCTAAGGCTGTTCCGCCAGCAGTTTCCCGATCACGCCCAGCATTTCTTCATTATTGTCGAACTTGAAATCGGGCAGACCCTGCCCTGTGGCGATCGCCGCTTCGGCGGCTTCCAGCCGTAGCAGATCGGCTTTGCTCACCACTGGTTCCGTCTGGCTGGCTGCCGCCGCGGCCAGGGTCGCCAGCGGCTGGCCGCCGCGTGCCGGCTTGCCTTGCAGGCTGGCCAGCACGGCGTGCGCCGCGTTGGTGCCGTCTTTGCGCGCCGTGCCCACCAGGCCGGTGCTGGCCTCGCGCGCCCAGCCGGTCAAGAAGACGCCGTCCAAGCCGGCGGCCTCGTAAGATTTCTCGTCGACAGGAAAACGCGGCGCTGGTTCTTTGGCGAAGTCGCCCCATTTGTCCAGCGGCAAACCCAGCTCCGGGTTGACCCGGTCGCCAATACAGAAGATCACCGTATCACAAGGGATTTCCTGGTAGCTGCCCAGGTCCACCGCTTTGGTGCGGCCGTCCGCTTGCAGCTCCAGGCTGGTTTCCTCCACCTGCAGGGCGCGCACCCGGCCCTGCTCGTCGCTCAAGATCTGGTGCGGCGAGGCCAGGAAGTGAAAACGGAAGCGCGTGTCGGAGATCTTCTCCTCCGCCCCCGCCAGCGCCGAGAGAATGAAAGCGCGCGCCGCTTCCGGGTCCTGCCCGGCGGCCAGCATCACGCTGCGCGTGCGCTCAATTTCCGCGTCCAGCGCCGCCTGGTCCAGATTGTGGACCACGGCTTCCATCTCTTTTTTGGTGAACTTGACATCCGCCGGGCTGCGCCGCGCCACGGCCACCACCTCGTCCACCTGCAGCTCGCGCACCAGCCAGTGGGCGATGTCCAACATGACGTTGCCCACGCCCACGCACACCACGCGTTGGCCCACCGGGAACTGCTGGCGGCCAAAGGGCGGCAGGCGGTTGTAGTGATAGACCAGGTCCTTGGCGTGGTAGACCCCGGGCAGGTCTTCGCCGGGCAGGCCCAGCTGCTTGGTGCCCTGGGCGCCCACCGCCACCACCACCGCGTCGAAACCCATGGCCTGCAGCTGTTCCAGGCTCAACGGCCCGTCCTGGCGCACTTTCAGGTTGCCGAAATAATGGATATTGGGCTCGGTCAGGATGTTGCGTGTTTGGCGGCGCAGGCCGTCCTTCATTTTATACTTGTTGGGATAAATGCCGTATTCGGCCAGGCCGCCGGCTTTGATGTCGCGGTTGATCAGGGCCACTTGCAGGCCCGCGTTGGCCAGCTCACGCGCCGCGTACAATCCAGCCGGCCCGGCGCCGATGACCGCTGCGCTATAGGGGGAGTAGTCTTTTTCGTTCATGGTCCTCTGCGTTGCCCGCTGGGCATTGTATCGTGATTTGGTGCGGGTTCTGTGACCGCACCGCTTGCCTGGGGCGAATTCACTATGGGTCACACTGTGCTATAGTTTGTGGCGTTTCGTTAAACTAGGAAAGTTATGGATGTCCTGAAAACCACCCTGTCAAACGGCCTGAACATCTTTTTAAAGGAAATCCACACCACGCCCATCATCAGCCACTGGTTGTGGGTGCGGGTCGGTTCCCGCGATGAGATCCCGGGCATCACCGGCGCTTCGCATTGGGTTGAGCATATGCAGTTCAAAGGCACCCAGCAGTTCCCCGCCGGCCGCCTGGACAAAGACATTTCCCGCGACGGCGGCTTCTGGAATGCGATGACCTACATCGACTGGACCGCCTATTATGAGACCATGCCGGCCGAGAAGATCGACCTGGGTCTACGCCTGGAAGCCGACCGGCTGATCAACAGCGACTTCGACCCGGACGAAGTCGCCTCCGAGCGCACCGTGATCATCTCCGAACGCCAGGGGCACGAGAACAGCCCCATCTTCCGCCTGGACGAGGACGTGCAAGCCGCCGCCTTTGACCAGCACCCCTACCGGCACGAGGTGATTGGCCGCATGGCCGACCTGGAGAGCATGACCCGCGACGATCTCTACCAGCACTACAAGCGCTTTTACACACCCAACAACGCCATCCTGGCGATGGCCGGCGATTTTGACAGCGCCGAAATGCTGGAACGCATCCGCCAACTCTACGAGGACATCCCCGCCGGGCCGTCGCCGGCCCGCGTGGCCGCCCCCGAGACGCCGCTCAGCGCCGAGCGCCGCGTACTAACCCAAGGCCCCGGCGAAACCGTCTTCGTGCGCGCCGCCTACCGCGCCCCGCACGCACAGGATCCGGACTTCTTCGCCCTCAGCGTGGCCGACAGCCTGCTGGCCGGCCCCAGCAACCTGAACTTTTTCAGCGGTGGCATTTCCAACAAGACCTCACGGCTCTACCAGAACCTGGTGGAGAAAGAGCTGGCCGTGGGCGTCAGCGGCGGCCTGCAGGCCACGATTGACCCTTTCCTCTACGACATCACCGCCGTGGTGCACCCGGAGCGCAGCGCTGACGAAGTCATCGCCGCGCTGGATGGCGAGATCGCCCGCCTGCAGGACAGCCCGCCCAAGGCCGAAGAGCTGGCCCGCGCCGTCAAGCAGGCCCAGGCGCTCTTCGCCTACGGCAGCGAAAGCATCACCAACCAGGCTTTTTGGCTGGGCTTCGCCGAGATCTTTGCCGACTATGCCTGGTTCGAAAATTATCTGCAGCGCCTGGCGGCGGTCACCCCTGCCGATGTGCAGCGCGCCGCCCAGACCTATTTGCAACCCCAGCGCCGCGTCTTGGGCGTCTACCAGCCGGATGGCCGCCCGGAGCAGCCCGCATGAGCCCGGCGCGCAACTCCATCCCCGGCAGCGACGACATCACTCGCGTCGAGCTGGCCAACGGCATTGTCGTGCTGGCGCGCCACAACCCCAACAGCCCGGCCATTACGCTGCGCGGTTACCTGCAGGCCGGCAGCCTGTTTGACCCGGACGAAAAGCTGGGCCTGGCAGACTTCACCGCCGACGCGCTGATGCACGGCGCCGGTGGACGCAGCTTCCAGGAGATCTACGACTCGCTCGAGTCGATCGGCGCCAGCTTCGGGTTCAACAGCGGCACGCACACCACTTCGTTTGGCGGCAAATCACTGGCCGAGGATCTGCCCCTGCTTTTGGACATCCTCAATTCCAGTCTGCGCACACCGGCCTTTCCGGCGGACCAGGTCCAAAAACTGCGCGCCCAACTGCTCACTGGCCTGGCCTTGCGCGCCCAGGACACGCGTGAAATGGCTTCCCTGGTCTTTGACGAGCTGGTCTACCGGGGCCATCCTTACAGCCGCCCGGATGACGGCAACGTGGAGAGCATCTCCGCCATCGTCAGGGACGACTTGGCCGCCTTCCATCAGCAGGTCTACGGCCCGCGCGGCATGGTCGTTGCCGTGGTCGGCGGCGTGCCTGCCGAGCAGGCCGTGGAGCAGCTGCGCGCTGCCCTGGAGGACTGGACCAACCCCCAGCAGCCCGCTGAAGTCGTGCTGCCCCCCTGGCAGCCGCTGCCTGAGCGCCTGGCCAAACGCCATGAGATCCCCGGCATGATCCAGAGCGATCTGATCGTTGGCACCGCCGGCCCGCCGCGCCGCTCGCCGGACTTCATGGCCGCCAACCTGGGCAACAGCGTCCTCGGCCGCTTCGGTCTGATGGGCCGCATCGGCGATGCTGTGCGCGAGAAGGCCGGCCTGGCCTATTACGCCGCCAGCGGGGTCGGCGGCGGCCTGGGGCCGGGCGCCTGGGAGATCTACGCCGGGGTCAACCCGGCCAATGAGCAAAAAGCCGTGGACCTGATCCTGCAAGAGATCCAGCGTTTCACGACTGAGCTGGTCAGTGAAGAAGAGCTCAGCGACAGCCAGTCCAATTTCATCGGCAGCATGCCGCTCTCACTGGAGAGCAACGGCGGTGTCGCCGAAGCCCTGCTCAACATGGAACGCTACCAACTGGGCCTGGACCACTACCGTCTTTTCCCGGATAAGGTGCGCGCCGTCACCCGTGAGCAGGTGCGTGATGTGGCCGTCAAATACCTGCCGGCGGATCAGCTGGCCGTGGCCATCGCCGGGCCGCCGTTGGAGTCCTGATGGGGTTATTGCTCACCGGCGTCGACCTGATCGAAGTGCAGCGGCTGCAGCTCGTCATCGAACGGCATGGCGAGCGCTTCCTGCGGCGGGTCTACACCCCGCGTGAGCTGGAGCAGCTGGAGGGCAACCTGCCTTCACTGGCCGCCCGCTTCGCCGGGAAAGAAGCCGTGGCCAAAGCGCTTTCCACCGGCATCGGCCCGGTCAGCTGGCAGGAGATCGAAATTCTGCGCGGCCCGGCGCGTGAGCCGGTGCTCAACCTTTACGGCGCCGCCCAACAGCTGGCCGCCCAGCGCGGCATCCGCAACTGGTCCATCAGCCTCAGCCACACCCACATTCACGCCATCGCCATGGTGGTGGCTACTTAATCAGCGGATCCCGGAGGCGTTAAAAGCGTCCATCCAGGCTTGTGCGATCAGCGCGGCCCCCTGAGTTCCCGGGTGCACGACATCCATATACATTCGCTCGGTTTGCCGGTTTTGCATATACAGTTCCCACACGTCCACCCAGAAGACTGCTTTGCCGGCCGCCGCATAGTCCGCCGCCAGCTGGCGCTGCGCCTGGGCCAGTTGTTCCAGGCCGAGGTTGTAATGGCACCAGCGGCCTTCCTCCCAGATAACTTCGCCGTTCGGCCCGCGGTGGCTCCAGGGCAGGTTGCCGCCCAGGACCGGCATGGCCGAGACGACAAAGACATCAATGTCTTGCGCCAGCAGGTCGTCGATCTGTTTGCGCATTGCCAGGCTGTGTTCTTCGACGTAGGCGCGCAGCTTGTACTCCATCAGGCGGTTGCTCTCGCGGTCAAAGATGCCCGGACAGCCGTCCAGATCGTTCATCCCCCACCAGATGGTCACGATGTCTGGGTCGTGGATCAGCACAGTCTCTTCCAGGTGCTGCGCCGCCCAGCGCGCTTTGCGACCGCCGTAGTTGGCGAAGATCAGCGTGTAGGCTGAATTAGGCTGCAGGTAGGCGGGCAGTTCATCCACAAAGGATACGCCGGACTGTCCCTGGCGGCCCACTTCGCCAACTTTCAGCAGGCTGTCGCCGTAAAACACCAGGGTCAGCGGCGCAATTTCAGTGGCAGAGGCTGTATGTGTCGGCCGGGGTGATGGGGTGGGCGGCAAAGTGGCGCTGGGCGCTGGCAGGCTGGTGGCTTGGGCGGCAGCCGCGGGGGCGCAGGCCGCCAGCCACAGGCCGAGCAGGAGCAGAGACCAGCACAGATAGATCGGGCTTCGAAGGCTGCTTATCAAGTTTCCTCCTGGCCGCGCTACTTTTGCCACTTTCGGGGTTTATACTACAGACTCCCAGCTCGAAAATGTGAGGTTATCTATGCGAACCGTTGGTCGTATCCTGTTAGGTCTGCTTGCCGTACTGCTGCTCGTGGTGGTCGGCGCAGGCATATATGTCTATCTTTCCATCGATGATTCTTTCCCGCAAACCCAGGGCGAAATCAATCTGACCGGCCTGAACGGCCCGGTGGATGTGTATCGTGATGCGGCTGGCGTGCCGCACATCTTCGCCTCCAGCGAATATGACCTGTTCTTCGCCCAGGGTTATGTGCATGCCCAGGACCGCTTCTGGCAGATGGACTTCCAGCGCCATGTCGGTGCCGGGCGTCTGTCTGAGATGCTGGGCAGCAACACCATCGACACCGACATCTTCCTGCGCACGGTGGGTTGGGAACGCGTCTCCCGCCTGGAGCTGGATCTGCTCGACGATGAGAGCGCAGCCACCCTGCAAGCCTACGCCGACGGCGTCAATGCCTATCTGGCTGACCGCCAGGGTACCCAGATCTCTTTGGAATACCTTTTCCTCGGTCTGCTCAACCCCGGCTATCAGCCGGCGCCTTGGGAGCCGCTCAACACGCTCACCTGGGCCAAGGCCATGGCCTGGGACCTGCGTGACAACATGGACGACGAGATCAAGCGCTCGATCTTGCTGGCCAGCCTGCCTGCCGAGCGCATCGCCGAACTGTATCCTGCCTACCCCGAGGAGCAGCCGCTGATCCTGCCGGAATATGAGTTCAACGAGTCGGCTGTGATTGCTGAACTGCAAAGCCAACCCGGCCTGCCGCAGGGCTTGCAGCCCCTGCTTTCCAAGGTGCTGCGCGACCTGAACACGGTGGACGACTGGCTGGGTGGTGACCCCGAAGCCGAGTTGGGTTCCAACAGTTGGGTGGTCTCCGGCGAGCTCTCCGCCAGCGGCGCGCCGCTCTTCGCCAATGATCCGCACCTCAGCACGGGCATCCCTTCGCTCTGGTACCAGGTGGGCTTGCACTGCCAGCCGGTGGGCCCCGACTGTCAATACGAGAGTATCGGCGTCTCCTTCGTCGGTGCTCCCGGCGTGGTCATCGGCCACAACGCTCAGATCGCCTGGGGCCTGACCAACGTCGGCGCTGACGTGATGGATCTGTACGTCATCCGGGTTAACCCGGACAACCCGGACCAATACGAGATGAACGGCCAGTGGGTGGACATGCAAGTCGTCACCGAACAGATCCAGATCGGAAGCTCCGAGACCATGGACCTGAAGGTGCGCATCACGGAATTCGGCCCGATCATCTCCGGCGCCTTTGGCGACCTGGAGGACTTCCACGAGACCTCTGGCCTCAACCTGCCGCAGGACTACGCCATCGCCCTGCGTTGGACGGCCCTCGAACCCGGGCGCACTTTCCAATCGATCCTCAAGATCAACCGAGCCCAGGACTTTGACGAGTTCCGCCAGGCCGCTCGCGACTTTGTGGCCCCCTCGCAGAACCTGCTCTACGCCGATATCGATGGCAACATCGGCTATCAGCTGCCCGGCCATATCCCCGTGCGCACCATGTCGGATGGGCGTTATCCTGTCCCCGGTTGGACCAGCGACTTTGCCTGGCAGGGCTACATTCCCTTTGACCATCTGCCCTACGCCCTCAACCCCGAGGCGGGCTACATTGTGGCCGCCAACAACGCCATTGTCGGCCCGGACTATCCTTTCCACATCGCCGACATCTGGGACTACGGCTATCGCGCCAAACGCATTGAAGACCTGATCCTGGCGGCTCCCGGCCCCATCGATTCGG
The DNA here is from genome assembly GCA_019637805.1 of Anaerolineales bacterium. NCBI lineage: Bacteria > Bacillati > Chloroflexota > Anaerolineae > Anaerolineales > Anaerolineales bacterium. The sequence goes on along the minus strand of JAHBVB010000001.1, from coordinate 620,147 downwards.
CCTACTACCAGGGAATGCTCAAGGACAGCGCCAACCTGGGCGCGCTGGAGATCATCCCCAGCCTGGCTGGCCTGGACTTTGCTGACCAGCGCAGCGCGGAACTGCGTGACACCTTGCTGGCCTGGAATGGCGACCAGCACCGCGACTCCTCTGAGGCGCTGCTGTTCAACTACTTCTGGCGCCAGCTCTTGGCAGACATCTTCCACGATGAACTGCCTGAGGATTACTGGCCGGGCGGCAGTTCGCCCTCCTTCGTCACCGTCAAGAACCTGCTGGCTGACCCGGCCAACCCGTGGTGGGACGATGTTACTACGGCCGCCAGGGAAACCAGCACAGATATCCTGGCTGCCGCCTTCGAAGCCGCCGTGGCCGACATCACCGCCGCCCACGGCAACGACCCGGCGGGCTGGGCCTGGGGCAGCGAGCACACCATGACCTTCGAACATGAGGTCATGAGCAACTTCCCGTTGATCGACAGCCTGTTCAACCGCGGCCCCTTTGCCGTTCATGGCGGCAGTTCCATCGTCAACGCCAACAACTGGAGCGCCGCCAATGACAGCTTTGCCGTCACCAGCCTGCCCTCCAAGCGCAGCATCTTTGACCTGTCCAACTGGGACAACTCCCTGCAGATCCACACCACCGGCCAGTCCGGCCATGCCAATGCGCCCCACTACATTGACATGGCCCAGCCCTGGGCGGATGTGCTCTTCAACCCGCTCTACTGGGAACGGGCCACTATCGAGGCCGCCGCACCCGACCATCTGCGTCTGCTGCCCTAGTACGCTGCAACAAAAAAAGGCCCTGCATTATGCAGGGCCTTTTTGTTTGCCTGGATCTTTATGACTTGCTCTTTTTCTCGGTCAGGCGCTTGGTAATCGCCAGGCCGGCGCCCTTCTTGCGCAGGTAATAGAAATAGCCGATGCCGGTCGCCATCATCAGCGCCAGCACCAGATAGCCAATGCCTTCCAGGCTCTCGAAGCCTTCGCTGACCGAGGTGGCGGCTTGCAGGCTGGTGTAGCCAAAATACAGGTAGAGCACATTGCGTACCAGTGTGCCCAACAGGGTCGAGAACAGGTACGAACGCAGGTTGAGCTTGATCAAGCCGGCCACCAGCGAAACCGGCGCAGTGGGGATGATCGGGATGGCGCGCAGCAGGAACATCACCGGGCCGTCACGCCGGCCCTGGTTGAGGTGCTTGCCAAAGGCTTCCACTTCTTCGTGCGAGATGCCCAGGAACTTGCCAAAGCGGCCCAGCACAAAATCTTCCCCCAGGTCGGCGATGATGTACACCACCCAGCTGCCGATCGTTTTGCTGATGGCGCCGATCACGGCCAGCCATAGCAAGTACGGTTGGGCATAACCGGCGGAGGCGGCCAGCGAACCGGCCAGGGTCATCACCAGCGGCGAAGGGATCGGGGCGATCACTTCTTCCACGAAGGCGGCCACCACGGTGAACAGGGGCAGCGGCAAGCTGGTGGCCAGCGTGTGCAGCAGATCGATCATCGCATCAAGAATTTGGGACATATAGGTTGGGGCTCCTCGTTAGAACAAATTTTAGTTCGGTTGCAGTCTTTGGTTAATGCGCCAGATGGCCAAAATGCAGGTGCTGCCCAGCCCCACCAGCAGCACGGGGCCGATCATGGCAAAAGCCGCCGGAACCAGACCCTCTGCGGCCGCCAGGGTTACCGCTCCAGCCGCGCTGAGCAGCACCAGGCCGTTCCATACGGCGTGGATCACGACATTCAGCAGATAGATGCCCAACAGGCGCACATAGCGCCGCTGTTGCCTGGCCTGCACCAGCGCCAGGCCCGCCAGCGCTCCGGTGAGCACATGCATGGCGCTGGCCCCGGCCCGTCCCGCCACGGCCACCGCCAAGGTCTCCGCCGGGGCGGAGAGGAACAGATTTTCCGCCAGGGCAAAGCCGGCCCCGCTCAGCGCCCCCAGGGCGAAACCCTGCGCGGGGGTCAGCGGCCGGCGCAGCAAAAGCACCACGGCCAGGGGCTTGAAGAATTCTTCCACCAGCGGCGCCACCGCGGACAACGAAAACAGCCCGGTTAGCAAGATCACCGGGTCGTTCATGAACGGCGCCAGCAGGCTGACATCGTCCAGGTTTTCTGAGGCTTGCAGCAGCGCCTCGATCGCCCGGGTCAGTTCCGGCGTCACCTGCACATACACCGCCAACCCGGCCAGCACCACTACACCCGCCACGGCCTCCAGGGCCAGGGAAAAGCTGGTCACGCCGATCAAACCGGCGGCCAGACCGCCCCAAATGCGCTGCGCAGAAAGCGGCCCCAGCTTGCGCAGGGCGAGCCAGGCCAGCCAGGCCACCACCAGGATGGCCGGCCCCAGGTACAGCAGCGCCACCAGCCAGTCCAGCCGGGCTTCCAGCGCCAGGTAGGAGGCCCCGATGCACAGGGGCAGCGCCAAGATGCTGAAGGCAAAGGCGCGCCCATAGGGGCGGAAGACCGCCCCGGGCTTGCCCAGAATGCGCCGCAGCGCATAGTAGGTGGAGGGCAGCAACAGTAGGGCCGCCGCCAGGATGCCCAGCAGGCTGCTCAGTTGGACCAGGCCGTCCAGGCTGCTGGCGCGGGGCACAAAAGCCGCCGCCACCGCCAGCCCCAGTGCAGTGGTCAGACCGCTGGCCAGCGCAAAGCCGCTGCTGCCAAACTGCAGCAGCGTCAGCCAGTCAAAGGGGTGCTTGTCTACGGTTGGGGCAGGGACCTGACTCAATGGACCTCAATGCTCACGCGGTACAGCATGTCGCCCGGCGGCAGGTCGGCTTGTTGCGACACATCCCGCGCCTGGATCTGTTCGACGACGTCCATCCCCTGAATGACTTCTCCAAAGATCGTGTAGCCGCCATTCAGATGGGGCGCCGGCCCCAGGGTGATGAAGAACTGGCTGCCGTTGGCCGTCGGGCCGGAATTGGCCATGGCAAACAGGCCGGCGCGGTCAAAGCTCAGGTTGGGACTGGTTTCGATGGCGTAAAAATAGCCGGGGTCGCCGTAGCCCGTATTGGAAGGGTCGCCGGATTGGGCCACGAAGCCGGGGATCACGCGATGGAAGGTGACATTCTCATACCAGCCTTGCTCCACCAGGAACAGGAAACTGTTGACCGCCATCGGGGCCACTTCCGGCAGCAGTTCCACCACGATCTGGCCGTGCTCTGTGTGCAGCGTGGCGGTGTACCGTGCCCCAGGCTCCAGGGCCATCTCCGGGCAGAAGTGGAACTGGCGCTGCGCCAACAGCTTGGCTTGAATAATGTTGTCCAGGCTGAGGATGTCCAGCGGGCCGCCGTAATACAGTTGGCCGTTGATCACCAGGAAGGGCGTGCCGGGCAGGCCGATCTCCTGGCCCCAGTCCCAGGCGGCTTGGGCCGCGGCGCTCAGTTCTTCACTGTGCAGGTCTTCCTTGAATGCGTTGGCGTCCAGTTCCAGTTCGGCGGCGGCTTCGTTCAGCAGCCAGCCGTTAAATTCCGCCTGGCTGAGGGCAGACCAGCTGGCCTGCTGCGCAAACAGCAGGTCGTGCATTTCCCAGAACTTGCCCTGCTTGCCCGCCGCCTCGGCGGCCTGCATGGCCAGCGCCGCTTTGGGGTGCAGCGGCTGTTCGGGCGTGCCGGTCAGCGGGTAATGGCGGTAGACCACGCGCAGCTCGTCGGGGTAACGCGCCAGCAGTTCGTCCAGCACGCCGCTCAGCTGGGCGCAGAAAATGCACTCGAAGTCGCTGTATTCCAGGATGGTGATGAAAGCGTCTTCCGGGCCGCGTTGCCAGTCGGCCGCGCTAAGGCTGTCAAATGGCAGGCCGGCCAGGTAATCGCCGCCTGGCTGCGGCGGGCTGGTGACGGCCGTGCAGGCGGCCGCCGGGTAGCCGCTGGCGGGGAGCGGTTCCAGGGGAGCGGTGATGTTGTTTTCCGGCGGGGTTGGGGCGGCGCAAGCGGCCAGCAGCAGGGCCAGCGCCGCCAGGAGGGAAGTACGCATAAGCCATGATTGTAGCCCCAAGCCGCTTAGTCTGCCAACAGCCTTTGCAGACCCTCAAAGGAGGTCAGCCAGGCCATTTGATCCACGAAACTGCGCAGGTCTGGGCTGCGGGCGTACAGCTCGCGCACCGCCGCGCCCACCGGGTCGGCTCCCGCCGGGCCGGTGGGGCTGTCTGCGTAGCTGCCGTAAAAAGCAAAGTAGGCCTGGTTTAGCTTGCGGATGATGTAGCCGTGCTCCCAGAAGATCAGGCGTCGCGCTTCCATATAGTCTTCGGCTTCGTGCAGCCTGCCTTCCGCCAGCAAGGCGTCCACTTGCAGCCGGGTTTCGTGCATCTCGGCCCGGAAATCAAAGGCGGGCGGGGCCGGCGCCTCCTCCGGTGTGGTTGGTGTTGGCGCCGGCTGCGGTGGCGCCGGCACGCGTTCGGGGTAGTAGCGCGCGATGACCGCCTCGCCGATCTGGCGGCCGGCCAGGTTGGCGGTGGTTTCGTTCATGGTGGTCAGTTCCGGGCTGTGATAATACAGGAACCCCAGCGGCCGCAGCGTCAAGTAGTTGTGCAGCCATTCGTGTGCGATCGTCTCGGCCAGCCAGTTGAGGTTGCTGCTCTGCGCCACCATGGTGGGGTACACGCCAATCCCGCCTACCGGCACCACCAGGGTCGAGACGTTCATCCCGACTGCCACCTGATCTTCGATCCGGATGTGCTCCTCCAGGGTCAGCTCGGTGCGCAGCGAGAGGTTGTGCTGCTGGGCGATGCTGTCGCGCGGCGAGACGATCAGCGCCCAGGGCAGCGGGGTGCTGTGGTACAGCAGCGGAGGAAAGACCACGAAGCCTTGCTCTCTGAAGACGGCGCTCACCTGGGCCTGCAGAATGCTCTCAGCCAGCGGCGCGGCCTGCTGGCGCTGTTGGTAGAGCTGCTCCAACTGCGCCGCCAGGGCACTGCGCTCCGCCGCGCTGGCGGCCGGGTCGGCATGCAGGCGGCGCAGCTCGTTCTCGGCGTCCAAAATACGCTGCACCAGCGCCATGGTGGCGCGCACGTGCGCGCTTTGGGATTCCTCATCCAAAAAGCGCTCGGGCTGCAGCCGGCCCTGGCCGATCTTGAGCGCCGCCGCATGGGCCACCCAGGTCAGGTAGTCAAACTCCACGTCCCAGGTGTAATGGCGGATCGTTTCGGGGCCGGGCAGGCGAATGGCGGAATCGCGCAGCGGTAGGCTGAGGGTGACCAAAAGCACAATGGCGATCAGACGGCGCATGCCGTGATGATAACTGCCAGAGAATCCGCGCGTCAAATCCGCAGGGGCCGAATGCTATAATCGCCGCGCATGAACTTTCTCATCACCGGCGCGGCCGGTTTCCTTGGCTCCAGCCTGGCCAACCAACTGGCCCGTGAGGGCCACCTGGTACGCGGGCTGGATGACCTCTCCAGCGGCGACCCCGATGCTTTGTATAAGGACGTGCATTTCACCCGCGGCGATGTCAACGATCGCCCCAAGTTGTGGTCGCTGCTGCAGGATGTGGACTGCGTCTACCACTTGGCTGCCCGCGTGCGCGTGGCGGAATCGCTACTGTACCCGCGCGAATACACCGATGTGAACGTGGGCGGCACGGTCAGCTTGATGGAAGCCATGCGTGATGTAGGCGTGCGCCGGGTGGTCTTCGCCTCCTCGGGCGCGGTGTACGGCGACCAGCACGAACAGCCGCTCAGCGAAGCCGCCACCCCCAACCCGCGCTCACCCTATGCGGTCTCCAAACTGTCCGCCGAATATTACGTGCGCACCATCGGCTCCCTGTGGGGCATCGAAACCGTCTGCCTGCGCATCTTCAATGCCTATGGCCCCGGCCAGCACCTGCCGCCTTCGCACCCGCCGGTGGTGCCCAACTGGCTGCGCCAGGCGGCGCGCGGCGGCTCCCTGGTGGTGCACGGCGAAGGCAACCAGACCCGCGACTTCGTCTACGTCAACGACGTGGTGCGCGCCCTGACCGCCGCCGCCACTGCGCCGGACGTGAACCAGCTGGTGCTCAACGTGGGCAGCGGTCAGGAAACCAGCATGCGCGAGCTGGCCGAGGCGATCCTGCGCATCACCGGCAGCAGCGCCGAGATCTTGGATGCGCCGCGCAGCGAAGCCGGCGCCTCACGCATGTGCGCCGACACTACGCTGGCCGCTAAGATGCTCGGCTTCCGCCCGCGCACTTCGCTGGAAGACGGCTTGCGCCAGACGCTGCAAGAGGACCCGCGCTTCGCCCAGGTGGAGGGCGCCTGATGGCCACCCAAACCGCCGTGTTTGCCGGCGGCTGTTTCTGGTGCACCGAGGCTGCCTTTCAGCCCCTGCGCGGTGTGCAGCGCGTGCAGCCCGGGTACGCCGGCGGCCAGCAGCCCCATCCGACCTACGAGCAGGTCTGCACTGGCCGTACCGGCCATGCCGAAGTGGTGCAGGTCGACTATGACCCGGAGCAGATCAGCTACCACGACCTGCTCAACGTCTTCTTCACCGTGCATGACCCCACCACGCTCAACCGCCAGGGCAACGACATCGGCACTCAGTATCGCTCGGCCATCTTCTATCTAGACCAGGCGCAGAAAGCCGAAGCAGAGGGCTTCATCACCGAGCTCAATGCAGAGCTGGGCGGCGGCATTGTGACCGAGCTGACCCCGCTGGATATCTTTCATGTGGCCGAGGAATACCACCACGACTATTTCAAGAAGAATCCCGGCTCTGGGTACTGCCAGGCCGTCATTCCCCCAAAGCTTGCCAAGCTGCGCAAACAATACGCTGAGTTGCTGGCGCGCTAATTGGTCATTGCCGTGACTTGCAGGGGCGCAGCATGATGCGCCCCTAGCCCTGACCTCCGTGTTATTCCGAGCGGATTCATTACTTGTTTGCCATCTTCTGGGTTAACTCGATGCAGCAAAAACTCTTCGCTTCGCTCTGAGCGACACGCGGCGCATTGATGGGTCGCGGCTAATAATCGCGCATGGCCCAGCCGGTGCTGGGCAGCTGCTCCCAGGGATACACAATATAGGCGTCCGTGCTGGCCGCGAAGTAGTCCGGACGGGCATTGCCGAACAGGTTGCGCTGCGGGTTGAAGTGCAGCACGCTGGTGAAGGGGATGCCCCCGCCTGCCGAAACCTTGTTCTTCACCGCCGTGCTGGTGCGGCCGGAACCCCATACATCGTCCACCACCAGAATGCGCCGCCCGCTGACTAAGCTGTCTTCCGGGAACTGCAAGAACTGCGGCCAGACCAGCATGTTGTCGCGCGGGTTGTCCAGCATGGCCGGGAAGTCCACAGCCGCCGTCAAGATGTCTTGCAAACCCATGCGCTCGGCCAACATGCCGCCCGGCACGATCCCGCCGCGTGTGATCATCAGCATGGCGCTGAACTCATGCTCGAATTGCACGATTAAATGATCGACCAGCTTGGTGACTTCGTCCCAGCTGACCAGTTCTCTTCGGATGGCCAATGCAGATACCTCAATTCAGGATTCTTTGATTGTATAGCGCATCCCCTGGGCGCAAAAGCCCAATCAAGATAGGATTTTCGGAAAGCAACTTAGCGACATTTGCCCCTTGCAAATAAATAATCGAACATTTATAGTGTGTAAGTAAACAAAATCGAACAACGGGGAGCTTTATGACCACTACTGCGGAACGTAGGCGCTGGATCTCCGAACAAGTCATATCGGCAGGCCATATCACAATTGCCGATATCTCCACGGAATTCGGTGTGTCTGAGATGACCGCCCGGCGCGATCTGAGTGCTCTGGATCGCGATGGTTTGGTGCGCCGCGTGCATGGCGGCGCCATCGTCAGTCTGGGACGCAGTTTTGAACCCCCTTTCCGCAGCCGATTAAACAATCAAACTGAAGTAAAGCGCCGCATCGGCCTTAAGGCGGCCGAGCTGATCCTCAATGGAGACAGCATCGCCTTGGATGTCGGCACCACCACGCTGGAGATCGTCCCTGGCCTGGCCAGCAAGCGCAACCTGACGATTGTGGCCTCCTCCCTGCAGATCGCCAACGAAGTCGTGCGCACCCTTCCCCTGGAAAACCATTCCCGGCTGATCCTGACTGGCGGCATTGTGCGTCCCGGTGAGCTTTCCATGACCGGGCCGATCCCCGAAAAATCCCATCGCGAGCTGCACGTGGACAAGGCCTTTTTAGGCATGGGCGGCATCAGCCCGCGCGACGGGCTGACCGAATACAACATCGAGGACGCGCGCATCAAGCAGGTACTGCTGGAACAGGCCCGAGAGAAGATCATCGTGGCCGACGGCAGCAAGTTTGGCCAGACCACGTTTGCCCATGTCGGCCCGCTTTCCAAGATCAACACCATCGTCACAGATTCCTCGGCCCCCGCAGACATTCTCAAAGAGATCGAAGCTGCGGGGGTGACTGTCATCATTGCCGATTGAACATTTCTGGAAGGACGACCTTATGAAGAACATGATGCAACCACAACGGAGCGGGCCATGAGCAAAGCCGACGGCCGTGCGCTCAGGATCGTGGTGGCTTGCGGCACCGGGATCGCCACTTCGACCCATGTCGCCATCAAGATCCAGGAGATGTTGGCCGCCCGCGGTGTCCCGGTGGAGACGGTGCAGTGCCGGGTGCCCGAAGTGCCGCACAAGCTTTCCGGCGCCGATGCGGTGGTGGCCACCGCCCAGGTGCCTTACGACGATGTACAAATCCCCACACTTAGTGGCTTACCTTTCTTGACAGGCATTGGGGAGGAGGAGGTGATAGACCAGCTCGAACGCATCTATTTGGATACTCCCTAACAACTATCATTCAGCAATACCTTTGAGGAGGTAGTAGTGGAAACTATTCAAGCGATCAGTGATTTCCTTACCGGTTTCGGCGCCCCGGTCATGTTGCCCATTGTGATCTTCATTTTGGGCCTCGTCCTGGGTCTGAAGCCCGGCAAGGCGCTGATCTCCGCTTTGACGGTGGGCGTTGCGTTTGTCGGCCTGGGCCTGGTCATCGGCCTGCTGATCGGCGCTCTGGACCCCGCCAGCCAGCGGCTGATTGCCAACACCGGCCTGCAGCTCGACGTTGTCGATGTGGGTTGGGGTGTGGCGGCGGCGATCGCTTTTGGCACTGCGGTGGGCGCTCTGGTTATTCCGCTGGCTTTCGGCGTCAACATCCTGATGCTGGCCATGCGCTGGACCAAGACGCTCAACGTGGATATGTGGAACTTCTGGCACTATGCCTACACCGGCTCCCTGGTCTTCCTGGTGACTGGCGGCAATCTGCTCTTCGGCTTGGTGGCTGCGGCCATCCATGCGGTCGTCTCGCTCTTGATCGCAGACCTCACCGCCGAACGCGTGCAGAAGTTCTTTAACCTGCCGGGCATCTCCATCCCGCAGGGTTGGGCCATCACCAGTGTGCCCATCATCCTGGGTCTCAACTGGCTGGTGGATAAGATCCCCGGCCTGCGCGACATCAACTGGGATGCCGACACGATCCAGAAGCGTCTGGGTGTTGTCGGCCAGCCGATCATCCTCGGCGGTCTGCTCGGTTTGCTGCTGGGCGTGCTGGCTTACGGCGTGGGCGACTACGCCGCCTGGAGCAGCGTGCTGACCCTGGCGGTGCAGATGGCTGCGGTCATGTTGCTGGTGCCGCGCATCATCTCCCTGTTCATGGAAGGCCTGACCCCCATTTCGGAGGCGGCCCGCAACTTCATGAAGAAGCGCTTTGCCGGCCGCGAATTTCACATTGGTCTGGACTCGGCCATCCTGATCGGTCACCCGATCACGATCGCCGCCGCCATTGTGCTCATTCCGGTTACGCTGCTGCTGGCGGCCATCCTGCCGGGCAACCGTGTGCTGCCCGCCGCAGACCTGGCGGCCACCGCCTTCTTCGTGGCCATGGTGCCCCCGCTGACCAAGGGCAACCTGTTCCGCTCCATCCTGTACGGTGCGGTGATCATGACCATGATCCTGTATGTAGCCGGTGACCTGGCCCCGCTGCTGACGCAGACGGCCGCCAACATCGGCTTCGACACCGGCGGCGCGACCAGCATCACCGGCCTCTCCGGCGGCAACTGGATCGCCTGGCTGCTCACTTCGATCGGCCGGCTGTTCGGCGCTAAGCCTTAGCCTCTAAGCCTGTGGGGTGGGGCGCGCAAATGCTCCCCGCCCCACAGGCACAAATGCGCTAAAGTTGGAGAACGATGGCTAAAGAGAATTGGAACTTGTTGGAGCAGCTTTGCGCCATCCACGCCGTCAGCGGCCGGGAAGACGCCATGACCGCCTTTTTGCGAGACCACCTCACGCCCTTGGTGGACGAGGTGCATGTGGACAACCTGGGCAATGTGGTCGGCATTTTACGCGGCGCCAAGCACCCAGACACGCGCCTGATGCTGCAGGCCCACATGGACGAACTCGGGCTGATCGTCCGCAACATCACCGAGGACGGTTACCTGCTGATCGAGCGCATTGGCGGTGTGCCCGAGAAGAGCCTGCTGGGCCAGCGCGTGGACGTGCTGACCGACGCGGGTGACCTGCTGCCGGGCTACGTGGGCTCCAAGTCGCATCACATCGTGCAGCCCGACGAGAAATTCGTGGTGCCTCGGATCCACAGCATGTACATCGACCTGGGCCTGCGCAGCCGCGCCGCGGTGGAGCAGGCCGGCGTGCAGGTCGGCGACCCGATCACCTACCACCCCAACTTCCATCGCTTTGGCGACAAACAGATCTGCTCTAAGGCGCTGGACAACCGCGTCAGCGTCTACATCCTGCTGATGGTGCTGGAGCAGCTGGCAAAAAAGCGGCCTGACGTGACCGTCGTCTTCGCCCTGACTGTCTTGGAAGAATTCAGCATCCGCGGCTCGCTGCCCACGGTGAATTTCAGCAAGCCGGACGCCATCATTTCACTGGACATCACCATTGCCGCCGACACGCCGGACACCGACAACAATTTGCAAGCCGTCAAGATGGGCCAGGGCCCGGCGATCAAGATGATGGACTTCCACGGCCGCGGCACTCTGGCCGGCATGATGTCTTCCCCCAAGCTGCGGCGCTTCATCGAGAAGCAAGCGGCCGAGAACAAGATCCCCCTGCAGCGCGAAGTCATCGTGGGTGTGATCACCGACCCGGCCTTCCAGCTCTACCTGGGCGAACGCGGTTACATCATCGCCGCCCTCTCGATCCCGCATCGCTATTCACATGCTTCCATCTCCACCTGCCACGAGACCGACATTAACCAGAGCGTTGATCTGCTGGAAGCCTGTGTGCGCCAGTTCAGCCCGGACCTTGACCTAAGCCGCGGGTAAGCATGCAGTACACCCTCACCGATCTGCTTCAAGCAGACCAGATCGTGCTTGACCTGCAGGCGGCCGATGCTGAAGGCGTCATCCGCAGCTTGGTGGATCGTCTGGCGGCCAACGGCGCCGTGACCCCCGCCTATGCGGACGATGTGATCGCCCGCGAACAGACTTTCCCCACCGGCCTGCCCACCGAACCGCTGGCGGTGGCCATTCCCCATGCCGACCCGCCGCAGGTGCTGCGCTCCGCCATTGGCTTGGCTGTGCTGGCCCAGCCGGTGGCTTTCGGCCAGATGGGCACGGACGGGTCCACCCTGGTGCAGACCCGGCTGGTCTTTCTCTTGGCGATCAAGGAACAGGAGAAGCAGGTCGAGATGATCGGCCAGCTGATCGGCGCCATTCAGAACCCCGGATTGCTCGAAGGCCTCACCCAGGCGGCCAGCCCGGCGGCGGCCCTGCAGCTGATCCGCGAGACCCTGCAGCCCTAAAGCACGTTCGGCGGGTTGACCTCCACCCGCCAGCCGGCGGGCAGCCGCTGGCGCAGCAGTGAGGCTGGGTCTGGCCCGCGCAGCAGGATATGCCAGCGGTACTCCCGGTTGCGCCGGGCGAAGAAGCACGGCGCCGGTCCGGTCATCTGCGTGCTACTGCGCTGTTCCTTTTCCAGCCAGCCCTCGATCACTGCCCCCAAGGCCATCGCCTCGTCTTCGGCTTTTTGCGCCTCGGCATGCCGGTATTCCAGGCGCAGCAGCTGCGCAAAAGGCGGATAGCGCAGCTCGCGCCGCCGCTCGCTTTCCTGTGCGTAAAAGGCGGCGTAATCGTGCTGGGCGGCGGCTTGAATGGCGTAATGCTCCGGCTGGAAGGTTTGCAGCACCACCCGGCCGCCCAGCGGGCTGCGCCCGGCCCGCCCGGCCACCTGGGTCAGTAGCTGGAAGCTGCGCTCGGCGGCCCGGTAGTCCGGCAGGTTCAAGCCCACGTCCGCTAGCACCATGCCCACCAGCGTCACTCGCGGCAGGTCCAACCCTTTGGCCAGCATTTGCGTGCCCACCAGCACGTCCGCGCCGCCCCGGCTGAAGGTCTGCAGGATCTGCTCATGGGCGCCTTTGCGCGCCGCCGTGCTGCGGTCCCAACGCAGCACGCGCGCCCCGGGCAGCAGCTTGCCCACCTCGGCTTCCACGCTCTCGGTGCCGGTGCCGTAATACCGAATTTGGCTGCTGGCGCAGTTGGGGCAGGCCTGCGGCGACTGCCGGCTGTAATTGCAATGGTGACATATCAACCGAGCGAAGCTCGGTTGATTTAACGCTTCGCGTTTCTCTTCGCCTGTCCGCTTGCTTGGGGTGCTTTCGAAATGCTGGGTCAGCGGGATGTCGCAGTTGGGGCAGCGCAGCACATAGCCGCAGTCCCGGCAGAAGACGTAGGTGGCGCTGCCCCGCCGGTTGAGGAACAGGATCGCCTGCTGTCCGGCGGCCAGCGTCTCCTCCAGCGCGGCTTGCAGGCGCCGGCTGAAGATCGAGCGGTTGCCGCCGCGCAGCTCGCTGCGCATGTCCACGATCTCCACCGGCGGCAGCGCCAGGGCGCCCTCTTCCGGCTGCGGGCTGCGGGCCGCGCCGCGGTGGGCGCGCACCCGCTCAGGCAATTCGAGCAGTTGCCAGCCGCCGCGCTGCGTGCGTGTGTAACTGTCCAGGTCCGGCGTGGCCGAGCCCAACAGGCACACCGCCCCCGCCAGCTGGGCATAGGCCACCGCCGCCTGGCGGGCATGGTAGTGCGGCAGCTGCCCGGCTTCGTAGTAGCTCTCGTCGTGCTCTTCGTCCACCACGATCAGACCGATGTCCGCCAGCGGGGCGAACAGCGCCGAGCGCGCTCCGACGATCACGCGCAGTTTGCCCTCGCGCGCCAGCCGCCAGGTGTCGTAGCGCTCGCCCTCGGAAAGCTGCGAGTGCACCAGGCCCACCTGGCCGGGGAAGCGCGCCAAAAAGCGCCCGGCGGTCTGCGGGGTCAGCGAGATCTCCGGCACCAGCACAATCGCGCTGCGGCCTTGCGCCAGCACGCGTGAGACAGCTTGCAAATAAATTTCGGTCTTGCCCGAGCCGGTCACGCCGTACAGCAGGAAAGGCGTGGCGTGCTTGCTGGCGCTGGCGGCGATCGCCTTGTGGATCGCCTCCCAAACCGCCGCCTGCTTCGGGGTCAGTTTGGGCTCCAGCCCGGCTTCCGGCACGGCGTCGGCCAGCGGGTCGCGCAGGCTCTCGCGGCTGCCCAGGCGCAGCCAGCCGCGCTTGTTCAAATAGGTCAGGTCGGCTGCCGTCGCCCCGCTCTCGGCCAGCAGCCATTCGCTGTCCATTGGCCCCGGTTCGCTCTGCAGCACCGCCAGCGCCCGCCCTCGCCGCCCGCGGGTGGCCTCGTCCCGCCCCAGAGCTTTTTCATCCTCCGGGGCCGCGGCGAACTCGGCGGTGGGCAGGGTTTTGACCTTGATGCCCGGCTTGGGCGGCAGGCCGCGCCGGGTGAGCAGGCCCTTGGCCGCCAGCGCCGCGGCCGCCGCCCGCCAATTGCGTCGCGGCAGCGCATGGTTGATCTGCCCGTCGCGCAGTGCGCCACGCCGGCGCAGCAGGTCCAGCAGGGTTTGCTGCCCGGCCGGCAGGCTGCCGCTGAACTGGCGGCCTTCTTCACTGAGACTGAATTCCACTTCGGGGTTGCCGCCCAGGCCGGGCGGCAGCATCAGGCCGATGCAGGCCGCCAGCGGCGCCAGGCAACTTTCGGCCAGGTGCTGCGCCAGCTGCAACTGCAGGGCGGTCAGCACGGGGTCTTCGTCCAGCAGCAGGGCGATCGCCTTGGTTTCGGCCACCTCGGGCTGGGCCACCTGCTCCAGCACCACGCCCTGCACCTGGCGCGGCCCAAACGGGGCCAGCACCAGGTGCCCGGGTCGCAGCCGCCCGCTCAGTTCAGGCGGGCTGTGATAGTCAAATACGCCTGAGACCTGGGGCAGGTTAACCGCAACGCGCAGATAGTCTGGCATGGCGTTACTCAGAGGGCAAAAAGCCGATGTAGACGTCGTTGCTGATCGCCAAGAGAATGGCGCGGTTGGGGGTCACCGCAAAGGCCGTGGCCAGCCCGGCGGGCAGGTCGTTCAGGCTGCGGAACTGCGTATCCAAGCTTAGCGTCAGGCTCAAGCGATACACGGCGCGCGCCACTGGGTCCAGCATATACATCGCCGGCTGGGGCGGTTCGCTGATCCGCACCTGCTCAAAGTTGGCGCCCTCGATCTGCGGCCCGTTGCCGAAACCCGGCCGTGTGTCGGTGTAGGTGGCCGGGTTCTCGCAGCTGGTCGGGTTGTTGACGCTGGTGCCCAGCGTGCAGCGCACCATGCGCCCATCGCTGCTCAGCAGGTAGATGTCGCTGCCGTTCACCGCCATGTCTTGCACGTCGCGCAGGCTGGGCACCTCGGCGCCGAAGAAGAAGCGCGGCGCTTCGCCAAAGGCGTGGTCCTCGCCTTCATACAGCCACACCGCGTTGGTTTGCGGGTCCAGGATGTACAGGTCGCCGTTGGCGATGCGCAGTGAACGCGGCCGCCCCCAGTGGTTGTTGGGCGGTGTCAGGGTTTGCGCCGAGGGCGCCTGGCCCTGGGCGCAATACAGCACGTTGCCGTTGGCGTCCATGGCGATCAGCTCGGCATTGGCCGCGTTGCCGCGCGGCAGCAGCGCCAGGTCCACCAGCGCCGAGACGATGAAGCTGCCGTACTGGCCGGGGCCGCAGCGGAAGTTGGCGTCCTGCTGGTAGCGGCCCAGGTTGCCGTCTCCGGCCAGGAACAGCCGCAGGATGTTGCCGCTGCTGCTGTCCAGCAGATAGATCTCGTTGTTGGTGGCCACCATGCGCGTGATCTGCGCATCGTTGGCCAGCGGCTGGCTGAGGATCGGGTTGAATTCCAAGCGCCGGATGACGTCCATCTCATCCAGGGCGGCATTGGCCCGGCTCAGCAGCTCAAAGGCCACCGCTTGGTCTTCTTCATAATGGGCGGCGCGCTCGGCGTAGTACATCACGCCTTCCCAGGCCAGGCGCACTTCGCCCGCGTCGCCGCTGGCTGTGGCGATGGCCGCCGCGGCCTGGGCGCGTTCCAAATAGTTGACATACAGCTGCTGGCGGCCAAACTGCAAATACACCACCGCCACCAGGATCACCACCGCCATCGGCACCAGCAGGGCGATCAACCCCATCACCCGCGGCGGCAGGTTGAAGATCGGCTCTTCCGGCAGAATGCGCTCCAGGAACTGGCGTAGCGGCGGCACAAAGCGCCCGGAAAGATCCCGCAGCCGTTCAGAAATTGGCGTTGGCGTCGCCATTTCTGGCTCAGGGGGGTCGGAATACGTCGTGGCAGCCGCCAGAGGCGGCTCTACCCAGGCGCCGGCCAGCGGCTGCGCCCGGACCGGCGCCGTATCGCTCAGCGTCGCCGGGGCCGGCACGTCAGCCGCGGCTGCAGCGGTTGGCTTGGGTTGCGGCCGCAGCTGGCTTGCGCTCACTTGCTGCAGACTGCCCGTGCCGGGTTGCACTTCCAGCAGCACTGCCGTCAGCTGCTCGCCGGCTTGGTCCAGCAGGCGCTGGCTTAATGCGCCCAGCTCAGCCTGCTCGCTGTCCGCCAGCGTGCTTTCGTTCCAGCTGGCCGGCAGCTGCGCCAGGCTCAGCAGGCGTTCGCCCGGGTGCAGCTCGAATTGGTAAAAGCGCATCTGCGCATTCTGGCCCAGGCCCAACCCGCGGCCGGCGCCCTGCGCATCGTAATAATGGTGGATCGACTTGCTCAACTGGAAGCCGTGCAGCGGGCCGCACTGCGCCAGCGTCAGGCGCTCCTCGCGTAGCAGCATCAGGCTCAGCTGCGCCGCGCCGGCCGGCGGCGACCCCTGGTTGCGCTGGAACAAGTAAGTGTTCAGTCGTTCCACCTGCTCGCGCAGGGCCGAGGTCACCGCGCCCGCCGTGCGGAAGTAGCCGTTGGCCATATCTTGCAGCAGGCTGGCCTGCGCCTCAGCGCTTAACCCCAATTCGGGCGGGGCGAACAATTGCAGCACCAGGCGGTCTTCGCCCCGGCCGCGGGCCGCCCGCCGCGGGGCGGGCGCGCAAAACAAACCGGGCAAGTAAGCTTCATCTTGCCCGTCCACTCTATACAGCGAAACTACGGTTAGATCCAATTTGGCTGACATGCGAGACGAGGCCTGCTTCGTCTTGAAAAATTATACAGGTAAAATTTGGTTGGCTTTTCCTGCCGCCCTGTGTTCATTCCCAACTCAACTTGATCGGAGCTGTATTGCGCATCGAAACCATCCACACGGTGGAGGATTGGGCTGCCCTGCAAGCAGACTGGCAGTCTTTGCTTGAAAGCACACATCAAAATTCCCCCTTTCTGACCTATGACTTCCAGCGCGCCTGGTGGCAGCACCTGGGCGGCGGCGAGTGGCAAGCTGCGCAGTTGCACATCCTCACCGGCCGCGACGAGGCGGGTCAGCTGCGCGGCATCGCCCCCTTGTTCGCTGTCGGCGACACGCTGCGTTTCATCGGCGCTCACGAGATCGCCGATTTCCTTGATCTCATCGTCCGGCCCGCCGACCTGCCGGCCTTCGTGCAGGCGCTCTTGGCTCACCTGGCCGGCAGCGATTGGGCGGCCTTGGAGCTGCACAATCTGCTGGACGAGTCGGCCACCCCCGTCGCCCTACAGTCGGCCGCCGCAGCCGCCGGTTGGGCCGCCGAGCTGGAGACGCTGCAGCCCAGCCCGTACATTACCCTGCCGGACAGTTTTGACGCCTACGGCGAGATGCTGGATAGCAAACAGGCCCACGAACTGCGCCGCAAACTGCGCAACGCCGCCAAGTACCCGGTGGCGGTCGACCTGGAGATCGTCGACAGCCGGCACCCACAGCTGGCCGCCGCCCTGGACGACTTCTTTGCCCTGATGGCCCAGGAAGCCGACAAGGCTGCTTTCCTCACCCCTGATATGCAGGTGCAGATGCGCGCCATCGCCCAGGCCGCCGCGGCTGGTGGCTGGCTGCAGCTGGCTTTCCTCACGGTCGGCGCGGAACGTGTGGCGGGCTTCATGAACTTTGACTATCTGGGGCGCATTTGGGCCTACAACTCCGGCTTCAGCAGCCAGCACGCACGTCTGTCCCCCGGCTGGGTGCTGCTGGCCTACATGATCGAATGGTGCATTGCGCAGGGTCGCAGCGTCTTCGACTTCATGCGCGGCGACGAGGAATACAAATACCACTTCGGCGCCCAAAACCGCTTTGTACAGCGCCTCAGGCTTACCCGCGCTTAGCGGCTGGCCTGCCACCACTTCAATACCCGCAGCGCGCGCAAGGTGTTCCAACGCCCCGGCTTGCCCGGGGTCTCCATGCGGAACCACAGCTTGCCGCTGGCCGGGGTTTGTTCATCCCAACGGCCGTCACCACTTTGGCTTTTCTGCAGCAGCCCGATCGCTTCTGCCAGGCGTTCGTCCCGGGCGGCGCCAGTGGCCTGGAAGTGATCCAGGGCGCGCAGAATATCGTACTGCCAGCTGGGCTGCGCCGGCGTGCGCAGGAAAGCCGCCTTCACGATTGTCCCGCTGCGATGCGAACGGAACAAGCTGTGTTCCAGCAGAAATTGCCGGCCGGCGGCCATGGCCGCCGTAATCGTTTGCGGAGCGGCTGGTTTGGCCTGCCAATAGCGGCGCAATCCCTCCAGCACCAGCAGAGTGGTGTGGAATGAGCTGTGCGTATCGCCCCGATACGAGCGGCAATTCCAGCCTCCATCCGCCATTTGCTGGGCCAGCAAATGGCTGGCGATCTGGTCCACGCGGGCATCATCCAATTCGAAGGCAGAGAACAACCCCAGCGCCATGCCGGTGATGCAGGTCTCGGCGTGACCGTGTTTGTCGGGCTTTTTGAGGTTATAGCGAATGCCGTGGTCCGGCAAGAAACCGTCCTCCAGCAGGATCTGGCAGGCTTTCTGCGCCTGCGCATTCGCCGCCGGCAGCCCCAAAAAGGCCAGGGTCAATAAAGTGTAGTGGGTCGAGGTCCACTTGGGCGTGTAAAGACCGCCCGCCCAGGTGCCCTGCGGGTCTTGCAGGCTGAGCAGCCGGGCGCCCCAACCTTCCTCGGCCACTTTGGCGCGTTCGGCTTCGTAGACAGCCGGGCTCTTATCCAGCAGGTCGCGCTGGGTTTGCCAGCGCACCGCCGGGTCGCCCTCCAGTAGCCAGGCCAGCACCTGTTTGTCCGCTTCCAGCATGCCAGAATTATATAGCGGCTGCCGAGGGGGCGCATGGGCCACGTATAATACGAGGCGACCATGCCCCAGACCAAAACTACCCCCTCTCGCTTCCCGGCTGAGCCGCCGCTGCTGCGCCGCCAGCGCGCCGTCATCGTCGGCGCCTCTTCCGGCATTGGCGCCGCCCTGGCGGCGCGGCTGGCCGCCGAAGGCTACCGTGTGGCCGTGCTGGCCCGCAACAAGGCCCGCCTCAACGCGCTGTGTGAGGACATTAACCGCGCCCACGGCGAAGCCCGCGCCGCGGCCTATGCGCACGACGTCACTGACCTCAAGGCCGTCCCGGTCTTGTTCCAGCGCCTGGTCAAGGACCTGGGCGGCATAGACCTGTTCGTTTATTGCGCCGGGGTTACCCTTCCGGTAAAGATCGACGAGTTCGACAGTCACAAAGACCAGCAGATGCTGCAAACCAACCTGGCCGGCGCCCTGGCCTGGCTGGGCTGTGCGGCGGCGCTCTTCCAGGGCGCCGGCCGCGGCCAGCTGGTGGGCATCTCCTCTGTGGCCGGTGACCGCGGCCGGGTGCTCAACCCGGCCTACAACGCCTCGAAGGCGGGCCTGGACGCTTACCTGGAAGGCTTGCGCAACCGGCTCACCCGCCGCGGCGTGCATGTGCTCACCGTCAAGCCCGGTTTTGTGGATACTGACCAGCTCAAAGGCTCGCCGCGCACCTTCGGCGTCATCTCGCCGGAAAAAGCCGCCGATGGCATTTGGAAAGCGCTGCGCGCCCGCCAGCAGTTGGTCTATGTGCCCTGGTTCTGGCGCTACATTATGTTGGTCATTCGCCTGGTGCCCTCCTTCATCTTTCGGAGACTGTCCTTTTGAGTCCCGACCCCAGCCTGTCGCTGCAGTCCCTGTCGGGCCTGGAAAATTTTGGCCATTCGCTGCGCAGCAGTGCCTGGCTCTACCAGCCGGAGCAGGCCGGTGAACTGCCGGCCCTGTTCAAGCTCGCCCGCCAACAAGGCCTCAGCATCGCCTTGCGCGGCTCCGGCCGCAGCTACGGCGACGCCGCCCTGAACAGCGGCCAGATTGTGCTCGACCTGCGCCGTCTCAACCGCGTCCTGGCCTGGGACCCGGCCCGCGGCCGCATCACCGTCGAACCCGGCGTGACCATTGAAGATCTGTGGAACTACGTGCTGGCCGATGGTTGGTGGCCGCCGGTGGTGCCCGGCACCATGTTTCCCACCATCGGCGGCTGTCTCTCGGCCAATATTCACGGCAAGAACAATTGGGTCGCCGGCCCCATCGGCGAGCATGTGCTGGAGTTCAGCGCCCTGTTGCCCAACGGCCGGCGCGTGACCTGCACGCCGCGCAAGAATGGCGGCTTGTTCCGCGCCATGATCGGCGGCCTGGGCATGCTGGGCGTCTTCACCAGCATCACCCTGCAGCTCAAGCCCATCGAATCCGGCCGGCTGGAAGTCAACGCTTGGGCCGAGCCCAATCTGGACGCCATGCTGGCCGCGATCGACACGCACAAAGACCGCGACTACGTGGTGGGTTGGGTGGACTGCACTGCCGGCGGCCGGGTGCTGGGTCGCGGCCAAATCCACACGGCGCGCTACCTGCACGCCGCCGAAGACCCTCAGGCCGAAGCCAGCCTGCGCGTGGACGCGCAGGTCCTGCCGGCGCGCATGTTCGGCCTGG